>NZ_NHTT01000006.1:0-302384 GCF_002806845.1 Marinomonas sp. ef1 | reverse complement strand
CATAAAATATCGAGCGTTTTTTTTAAGCATTAGGCTATTTAAGCGAATAAAAACTCATCACAAATAAGAGCCTAGACGAGAGTCTTTTCTATACTTCGCTGGTTGAGATAATCGCGACAACTCGGCGATTGGCTTCACGATGTGCTTCGGTATCATTTTCAACGAAAGGTCTTTCTTCACCGTAACCAATAGCCTCAACGCGTGTTGCTGAGATCTCAAAGGTGTTCGTTAGCACCTCTGCGATGGCTTTAGCGCGTTTTTCAGACAGTTTTTGGTTGTAGCTTGCGGCACCAGAGTTATCTGTATGGCCTTCAATCATCACAGTGCTTCCTGGGTTTTCTTTAAGGAAGATGGCGATTTTTTCTATTTCTGGATAAAACTTCTGCTCAACGTTGGTTTTGTTAAGGCCAAATTGAATATTAATTTTTCCTGGTGGTTCAGCAACTATCTCAGGCTGTTGGGTCGTTTCTTCCGTCATAGGTGATGCTGCAATAGGTTCCTCTTGAACTTGTTCAGCTGGTTCTGAGTTAATGACTTCCGGTTGCTCGGCTTGTTGTGGCTGTGCAGCTGGTTCCGGCTCTGCTTGAGTATAAGACTGTTCGTAAGCTTCGACAGAATCATTTGTGGATGGTGTTGAATTGTTAGAAGAGCCACCAAAGGTCATTTGTACGCCCAGAGAGGTAACATTATCGAGATGATGATCTTCGATGTCATCGACCAGACGGAAGTCCGCACGTAATGAAACAGTATCATTGATAGCGTATTTCAAACCGCCACCGGCATTTACTTGTGTGTTGTTATTACTGCCGTTACTGAAATCAGCCGTACCAACACCTGCAGCTAAATAAGGTGTTAGGTTAAGCGAGTTGATACTAGGCAAATGATATAAGCCATCCAAGCGGTATTGATCTACATCGACGTCACCACCTCCACTAGATTGTTTAGAGTCTGCATTTAGGTAAACAAACTCTACAGCCCATGGATTGTTGAATTGGTAACCTAGACCTAAAGAGTAAGCTGTATCATCCTTGGTATCTCTATCGCTGTCCATGTTGTAATAGCCGATGCTTGGGGTGACGGTGAACCCTTCCTGTTGTTGTGCAAGCGCTAATGTTGATACTGAAGACGCTGCAATAATACTGCTGAGAAGCGTGCGTTTTGCTATGTTAAAAGACATGTTTTATCTCCTGATAAATATCTATGTTGGTTGTTCTTTTCATTAGCATAACGCGTTTTTTCATGCTTAAAAAATGACATGAAAAATACCTATGGTTCTTATGTCATCTGATATTGCCCAATCATGACGTGGTGTTTACTTAATAAGCGCTATCAACACGGATAGAGTAGAAAGTAGGCGCTTAAAAGCGCAGAAAAGGAGATATTCATTACACGAGATTTTCACTCTAGTATCTAATAAAAGAAGATAGGAATAGAAGAATTAAGCCAAGGTGGATATTTATAATCCACCTCTAAGATAAACCAAAGGTTTAATCGTGCATTAATGATTGATGAGCTCCGACTCCAGCCATTACGCCAGAAGCCGATGCTAAGGTAGCATTTTGCATTGGGTTGGATACATCACCAGCAGCAAAAACGCCCTCCACAGAAGTCTGCTTAAATGGATCAGTTTTAATCACTAGACCTAGCGGACCTTCTTCAAATTCGCATCCAAGTTGTTCTGCAAACGGGCTTGCCATGTGAGTTTTTGGCCCTACAAATAGAGCCGCTAAACGAATCGTACGACCATCTGCAAGATAGACCGATGACATTTCCGGCGCTCGTCCTAGTACTTCTAATACTGGAGTGCTTTCAATAGTAACACCACGTTTTAGTAAAAAAGCGCGCTGCTCTTCATCCGGTTCGTATAGACCTTGAGTAAAGTAGGTTGTCGGCCCCCAATCCGGAATCATTCCAGCCTGATGGGTAGATAGCGGACTGGTTGCTATAACTCCAAGTGGCTGGTTACGTACTTCATAGCCATGACAATAAGGGCAGTGAATCACCGTCGCCCCCCAGCGTTCTTTTAAACCTGGTATAGCCGGCAATTCATCTCTTAATCCTGTGGCTAATATGAGTTTTTTACTGTGAAGGCTTGTATTGTCTTCAAGCGTTACATGAAATGCTGAAGGTTTTTTTTCGACCGCCACGGCTTTGCCTTTGACGATGTCCACTGTGGGATATTTTAGTAGCTGACGATAGGCTTCTTGTTGAATGGCGAAAGGTGATACGCCGTCTAGTCCGAAAAATCCATGAGATTCATCAGAGAAACGATTTCTCGGTTCTCCAGCATCAATTACAGTAACTTTTCTTTGTCCTCTTGCTAGCTGCATGGCGGCAGACAATCCAGCAAAGCTTCCACCAATTACGATAACGTCAAGTTGCATTGAGTTGTTCCTCATTCCTGTTAAACATAGAGATATTAAATAACATCATAAGTTACATGAAATTCTAAAGTCAACTCACGATACTTTTAATGTTTCATGAAAATCTGAGTTAGAATATACATATTGTTATTCGCCATGAGACCCCTGATGAGAAAAGACAGCCGTTTATCCCGCATGTTGCACGTACTGATTCACATGAATCAGCTGGATGCGCCTGCCACTTCTGAAAAAATTGCCAGTATGCTCAATACCAACCCTGTTGTAGTGCGTCGCACCATGGCTGGCTTGCGAGACAAAGGTTACGTCACCTCGGTTAAAGGTCATGGCGGAGGTTGGTCATTGGCCATGGCTTTGTCTGATATCACTTTGTTAGATATCCATAATGCTCTGGGTGAAAGCTCAGTGTTTACCATTGGACTCTCTGATGAACATACGTCATGCCCGATTGAAATCGCCGTTAACCAAGCTATTAGTGATGTATTGATTGAAGCCGAAGCATTACTGCTAGAACGCTTTCGAGAAGTAACATTAGATGTGTTAGCAGCTGGCTTTGCGGATTATCCGCTTAATCAACAAGCTTCTAGCGGAGAGTAACAACGTGGTTCGTTCCCAGCGTTTGCTTACTTTAATTGGTTTACTGCGTAGCCATCGATATCCGGTGTCTGGGAAAACGTTGGCTGAAAAACTCAATGTGAGCTTACGTACCTTGTATCGAGACATTGCGACGCTGCAAGAGCAGGGCGCGAATATCGAAGGCGAAGCGGGTGTGGGATACGTACTCAAACCAGGTTTTCTTCTGCCGCCGTTAATGTTTACTGAGGAAGAAATAGAAGCCTTGGTGTTAGGAGCCCGTTGGGTCGCGCAACGTACCGATAGCCAATTAAGCAATGGTGCGCAAAACGCCTTGAATAAAATTGCTTCGGTACTGCCCGCAGAATTAAAAGACATCCTTGATGATACGACTTTGCTGATTGGCCCGAGCAAAGAGTCGACCACAGATACGGTGAATATGGCCGAAGTCCGCCAAGCCATTCGAGACGAGAAAATCCTCTCTATTGATTATCGAGATTTGAAAGGCAAACACACTCAGCGCCGTATCTGGCCATTTGCTTTGGGCTATTTTGACGAGGTTCGTGTGTTGGTTGCTTGGTGTGAACTGCGCCAAGAAATTCGTAACTTTCGTACTGACCTAATTCTGTCGAGTGAGTTAATCGACACTCGCTACACTACACCTCGTCATTTATTGCTCAAGCAATGGCGCGCAACCTTTCATGAGTCCAAGCCTTTTTAATAAAACACCCTGTGTTTTGCATCACTGCTGACAAGATCTGACACTCTGTCTGTTTATTCTCATTTTATCGGGCGAAAGCCTGATTTGAAGTACTAAACTTTTAACGTGAAATATAAACAGCGAATAGGAATATCAGTATGGATCTCTCAAATTTCACCATCTTATATGTAGATAATGTTCAGCGCAGTGTAGATTTTTATCGTCCTTTGTTTGGCCGGGAGCCTGTCGAGTCGACCGAAGGTTTTGCTTTGTTTGTCTCGGAAACGGGAACAAAATTTGGCTTATGGGCGCGAGAAAGCGTATTGCCAAAAGCCAACGATGTACCAGCAGGTAGCATGGAAGTAGCACTAGCTCTTGATAATCTGATTACTCTACAAATCCATTACACCAAATGGCGAGAGCTGGGCGTCGATATTATTCAAGAACCAACCGAAATGGACTTTGGCACGACGTTCACCGCGCTCGATCCTGATGGCCATCGTCTGCGTGTCTATACCTATGAAAAAGGCAAGCATGAGAAAGCCTAATGGCTAAGAAGATACCTTTATCGATCAAATGATGAAGGTTTTCTTTTTTTAATCGAAAAGAAACTCAAGCAGTCTTTTTTATTAGATTGTTGATTAAAATGAAATGATGGGTTAACTGGATGTATATTGATCAAGTTGAGTCGCAAGCCTAGACTGATTACATCAAATAAAGCCAATTCAGCTTTTAGCGAGTTGGCTAATTATTCCAGTTTTAGAGGTGAATGATTATGTTACCCACTTATTTTATTTCTCATGGCGGCGGCCCTTGGCCTTACATGACAGACATGCGCGCCATGTTTTCTAATCTTGAAGCGTCTTTGGTTCGAATGACGGAAGAATTGCCTGAAAAACCAAAAGCCATTTTGATGATTTCTGGCCATTGGGAGCGCAAAACTTTTGGTGTTCAGTCTAGTCCAGCTCCGGGAATGGAATACGATTATTACGGTTTCCCAGCTCATACCTATGAAGTGAAATACCAGGCTCCGGGCGCGCCAGACGTCGCAGCTCGTGTCGCTGAACTCATAAAAGGTGCAGGGTTTCCTGTGGATTTGGATGATAAAAAAGGTTTCGACCACGGCGCATTTGCTCCCATGGCAGTGATGTATCCAGAGGCTGATATGCCACTGGTTCAATTGTCACTTAAATCGAACCTAAACCCTGAAGAACATATGGCGCTAGGTCGTGCATTGGCACCATTACGTGAAGAAGGCGTGCTAATTGTTGGCAGTGGTTTGAGCTTTCATAACCTAGGATTAAGAGGCCCGCAAGCTAAAGTGCCATCTAGTGCGTTCGATGCTTGGTTGCAAGAAACCTTATTAGAGTCTGAGCCGACAGAGCGCAGCGCAAGCTTAGTCGAATGGGACAAAGCACCGTATGCGCGTCTTTGTCATCCAAGAGAAGACCACCTAATTCCCTTGATGGTTGCTCTTGGAGCGGCTGAAAATAGCAAAGCAACCTGTGTGTATCACGATGAAGGGATCTTTGGCGGCTGGACTGCTTCAAGCTTTCGCTTTGATTAAGCGTTCTTAGGTTTCTTTGTAGTATATTTTTTGGTGGCTCTGGATCGAAAGCCTGATCTAGCGCCAACCTGTTTGATACGACCTTTCATTTCCAGCATGGCGATTTTTATCTTTTTATTCGAAGCCGATAGTTTCTTTAGCTGTTCTATTTCTTTTAACGCTTCGGCAAACTGCTTTTGTTTAAGCAAGATCTCAACAATTTCCTGCATGCGGCTGATGACTTCCGTGTGATCCGTTGTGAAATTAGACAAGCTGATTTCAAGTGCCTTTCGACATTGTTCTAACGCTTCATCTGGTTGATCTGTCTGTTCGTCGTTGCGTGTCATTGTTGTCATGAAAGCCTTGGGAGGAATGGAGTGAATGCCGCATTTTACTGGGAAATCATCGAGTTTGCCTGCTTATTCATTGTCTGAATAAAAAGACGAATAAGGGTATTGGCCGATTGGTTATATTTGGCGCCTGAAATCGAGTCGTAATACTTGTCGAGGCAGGCCTGAAACATTGGCTGAAAAAGTGTGAAGGCAGCGCGGATCAAACACAATGATGTCGCCAGCGACGCCGGTTAAGGTGACAGCCTTCTGTTCGATGCCATGCAGCGAACTGCCTTCTTCAATGAATCGTTGGATTCGTTGATCAGCGGAGCCTTCTTGAACCAGCTCTTGGAACCAAGGGTCTTCTTGAATAAGGGAGTCTAAGACCTGATCCATAGGCAGTAGCGTTACGTCTTTAGGGTTATCAAACAGTCCGCTATTCACCGATTCAAAGGCGTTTATTAATGCCTCGTTACCGGATGTCCCAAATATTTTGGCAAGACGCTCTGCTCGTCGATGCGACCCAGAAATGACGGTTGTTGCTCCCATGTCTGCACTCACATCATCGAGAAATACAAACACAAATAAACTCCAAGGCTCGGCGTCTCCTACCACACAGGGTTCATCGCTGTGCCAAGATTTATGAGGCACATTCCAAACCGACTCTGAACCTGGAAAGCTTAATAAAGAATACCAAAGATCCAACGGGCGCCAAGTGTGAGTGCCGAATACCTGATCTAAAGACGATTGGATCGCACTTTCTATCTCGTCTAATTTCCCCGAGGCTTTGAGCTCTCGCATTATCGACCCCATGCCGTTTAGGCGTTTTGCACGAGAGTCTCCTATAGGATTGCTTGGGTTGGCAAACCATGTACTGGGTTCGTCGATATCAATGCTAAATTTGTGTTTTACTTCTTGCCAAAGATGGCTTTGTACTTCGACAATTTTTTCCATATCGATGACATTGGAAAGCTTAAGAACACCCTTGTTTCGGAAGTCTTCACGTTTAGATAATGTCATCGAATTGGTTTCCCGTTCAGCGTTAGTGTCTTAGTGATTTTAGTCTTAGGTCCATAATACCATTGGGCTCTCTTGAGAGAAGTCCTGTAATCTAAAAACACTTGTCTCAAAATGACGTTTTTTGAGACAGTCATGATTACTTCACCACCTAAAGACTTAATAGATAAGCCTCATCTTTTGTTTGCTTCTCATTTGGCTGCCAGTATTAGTCAGCACTTTTTTTTAAATTATTAACTGCCAGATAGCTTGATGAGATTTGTAAAGCTATACGCTGAGCCAAAGACACTTTGTTAAGCTCGCTTGATTCTAAATATTGAGGAGAAAAGAATGAGAGCCGCTTTTTTTATGATGGCTATCAGTTCATTGTCGTTAACTGGTTGCGAGATAAACTGAGTAGGCGGAAAGTTTGCTGGTGTTGATATTGAAGCCAAAAGTGAAGGTTCGCATCAAGATGGCGGTAAAAACGGAGTATTTTGTCCGCCTGGTCAAGCTAAAAAAGGCGGCTGCTAATATTTGGATAGTTTTTTCTTTAAGAGCGAGAATGATTATTAACCGTAATATTTTCTGAAAATACTTCAATTTTTTACATAACTTTTCTCATTTATGACAGAGTAAATTGGAAAAGTTGTCTATGGTTAGAAGTCACCATGCATCTACGGAGAGAACCCGCATGAACAGAAAAGATGACCGTATACAACATTTGGTTAGTTTGCTCGAAAACTTAGAAAAAGTATCGCTTCAGGATATTGCCCAAATTCCCCCTTCACAGCAGCATATATTGGCCGAAAAAATCGAAAGCTTGCAGGATGAGCTAAAGGCTTTAATGATGGACGATGAACCAATGACGCATTGATTCTATTGTTTAGTTACGTCATCTCAAATATTAACAATGCAATTTGACTCTCTCTATTGCCCAAGCAAAAAAAGACCGGCCTAAGCCGGTCAAACGCTATTAGATTTTTTCATCTCAATTTTCTATTTTTTTGAGACAATTTTAGTTTGTTTTGCTATTCTCATCTCAATATTTTCTATTTTTGAGATAGTTATGATTGTTTTTCCACCTAAAAAGCTCATAGGAAACCCTACTCTTAAAGCCTTTGAGTGTGGAGGTGAGTTAGCGGCTAAATACTTTGAGTTTTATCGTCCCGTTGATACAAAAGGACGATATTTTCATTTTGATGAGCTAAAGCATCGATTGCCCAAGAAATTGGATGCATTGTTAGTTTGGTCATTTATAAAAGAAGCCAGAAATAACCAAAGACAAACGGTCTTTTTTAATGGAAGTGTTGTTTATCCTAGTCTATATCTCACTCCAACCATCCACAAAGCCATCAGCGAGACCGATAGAAATACCACCACAGCTGCGCTGGAGTGGATGTGTAATAAGATCGGTGAGCAGAAACATTTAGACTATTTGTTAAACGATTTAGTGGAAGACGAAGCCATCAGCAGCAGTCAGCTGGAAGGAGCGGCTACCACAACTAAAGTCGCAAAAGATATGCTGAGAAGGGCCAGAACCCCTAGAAGCATTGATGAAAAAATGATCCTTGGTAATTTCAATATGATGAAGTTTGCGTGGGGAAATAGACATAAAGATTTGTCCATCGAGCTCATCGAAGAGCTGCATCAAATCGGTGTTGAAGGCATTGATGATGGCAAATATAAGCCAGGTGTTATTAGAACCACAGATGATGTTGTGGTTGAAAATAACGATGGTGAGGTTGTGCATACACCGCCGAAAGCTGATGATCTTGAAACACGGCTAAATATGTTAGTAGAGTGGGTTAATGAATCCCATCATGATGCTGAAGGTTCTGATTATATACATCCTTTGGTGAAGGCTATTACGCTGCATTTTCGGATTGGCTACGAACATCCTTTTCACGATGGCAACGGACGTGTCGCTAGAGCACTATTTTATTGGTACATGTTTAAAAATGAGTTCGCGGCTTTTCGTTATATTGCGATTAGTCTTTTGTTGAAAGAGGCGCCAGTACAATACGGAAAGAGTTATCTCTACACCGAAACAGATGAGATGGATTTGACCTATTTTGTCGATTACCAATGTCGCATCATCATTAGGGCGATAAATAAGTTTAAAGAATCTTATACAGAGTCAGTGCAGGAATTAGAAGCGTTTAATAGATGGTTGTTGGACTCAGGTCTTTATCGCAAACTTACAGATAAACAGCAAACCGTTTTGCAAGTGGCGAAAAATGGCTTAGCAAAGATATTCACTATCAATAATGTGAAAGACAACCTTGGCTGTTCGTACAATACCGCGGCGACTGTGTTGAATGGTTTAGTTGAACTTAAGTTATTTGAAAAAGTTAAAGATGGGCGCGAGTGGGTCTATAAAATGATAAATCAAAAAGATCTGGTTAGCTCTTGGCAGCCAAGCAAAAAAAGACCGGCCTAAGCCGGTCAAACGTTCAGAGAGTGTAGAGTGATATTATTCCCAAGAACGAAGAAGATCGTCATAGGAAACCGTAACACCCTGTGGTTTTTCGTTCGCCAATTTTGGTTTTGGAGAACCTGGTTGAGCCAACCAGTAAGCTTCGTCACGCGGCGTATTCATTTTTGGTCCGCATAGAGGTTGTACGTTAGCACGCTCTAAACGTTCCATGACTTTGTCCTGTGCTTCTGCTAGGCCGTTAAGGGCTTCTTGTGGTGTTGCTTCACCGCTTGCCGCTTGAGAAATGTACTGCCACCAAAGCTGAGCTAGCTTAGGATAATCAGGTACGTTAATCCCAGTTGGAGACCATTGTTTACGCGCTGGTCCTTTGTAGAATTCAACCAAACCGCCCAGTTTAGGTGCCGCAGCTGCCATTTCTGGAGAGTTAATGTCTGATTCACGAATAGGTGTTAGACCTACTAGTGTTTTCTTCAAAGAAACGGTTTTTGCTGTGGTGAACTGAGCGTACAACCAAGCCGCTAGACGACGGTCTTCTGGTGTTGAATTCATGAAAGTCCAAGCCCCAACGTCTTGATAACCTTTCTTCATACCTTCTTCCCAGTATGGCCCAACTGGAGAAGGCGCCATGCGCCATTTTGGCGTGCCGTCTTCATTCACAACAGGAAGACCTTTGCTCGTCATGTCAGCAGTAAACGCGGTGTACCAGAAAATTTGCTGGGCCACGCCACCTTGTGCTGGCACTGGGCCAGATTCAGAGAAGGTCATGCCTTGCGCTTCTGGTGGCGCGTACTTACGCAACCATTCTACGTATTTAGTTGTTGCATAAACTGCCGCAGGGCCGTTGGTTGCACCACCACGAGAGACGCTTGAACCAACAGGTGAACACGCATCTTTAATACGAATACCCCATTCATCTACAGGCAAGCCGTTTGGAAGGCCTTTATCACCAGCACCCGCCATAGAGAACCAAGCATCGGTGAAACGCCAGCCTAGAGATGGGTCTTTTTTACCGTAATCCATGTGACCGTATATACGTTCACCATCGATGGTTTTTACTTTATCGGTGAAGAACTCAGCGATGTCTTCGTAAGCAGACCAGTTAACTGGCACGCCTAGCTCATAGCCATAGATAGATTTGAATTTGGCTTTTAGATCAGGACGAGCAAACCAGTCAGCACGGAACCAATAAAGGTTGGCAAACTGCTGCGTTGGCAACTGATAAAGTTTGCCATCTGGACCTGTGGTGAAATCCAAACCGATGAAATCGGCAAGATCCAAGGTTGGCGAAGTATAGGCTTTACCGTCGCCTTGCATCATGTCAGAGATTGGTACCACTTTGCCGTAGCGGAAATGGGTACCGATCAAGTCGGAATCGTTGACGTAAGCATCGTAGATGTTACGGCCAGACTGCATTTGCGTTTGCAGTTTTTCGACCACATCGCCTTCTTGGATCAAGTCATGGTTGACCTTGATACCAGTGATTTCAGTGAAGGCTTTAGCCAACACTTGAGACTCGTATTTGTGAGTCGTTAAGGTTTCAGATGCTACATTGATTTCCATACCGCGGAATTTTTTAGCGGCTTCGGTGAACCAGTGCATTTCATCAAGCTGTTGTTGCTTGGTTAGTGTAGAAACGGTGAATTCGGTATCTACCCACTTTTCTGCAGCGTCTGAGTATGCGTCAGCCCATAACGTGGCTGAATGCATCATGACAGCAAAGGGTAAGGCGGCGAGTGCAATTTTTTTCTTATTGTAGTGCATGTTTTACCTCAACTAAGTTTGGTTTTGCTTTTTTGGTTTTTATGTTTAGCTTCCGTGCCTGTCGTACTAGAGAGTCCATCAGTTCGTACTGAGAGAAACGCTGACTAGCCCCAACGCATCAGGATGATCATCCAAAATGCGCATAGGACGGTTGCCACCGCAATGTTCACATCCGTTAACGCAACGAATGTAAGGTGGATAAAAGCACTGCTAAGCAGGCCAATGAATAAGCGATCACCACGCGTGGTTGCCAGTGGCAAAAAGCCACGACGTTCCACGCAAGGCGAGACCAGTTGCCATGTGGTCATGCCGACCAATATCACAGCGATGCCGATAAAAAATAGGGCGGTAGGTAATGTCCAAGACATCCAAGCCATAATAATTCTCCTTACACTCGACCAAGGGCAAAGCCCTTCGCCACATGGTTACGAACGAAGTAAATGACCAACATACCCGGCAGGATAGTGAGCACACCTGCGGCTGCGAGTAGTCCCCAGTCCATCCCCGACGCCGAGACGGTTCGAGTCATAATGGCCGCGATAGGTTTTGCATCAACAGACGTTAACGTCCGTGCTAATAGCAACTCTACCCAAGAGAACATGAAGCAAAAGAAGGCTGTCACACCGATACCAGAGCGGATCAAGGGAATGAAGATACGCACGAAGAATTTCGGGAACGAATAGCCATCTATATAAGCCGTTTCGTCAATTTCACGAGGTACACCACTCATAAAACCTTCCAGTATCCACACGGCTAAAGGCACTGTGAAAATACAATGGGCTAGCGCTACGGCAATATGGGTATCGAATAAACCAACAGAAGAATACAGCTGAAAGAACGGCAGTAAGAATACGGCTGGTGGCGCCATACGGTTAGAGAGCAACCAAAAGAACATGTGCTTATCACCAATGAACTTATAGCGGCTAAACGCATAAGCAGCAGGCAAAGCAACCACTAAGCTGATGACCATGTTCATGGACACGTAAAATATCGAGTTTACGTAACCCATGTACCACGTTGGGTCGCCAAATATCTTGGCGTAGTTTGCTAAAGTGAAATCTTCAGGGAAGAAAGACAATCCGCTCAGAATTTCAGTATTGGTTTTAAATGACATGTTGATTAGCCAATAGATTGGCAGTAGTAACAGCACCAGATACAGCACCAAACCGAAGCGTCCACGTAGGTGGGCATTACGCGTCTTACGCTCAGCTTTGCTGTAAACCGGGGCTTGTTCTTTTTTACCTGTATTGCGTGTGCGTGTCATAGATGTATTTGATTGCGTCATGATCCGCTCCTACTTGTCTTTTTGCATGTTCATGATGGTGGTGTAGAACACCCAACACACGAGCAAGATGATTAAGAAGTACACCAGCGAGAACGCTGCAGCAGGACCAAGGTCAAACTGACCGATGGCTTGCTGTACCAAGGCTTGGCTCAAGAAGGTTGTGGAACTACCTGGACCGCCACCGGTGAGTACAAAAGGTTCGGTGTAAATCATGAAAGAATCCATAAAGCGCAATAACACACCAATAATCAGTACGTTAGTGAGTTTAGGCAGCTGGATGTATCGGAATACCGCCCAGCGTGACGCTTGGTCGATACGTGCTGCTTGATAATACACTTCAGGAATCGCCCGTAGACCGGAGTAGCACAACAAGGCAACCAAGGGAGTCCAATGCCAAACATCCATCAAGACAACCGTTAACCAAGCGTCGGTAGGATCAGAGGCATAGTTATAATCGACACCGATACTGCTCATAAAGGCACCGAATAAACCGATGTCGGCACGGCCAAAGATTTGCCAAATGGTACCCACTACGTTCCATGGAATCAGCAAAGGAATAGCAACCAGAATCAAGGCCAAAGACGCGCCTCGGCCTTTGGTCGGCATCATCAAGGCAACACAAATCCCCAGTGGTACTTCAATGATGATAATCGTGAAAGAATAGATAAATTGACGCAACAAGGCTTCTTGCAAGCGGCTGTCTAGCATCACTTGCTTGAACCATTCTGTGCCGACAAAGTAGCGTGTATAAGGATCAAAAATATCCTGTACCGAATAGTTCACTACCGTCATTAAAGGAATGATGGCAGAGAAGGCAACGATGAGGAAAACAGGCATAACAAGGAACCACGCCTTGTTATTTTCGACTTTAGTTTGCATGGTCGGTCTCCTTATTCTTATCTACTGTGTCCGTTTGATCGTTCACGTCAACGAGATACTCGTCCACATAGACCTTGGTCCACTGTTCCGGAAAGCTCACATAAATTTGCCCAGATGGGACTTTTTGATCTTCACTTAGACGGGCTTTCATTATTTGTCCATGGAATAAGAAAGACAGAATCTTGTAAGTACCAAGGTCTTCTACGTAATCCACTTCGACAGAAAAAGCGTCGTTGTTTTTGCCATCCCAAACATGAACAAACTCTGGGCGAATGCCTAAAGTAACCTTGCTCGCTCCCATGGCTTTTAATCGCGCTAACATGGCATCGCTGGTGGCGATTTCATGGTCACCAAACATCAGCGCTTCTTTTTGATCGTCTTTGGTCTTCAGTTCCGCTTCAAAGAAATTCATGCCCGGACTACCGATAAAGTAGCCAACAAAAGTGTGAGCGGGTTTTTCGAATAATTCTCGTGGTGTACCGAATTGGACGATTTTTCCGTTGTACATCACGGCGATTTTATCGGCAAAAGTAGAGGCTTCGAGCTGGTCATGCGTCACATACACCATGGTGATATTGAATTGCTCATGGATTTGCTTGAGCTTACGGCGCAGCTTCCATTTCAACTGAGGATCGATAACGGTGAGTGGTTCATCAAATAAAATCGCCGACACATCGTCGCGAACTAAGCCGCGGCCCATGGAGACTTTTTGTTTTTGATCCGCCGACAAACCTTTGGCTTTGCGTTTTAGCTGGTCAGACAATTCAAGAATCTCGGCGACTTCGTATACTTTCGACTTCACCTTGTATTCCGGTACGCCAATATTGCGCAATGGAAAGGCCAAGTTATCAAACACCGTCATAGTGTCGTACACCACTGGGAACTGGAAAACCTGAGCGATATTGCGTTCTTCTGGTTTTAATTCGTTCACGCGTTTGCCGTCGAATAAGACTTCCCCATGGGAAGGCTCCAGCAAACCAGAAATAATATTAAGCAGTGTGGATTTACCACAACCAGATGGACCAAGCAGGGCAAAAGCGCCGCCTTGTTCCCAAACATGAGACATTTCGCGGATGGCGTAGTCTTCTGGCTTGGTTGGGTTGTCTGTATAGGTATGCGCTAAGGCATTTAATGTAATAGAAGCCATGATTATTGATCCCTCATTCGTGCAGGGGAATGCACCATCTTGCCTTGAGCGTCAAAGGCGTAAAGTTTGTGCGTTGGGAAGTAGACTTTAATTTCTTGGTCCACTTGGTAGGCATGAACTCCAGATAAATGCAGGACCAAATCAAAATGCGGATTGTGAACATGCAAGAAGGTTTCTGAGCCACTGATTTCCGCCAAATCCACTCGCACTGGCAGCTCTAAATCATCGTCAGAATGCGGCACTAAACCAATGTGAGAGGCACGCACACCGAACTGATATTCACCAGGAGTAAGGCGACGCAAATCGCTGTTTAAACGAAAATGTACGGTGTCGTCGAAAGTGACTTCTTCTTCGCTGACACGACCGGGAACCACGTTGATTGGCGGTTCAGAGAACATCTCTGCGGTGATAATGTCTTTTGGCTGATGGTAAACCTCGGCGGTTGGTCCCATTTGCAGCAAACGACCTTCGTTCAATACCGCCGTGTTACCGCCCAAAGCCAAGGCTTCGTTCGGTTCTGTTGTTGCGTAAATAGCGATGCAATTACGTGCTTTGAACAAGGCGCGCAATTCTTGGCGCAGCTCTTCACGTAACTTGTAATCGAGGTTAACCAATGGTTCATCGAACAGGATGATTTGTGAGTCTTTAACCAGGGCTCTTGCCATCGCAGTACGTTGTTGCTGACCACCAGAAAGTTGTAGCGGAAGACGATCAAGATAAGGATCGATGCGCAACATTTCAGCGGTTTCACGTACACGGCGGTCGACTTCTTTTTCATCCATCTTTGCTAAGCGAAGCGGCGATGCGATGTTTTCGTAAACCGTGAGGTTGGGGTAATTGATGAACTGTTGGTACACCATGGAAATGTTGCGTTCGCGAACAGGAACACCTGTTACGTCCACACCATTCATGAGGATTTTCCCTTTAGTTGGTCGATCAAGACCGGCCATGAGGCGCATAAGCGTGGTTTTACCGGACAGTGTGCGCCCAAGCAAAACGTTGAAAGAGCCGGGTTCGAGAGACAAATTTACATCGTCGATCCACGTCTCGCCTTCAACAACGCGCGATATATTCTGCAGCGTCAGAGACATTGTAAGTACCTTTTTTGTTGTTATTGTTTTCTAGTGCAAACGCTTCTTGGTCTTCTGCAAGGCTCAAAAATGAATGCACAGTAATCTTGTCTGTATACGGTAAGTACTTACAAAAGCCGTGCCAAAAAAATTTTTATACTCTCGGTCAGATTTAACTTATTGAAAAACATGATTTTTATATGACTTTTTGGTTGCTTTAGGTGATTTTCGCTTTCGAAAAAGGACTGTTCACGAGTGTTCAAAGTGTTTACAGTCTCGCAATCACAATGAACATTTCATGCACACTTTGGGTGTTTTACCTGATGTGTTGGAGTTGGAAATGCAAGACGAAGAAAAACAAAAACAAGAAAAAAACGCTGCCGCAACAGCAGAAATAAATTCCGCTTCAGAAACGAATATGGTGCAGACTCACAAAGAGCGAATCCAAGCGTCTTGGTATCGTTGCGAGCAATTTGGCTTGGATCACAGCAGTAGTCCAGATTTTGCGACTTTGCCAAAAGGCACCTTGAGTGACTTGATCGATCAGCATCGTAGCTTGCTGGAGACCACCGAAAACGAAGTGCTGCCGTATTACGAAAATATTCTCAGCAATTCGGCTTGCATGATTGTGTTAGCGGATCGCCAAGGACACGTGCTGAACACATGGGGACAACCGCGTTTTGGTAGTGCTTCACAGCATGGTTTGGTGGGTGGGAACCAGTGGACAGAAATGGGCGTCGGCACCAATGCGATTGGTACTGCGCTGATTACTGGTGAAGCGATTCAAGTCGGCCGGGATGAGCATTTCTTACGTGCCAATCGCTTCATGGTGGGTTCCGCTTCGCCTATCTACAACACCAAAAACGATTTGGTCGGTGTCTTAGACATTTCTTCAGACGCGTATCTTCCGCAGGATCATACCTTTGGCATGGTCAAACTCATGTCCTTGAGTGTGGAAAATCGCCTGATATTTGCCGCCTTTCAGCAAGAGCATTTCATTCTCAGTTTTAATACCAACGTGGTCAGTTTAGACAGTCATTGGTCAGGTATTTTGGTGCTAGATGAAAACGGCACTATTGTGTCGGCAAATCGTCGTGCGGAAGTGGTGCTCGCGCAGGACTTAGCTTTGCTCAACATCAACCAAATATTTGATATCGAAATGCGGGAGATCAAACATCATCCCTATAGTTTGCCGATGAAATTGATCGCTATGGGACGTTATCAGTTCTATGTCAAAGTGATTCCTCCCGTACAGCAGATTATGCGCATACCTGACTTTCGTCAGCGTGCTGATTACGTTGCTCCTCCACAGTCAGAAGTCATTGTTATGAATGAAAAAAATCCACCATTTGAAAAGGTGAAAAAGCCGGAAACATCGTCATCTAAAGCAATTCCAGATAACGTCATTCCACTGGCTGAATTACAACATGGCGACGACCGAGTAGAGCGTTTAGTGCGCCAAGCTCATAAGATTATGGAAAAAGACATTCCTATTTTGATTCATGGCGAAACGGGCGCTGGTAAAGAGATATTTGTGCGCAGTCTGCATTATCACAGCTCCCGTGCCAAAGAGATGTTAGTGGCGGTAAATTGCGCGGCTATTCCCGCTGAACTGGTAGAGTCTGAACTTTTTGGTTATGAAAAAGGCGCTTTTACCGGCGCGCAAAATCGAGGCTCCATTGGCTTGATTCGTCGCGCTCATCACGGCACCTTGTTTTTAGATGAAATTGGTGAAATGCCGATGGCAGTTCAATCGCGTTTGCTGCGGGTTTTACAAGAAAGAGTGGTCACGCCGCTGGGTTCAACAGAAGCGTTTCCAGTGGATATCAAACTGATTTCCGCTACCAATCGAATTTTAAAAGAGGAAGTGAAAGAAGGGCGTTTCCGCCAAGATTTGTACTATCGTATTTCTGGTTTGAACATAGAGTTACCCGCTTTGCGTGAACGAACTGACAAAGCAAAATTGATTCAATACCTTCATGAGCGTTTACGAAAAGAAGAACCCGGTCCTGCGTTATCGCAAGCTATGCTGGATTTACTGGTCACTCATCCTTGGCCGGGCAACATGCGCCAACTGGTTCATGTGCTAAAAGTCGGCATGGCCATGGCGGATGAAGAAGTACTAGAAGAATGGCATTTGCCTGATGATTTTTTTGACGACCTAGACTCTATGGCGCAAACAGATGATTCTGCACAACTAAGCTCAACTAACGAGCAAGATGAACCGCTGGAAGAACTGATTCCTCGATTATTAAAGGAGTTCAAAGGTAATGTCTCACAAACCGCTAAAACGGCAGGAGTCAGTAGAAATACAGTTTATAAATATTCGAAGCCTAAAGAAAATGATAATTAAGCTGATAATGTAGTCCCCACTTTTAACCTTTTGATTTTAAATGGGGACGGCGCTTTAGAGCGCCACCTTAGCGACCGCTTCAATTTCAATTAACGTCTCTGGAGAGGCTAAAGAGGCGACGCCAATTCCCGTTAATGCTGGGCGTGAAGAGCCTAATGTGCTGGCGATAATAGGGACGATGTCTTCCATATGGTCAGCAACCTCACCACGAACATAGACACGTAACTGCAAGATATTCTCGACTGAAGAGTTTGCTGCTTCTAAAACCGTAATTAAGTGTTTTGCTGCATTAGCAGTTTGCGTTTTCATATCGTGATTATTGGTTTGAAAATCGGTGTCCCAATCAACTTGCCCTGAAATAAAAATCAAACCAGTATCTGTATCGATTGTGGCTTGTGACATGCCAGTAGCCGTACCGTCATACAAAGATGGTGGGTTAATGCGTTTAATGGACATAATGACCTCTACATAGTGTTTAAAGTGACGCTAGAGTAGAGATGCATAGGGCGTTTGACTATAAAGCCTAGCTTGTTACCGATACAAGTTAAGGTCTCTTTAATTAGTAAACTTTTTCTGAATGCTGTCCAGTAACCAGCTAATTAATAGGTCATTTTTGGTATTTGGGTGATGGGCTGCTACGACTTGATAGCCCGGTGGGTATTTTTCTAATGGAAGCTCAAATAGTCCTTCGTACGGTAGAAGTCTAGAAGGAATGAATCCCACCATATCTGAATGTTTTAAGATTTCTTTAGCCATATGAAAGGATGGGGCGGATACGGTAACTTGACGTGGAAAGCCTTGTTGTTCGAACCAAGTATCAGCAGAACCTATAAAACTGCCAATGCCTGGCGAAACGATGACGAAGTCGTGTTTTGTTAATTGTTCTAGTGATAGATCATGAGTACGTTTAATGGCTTTATTCGCTGTCACACATAAGTACTTCTCTGTAAATAATGGAGTGGAAATCAATCCTTCAGGAACATAGGCGCTGGTGGTAAAAACAAGATCTATTGTGCCTAGATGGATTTTTTTGGTTAGATTGGCGTGTTCTATATTGGTAATGATCACTTTGATTTTAGGTGCGTATTGTCTAAGTTCTCTAATTAGGTCAGTTACTATCACTTCTTGTGTGTAGTCTGTTGCACAGATAACCAAAGTCCTTTCTATTTCCTGTGGAGAAAGTATCTTTGCCGGAGGGATGCTATTTATCTGAATCAATATCTGTTGAATGTGCGACTCGATCTCTTTGGCATAGGGCGTTGGAATCATTCCGTGGCCAGTTCTAACAAAGAGTTGATCACCAAGAATTATTCTTAATTTTTTAAGTTGAAGACTGATAGCCTGTTGAGAAACGCTTAGATGTTCAGCAGCGACTGAAATATTGCTGAACTGATAGAGCGCATCTAATGTTCTAAGATGATTTATTTCAAGTTTATCTATCATGCGCGTCTCTCGTTGGCTATTAGCGGCCTAAATAAGTTAGTAGATAGTATTAATAGCCGTTAATTGGTGGTTTTCAATGATCTTTCTGTTTAAAACACTCAGGAGTGAATGGTATGTTGCGTCAATGTCTTTTAGGAATTGTCTGTGTTTTGTTATTGGCATCTTGTAGTAGTTATTCTGTTAAAAATAAACAGGTGCCACAGAGCACAATCAGTTTACCTTTGTTGCACGGTTGGCATGAAGGCAAAGAAGTACTTTATATAACGACAGATGTGTCTGATCAGGCTGTAGCAAAAGCAAAAAATGCCAATTATGCGCCTCGGCTGCGTGACGCTGTTCCTCATTATCCGAAACCACCGCAAGTCAAAACAGTGCTAGAGCGTGTGTATGCTTTTCCGAATCAAGAGCAAGCGTGGAGCGTATTTGCTTCCGTTCCAGAGCCATTAGGCTATAAAAGCCAAGATACTCATTACTCACCGCTTTGGTTGATGTACGTCGTAGCATGGAAAGACCCAAGCAAGGCAACAGAGCTGAGGTCTGAAGAAGCGATTCTAACAGCGGAAGATCAGGGTTTGGTTACCATCGAACGAACCGATATCGTGCTCAATTGTCCGGTTATTCCATTCTCTCTTGTTGATTAGTGTCCGATAAAGTAGCGCTCTACCTGGGGCGCTCTTACCTCCTATTACCCATCCTATTTTTGAGTGAAACTATTCAATCAAGAGTCGTATCTATTCCTCATTATGAATAAAATTCAACAAATTAAAATTCAATTCATTTTTGTTCATGATTGTGATTGCGTATAACTGTACTCACTTAGTAACTAGGCTGATCGCCGCCAATCGAAAACTGGCAAGTGAAAACAAGGAATAGATCCTTATTTCACTTCAGAAAATAGGATACCAGATCACCATGAACAACAGCTTTACTTTTACCATTAAGAGCATTTGCTTCGATGAAAGCTACCGCCCTTCAGATAATACTCGCATTACAACCAATTTCGCGAATTTGGCCAGAGGAGAGCGACGACAAGAGAATTTACGCGACGCATTAAGGATGATTAACAATCGTTTTAATGCATTGGCGCATTGGGATAACGCAAAGGGAGATCGTTATTCTGTTGAGCTTGAAATCGTTTCAGTTGATGTGGATATCGAAGGGAAGGGCCAGACTTTCCCAACCATTGAAATTCTGAAAACGAATATTCTTGATCACCACACTGAGCAGCGTATCGAAGGTATTGTAGGAAACAATTTCTCTTCTTATGTGCGTGATTACGACTTCAGCGTCGTGCTGCCAAACCATAACAAAGGCCAAAAAGAATTTAGCATTCCTGATAACTTTGGCGATCTGCATGGAAAGCTCTTTAAAAGCTTTGTGAAGTCAGACAGCTTTAAAGAAAAATTTACCAAGCCGCCAGTGATATGTCTGAGTGTGTCAGAAAATAAAACCTATCAGCGAACAGGAAATCAGCACCCAGTATTGGGAATTGAATATCAACCAAATGGCACCTCTTTGACCGAGCAATATTTTCAGAAAATGGGCTTACAGGTTCGATACTTTATGCCTGCCAACAGTGCTGCACCATTAGCGTTTTATTTTGTAGGCGACTTGCTTAATGATTACAGCAATCTTGAGCTGATTGGCACCATCAGTACGATGGAAACCTTCCAGAAAATCTACCGTCCAGAAATTTACAACGCCAACGCGGTTGCTGGAAAGAGCTATCAGCCGAACTTGAAAAACTCGGATCATTCTCTAACACAAATTGTTTATGACCGTGAAGAACGCAGTCAATTGGCGAGTGAACAAGGCAAATTTGCTGAGCAGCATTTTATAAAGCCCTACCAAAAGGTACTTGAGCAGTGGTCTGCTAATTACGCATAGACGCAAGTATCCATGGTTATTTTCCAACATTACATTTAATAGACGGCATCTTTTATTATGAAAACAGCTTTTGAAAAAATAGGCACTGAAAAAACACTACTACCAACATCAACGGCAGGCAGCTTGCCTAAACCCACATGGCTTGCCGAGCCAGAAACCCTTTGGTCACCATGGAAATTGCAAGGCGATCAATTAGTTGACGGAAAACAGGATGCGCTGCGTGTTTCTCTACAAGAGCAACAGCAAGCGGGTATCGATATTGTTAGTGATGGGGAACAAACGCGCCAACACTTCGTTACCACTTTTATTGAGCACCTCAGCGGCGTGGATTTTGAGAATCGTCAGACGGTGAGAATTCGTGACCGCTATGATGCCAGTGTGCCTACGGTTGTTGGTCCTGTTAGCCGCATCAAGCCAGTGTTTGTTGAGGATGCTAAGTTTTTACGTCAGCAAACCAAGCAACCGATTAAATGGGCGTTGCCAGGTCCAATGACCATGATTGATACGCTTTATGATGATCATTATAAAAGTCGCGAAAAGCTCGCGTGGGAATTTGCCAAGATTCTCAACCAAGAAGCCAAAGAGTTAGAAGCGGCTGGTGTGGATATCATTCAATTTGATGAGCCTGCATTTAACGTCTTTTTTGATGAGGTCAATGATTGGGGCATCGCAACGTTAGAAAGAGCCATTGAAGGCCTGAAATGCGAAACCGCAGTACATATTTGCTATGGCTACGGCATCAAAGCCAATACCGATTGGAAAAAGACGCTTGGCTCTGAATGGCGACAATATGAAGAAGCCTTTCCTAAGCTGCAAAAATCCAATATCGATATAATTTCACTGGAGTGTCATAACTCTCATGTGCCAATGGAATTGCTCGAACTTATTCGCGGCAAAAAAGTCATGGTCGGCGCAATCGACGTGGCGAACCATGCCATAGAGACACCAGAAGAAGTGGCCAATACTCTGCGTAAAGCCCTGCAGTTTGTCGATGCAGACAAGCTCTACCCTTGTACTAACTGCGGTATGGCTCCGCTGCCTCGCGCGGTGGCGAGAGGCAAGCTACAAGCATTGAACGCTGGCGCAGACATAATTCGAAAAGAGTTGGCTTTGTCGTCGAATTAATGGGCCTCAAGCGTAAAACAATCCCGTTTCAAATTTATGTTTTGAAACGGGATTTTTTTGGCTTTCTGAATTTGCTAATTTAGGTAGGCGTGCAGCTAAAGCTAGTTTTGCTCTGTTTAAACTTCCTGTAACTTTCTCTCAACAAGACCGTCTTCAACTAAAAATTTTGACGGAGCTTGTCCTGTATGTTTGCTAAAAGCAGAGCTAAACGCACTGGCAGATTGGTAACCTATCCTTTCTGCAATGGTGGCCATAGTAAAGGTTTGGCGTCTTAAGAGGTCTTTCGCAATCGCCATACGCCATGCAATAACATATTCCATTGGTGTATAACCCACGGCTTTACTAAAGCGCTGAAAAAAGCTGGAACGAGACAATGAGGCTTCTTTGGCTAATTGATCAATCGTCCATGCCTTACTCACATCTTGATGGATTTTTCGAATTGCTATTGCAAGTCGCTCATCGGCTAAACCGACTAACAAACCAGGAACTTCTGGTGTGTCCATCTTCGTTCTAAAAGCTTCAATCAGCAGAATCTCTAATAATCTAGCCAATACAGAATCACGGCCGGGGCGTTGCGCCAAAGATTCCTCAATAACAAGCTCGACCAGCGTGGTGAGCCTTTTCGCTTCGCGGAGGTGAACAAGTTTCGGAAGAAGCGATACTAGTATTTTTGAATCAGGCGCCTCAAATTGACAATGGCCAATAAGTAAATGCGCATTCAACTCTTGCTCTGCTTCACCTACAAAATAGGTGCTAGCAGCCGTTTTAATGGGCACGGTATCGGCTTCGTCCAGTGCTGGAGCATGGCTGCTAGCTACCGTAAAAGCATGAGCTTCTGGAACAAGGACAAAATCGCCAGCGGTTAGATAAATCGGTTCATCGCCTTTTAATGTGAACTCGCAATTTCCCTCTAGCACGACACAATAGAAAGGATTACCGATTTCTTCGCGTCTAATACGCCACATGCCTGCGGCGTGGACTACCTTAGAAAAAGCGGCTTTTGGCTGCAATAGAGTCACAATACTCGAAAGAGGATCTATCATTTAAATACTATTGGTAATGTAATGTGGATTTTTCATTATATATTGTACATTCGCCTTTAGGTAGAGTTAGCACCTCAATTGCTTAAGGAGCTTTTATGAATAATCTCGTTACCGAATCTAAGAATATCCCAGAGTCTAATCGACAACTTACCCTGTCTATTAGCCCAATTACCCTAACGGTAGAAGGCCGTGAAACACCACTTGAACTTCGTATTACCCTGCCAGTAAGTGGCGATAATATTCCAATTATCTTACTTTCTCATGGTCATGGGCCATCGTCGTACCTGCCTTCTAAAGATGGTTACGCCCCGTTGGTAAACTATTACGCTGAGCAAGGATTTGCCGTTATTCAACCTACCCATGCAAGCTCAAGAGTGGGTGGTCTCGATAATACTCACCCAGATGCGCCACTTTTTCTCAATGAAAGAGTGATTGAAATGAAAACCATTTTGGACAATTTGGCGCAAATTGAGCGCGATATAGTCAGTCTTTCTGGCCGATTAGATAAGGAACGCATTGCGATCGTGGGGCATTCTGCAGGGGCGATGACAGCGGCTATGTTAATGGGCATGACGCTACCACATATACGCAGCGTATTAGATCAGCGTATCAAAGCCGGAGTCCTATTAGCGGCAGTGGGCAAAGGGGGAGATGATTTAATTGAATCAGCAAGAGAAAGGTTCCCTGAAATTAATCCAAATTATTCATCAATGACCACAAAAAACTTAGTGGTGTATGGTGATCAAGATCTTAGCACCCACTTCACAACCCGAGATGCAGACTGGCATGCGGATCCGTACTATATTGCGCCGGGTAGCGATTTTTTGTTGTCATTAATTGGAGGAAAACATGGGTTAGGTGGCATTGCTGGTTATGATGCAAAAGAAACCGATGACGAAGATCCTGATCGTCTCGCCATTACCCAAAAAATGACATCAGCGTATTTAAAATCTGCTTTATATGAGGGTGACAATGCATGGGAACAAGCTTGTGAAGCTCTGCAAGCTTTTGCCAGTAAACACGCTTATGTAGAAAGTAAAGACTGAGCACTTTGAAATTTAAAGATGTTTAAGGCTCCGTTAGCCTAAAAACTAGTTTTGAGTCAGATAAAAATCCCGTTTGATTTTATATTTCGAAACGGGATTTTTGTGTGTTGCAAATAGTACCAATCAGTAAATGGTACGAAGTGAATTAAATGTTCGACACCACTTTTAGCATATCTAGAAACGCATCCACCGATTCCACCGCTGCCGATTCGTGCATGGTGTGGTAGCCTATGGTTGGAATTTGAATTGTGGTGCCATCTACCAAGCCATTTGATGCGGCGATAATGCGACCAAGTTCAGTACTACCTAGCGAGCTTGGCGGCAATCCTTGCTCAGCACGTTTCGCGTTTTCGTTTTCCACGTAACGGTTTTTATACAAATAACTGATGTTGTTTTTTACGCACAGTTCTTCAAGAAGTTGTGTACTGTCTTTATTGAACGTGGCGTTGGCGTCTTTTTCCCTAAGTACCAGAAGCTGTTCATTGGCGGCATCGACATTTGGAAAAGGGCTGGTATCAACCACAAACAAGCGGTTAGTTGAGCCACCAAAGCGACGGAACCACTCAAGCAAATAGCGCCAGCTTTTTCCTGCTTCTTCTTGGGCAGTAAAAAAGGCCGTACCTTTAAAACCATGATCAAAAAGATGCACCAAGGCCGCCGCTGAAATCACGTTATCAAGCTGGCCTTCTAAGCGATTGTCAACGATGTGTAATTGGTCTTTAAACGCAATGGGTGTACCAGCAACCACACCTTCTAACCCTTCGGTTTCGAAAATTAAGTTGTTACGGAATTCACAAACGTAAGAGCTTTTTATTGTGCCTTTACCACGGTAAACCCCAGACCAAGGCTCGTAGGCGTAGATCTCTTCATGGTTGAAACGCTCTGTGACCTTGGTCATCAACTCTTCAGAAACCGAGTTGTTTAATAAATCGGTGCGGTTTGCTGATACAAACGCTGCGTATTGGAATTCATTCGGGCCCGTACACACCAAGCCGTGACGATCTATATGCGCCGAAAACATGGTGCTAAACGGATCACTGCCTTGGGCAACTAACAAACCTTCGTACCAAGTGACTTTTGCCCCTCGCTCTTCCAGTTCGCGTTGTAACACGCGGAAAAATGAATGCTCTGCGCCAACCACACTGGGCGCGCGAATAAGCAGTTTGAGCAGATCGATAAAGTCATCACTAGGCATGCAAATAGGTTCCAAAAAAGGGGTAAGTCGAAGCTTGTTTATAAACTGAATCGGCTGATTTACATAATGTTTTTGTGTAAATAGTGCTAAGTCGTTTTCTTAAAACAAAAATAATGTCGTGTTCGTGTAAAACATCCGCTACTCTTTAATAAAAATTGAATTGAGATACTTAAGGAAGAAGTAAATGTTATTTGGTAACAATAAATTATTGACCCGAATTACTGAATTGGAAAAAGAACTTGTTTCCTTTCAAGAGACTCAAGCCGATCTTAGACAGGAAATGCTGTATTTCGCTATGACATCAGACGGAAAAATAGTCGATGCAAACTCGCTTTTCATAAAGTCCTGTGGATTTGAGAAAGCAGAATTAAAAGGCAAAAATATTAAAGACTTGATACTTAAAAAGTCTTTAGAAAAAGAGCATTGCCAAAAAATGTTGTCTGCGATTAGCGAGAAAAAGCACTGGCATGGCGCTTTACAGCTAGAGACCAAGAAAGGTCAAGAAGCATGGTATCGTTCGATTATCCAGCCAAGAAAACAAGCAGAAGATGGGCGCGTGATATTAGAAGTTTACTCGGCTGAGCTTACGCGAACGATTTCTCAGTCTAAAGAAGTTGAAGACATGTTAGCTGCATTGAACCGCTCGTCTGCAGTGATCGAATTTAGTCTAGATGGCATCATCTTAAATGCTAACGACAACTTCCTTAAAAGTATGGGGTATTCAAAAAGCCAAATTATTGGTAAACATCACAAAATGTTTTGTGATTCGAAAGAAGTTGAGTCTTCAAAATATCAGGATTTTTGGCGTCAACTTAGGTCGGGTAAATTTGTTTCTGAACGTTTCAAACGTTTTGATAGCCATGGAAATGCGGTGTGGTTGGAAGCTTCATATAACCCAATACACGATGAAAGTGGCGAGTTATATAAAGTTGTTAAATTCGCGACGGTTATTACCGAGCAAATGAATCGAGAGTTCGCTATTTCGGAAACCTCTGAGATCGCCTATGACATCTCCAAGAAAAGTGATGCGGACGCTATTACAGGTAAAAAAGTCATCGAGTCGACGATTCAGACCATGGATGAACTTTCAGTGCAAATGAGCAGTGCTAGCAAAGGAATAATTGAACTCAATACTCAGTCATTAAAAGTGGCTGCTTTGGTAGAAAGTATTCGCGGTATTGCAGATCAGACCAACTTGCTTGCTCTGAACGCTGCAATAGAAGCGGCGCGAGCAGGCGAGCAAGGCCGAGGCTTCGCTGTAGTGGCTGATGAAGTTAGACAACTTGCTTCTAGAACAAGCTCGGCCACCGAAGAAATTATCAAGGTGGTTGGGGAAAATAAAAACCTCACCGAAAAAGCTGTATCTCTTATTGAAGAAAGCATGGATAAAGCTCATAAGGCATTAGACCTTTCTACCGAAGCGGGTAATGTGATGAATGATATTCAGATCGGTGCAAGACAAGTCGTTGATGCGGTGGGCCAATTTAACAACAAACTATAGTTGTTCTCGAAACAAAGACTCGACATTCAAATTCCCTAAGAGTTTTGCTCTTAGGGAATTCTGCGTTAAGCAGACTACTTAAGTTACTAAAACAACGCCATCTGATCGCCTTCCTTTGGTGGAACGGCAAAATGGCGGCAATCGAGATAGCTCAGTCTGTTTTCATCCAATCCATATTTGCGTCGCGCTACGTGAAAGCGTTGGTTAATCAAATCTGCAAAGATGCCTTCACCTGTCATGCGCTTGCCAAATTGACTGTTGTAGAGCTTGCCACCGCGCATATCCATAATGCGCTGCAAAACATGCTCAGCTCGATCTGGATAATGCTGGTGGAGCCAATCCGAAAACAAAGGCGCAACCTCGTGAGGCAAACGCAGCATTATGTAGTTAATGGATTGCGCGCCAACCTCAGAGCAAGCAGCGACGATTTCTTCTAGCTCGTTATCGTTGATAAAAGGAATCACCGGTGCAACCAAAACCGAAACCGGAATTCCAGCTTCGCGTAAGGTTTTAATCACGTGCAAACGTGTTTTTCCAGACGCTGTTCTGGGTTCCAAAATACGCTTTAAATCGTTATTGAGCGTCGTCACACTGATCGCTACATGAATAAGCTTTTTTGCTGCCATTTGAGTGAGTAAATCTATATCTCTGAGTATCAAGGTGCTTTTGGTTATTAGCGAGATTGGCTGATGATGCGCCAAGGCGATTTCCAATAATTGACGAGTGATCTTGAGCTGTTTTTCAATCGGCTGATAAGCATCGGTATTAATACCTAATGCAATGGGTTCACAATGATAGTTTGGGTGCGCCAGTTCTTCTTCAAACAAAAATGCCGCATTGGTTTTGGCAACCAGCTTGGTCTCAAAATCCAACCCTGGCGACAAATCTAAATACGCATGAGTAGGGCGAGCAAAGCAATATACACAGCCATGCTCGCAGCCTTTATAAGGATTTACCGACATGCGAAAAGGAATATCAGGAGACGAATTGCGACTAATAATGCTTTTGGCGCGTTCATGACGAACTTCCGTCTTGGGTGAAGAGGTTTCCAATAAGGCAATGGCTTCGTCGTTTTCATCTACTTCAACCAGCGTAATAGCAAAGCGCCCCGCCATATTATTGGCTGTGCCGCGCCCCTTGATAGGATTATTGAAAGGAGATTTTTCGCCTTTTTGATCGCTGTTATAGATAAAAGAAGTAGACATAAAACACCTAAAATACTGTATGTATAAACAGTATTTTGGTTGTTAGATTTCAATAAAGCAAGCTTGTTATTGTAGGTTTTTAAGTTTGCTCGCGTAGTGTGTTGAGATCTGCTTATTGATAGGTACACTCGATTGAATGATCGATGGATTTCTAGGAGAGCTGCGTGTTGTTTCAAAACAATCATTTACCAAATAGTGTTGTGGCTTACGCACAAGATTATGAACATGGTAAATTTGAGCCTTATCATGCTCATAACTGCGCACAGCTGATTCACACGTTAAGCGGTGTGATACGTGTGGAGACTCGTTTTGGTAGTTGGGTGATTCCTCCAAATCGGGGAATGTGGATTCCTGCAGGAATTGAACACAGCCTCCATATGACAGGATTGGTAAAAGTTAGAACGCTGTTTATTGATCCTCTTGCTCGGGCCGATTTGCCCCATGATTGCTCTGTCATTGACGTATCCATGCTGTTAAAGGCACTTATTGTTGAAGCGTTAGAGCTTCCTAACGAAATTGTTTCAGGAGGTCGTGATGAGCGAATTATTGAATTGATTTTGGACGAATTACGTCGTTTGTCGAGCGTGTCTTTCTATGTGCCATTGCCAACCTCCGACTCTTTGGTCTCTTTGTGTGAGCATGTCAGTCAGCGTATTGCTCATGATTGGACAAATGCCGATGGTGCTCATATTTTGGGCATAAGCGAGCGCTCTGTTACTCGAAAGTTTCAGCAAGAAATGTCGCTAACATTTGCAGAATGGCTGCGGCGGAAGCGTTTACTTTTGGCTCTGGAGTATCTTGCCAGCGGCAAAAGCGTTTTAGATACTGCGATTATGATTGGTTACGATAGTCCTAGTGCTTTTAGTGCGATGTTTAAAAGTCGAGTCGGCGTTTCACCGACTGACTATTTACTGCAATCTCAATAGACGTAATGAAAGTTACCGTCTCGCTAAGCTTCTTTGTATAAAGGATGGCAAGCGTTGATTAGTGCTTGTAGCGAGGCCTTGGTCGAATCTTCATCAATGGCAACGCCAAAACTTGGTGTAACCTGATCGGACTCAATTTGAACATAGCTCACCGCTTTGCTTTTCGTCTGTTGTCCTAAGGTGTGTTCATGAAAGTCACTGATGTTTATCTGCCAGTTAAAACGCTTTCTTAGCGCATCAAGCATGGCGGACAACAATCCTTTGCCTTCGCCAACCAGTTGCCATGTTTTTTCCTGGTAGCGTAAGGTAGCGCGAATTTCCTGTAATCCGTTTGAGCTATGGCTGCGATAATCCATTAATTTCATTTGGCCTTTGTCATCTGGGTTCAGCCTGTAGGATTCTCTGAATAAACGCCAAACATCGGCTAGAGGCATTTCGTGACCAGTTTGATCCGTATGATTTTTGACTTTTTTGCTAAAGTCTATTTGTAGTTTGCGTGGTAAAAACAGTCCGTGATTTTCCTGTAATAACCAAGCGGCACCGCTTTTGCCAGATTGGCTATTTACTCGAATGACTTCTTCATAAGAGCAGCCAATATCTTTCGGGTCTAATGGTAAATAAGGGATTTGCCAAACAGTCGATGAGGTTAATTTTTGTGCGGCAAAGCCTTTTTTGATCGCATCTTGGTGTGAACCTGAAAACGCCGTAAAAGCCAATGAGCCAGCATAAGGATGCCGAGGATGAACGGGAAGTTCATTGCATTCTTCGACCAACTCCACTGTGCGGCGTATGTCTGAAAAATCCAAATTAGGATGAACGCCTTGGCTATAAAGATTCATCGCCAAGGTGACGAGATCCACATTGCCAGTTCGTTCCCCATTACCAAAGAGACAACCTTCCACTCTCTGCGCGCCAGCGAGTATTGCCATTTCCGCTGTGGCAACGCCAGTCCCTCTGTCATTGTGAGGATGAACACTAATGGTTATGTTCTCTAAGGAAGAAAAAGACGTTATAAAATGCTCAATCTGATCAGCAAATACATTGGGGGTGTTCACTTCCACTGTCGTTGGTAAATTTAAAATCATCGGACGCTCTAGACTCGGTTGCCATGTTTTTGCCGCTGCTTCACATACTTCTAAGGCGAAGTCAGGTTCGGTAAAACAAAAGGTTTCTGGCGAATATTGAAGAGTCCACTGAGTATCTGGATTTTGCTCGCACAATTGGCGAATGTGTTTAACGCCTTGCACGGCTAATTCAAGCGTCGCTGTTTTGTCTTGGCAAAAGACGACTTCACGAAATACGGGTGCTGTGGCGTTGTAAATATGCACTATGGCTTTTTTTGCGCCAACGAGAGACTGTATTGTACGTTCAATTAAATCCACACGAGATTGCGTCATCACTTGAATCGTCACATCATCAGGAATATGGTCGCCTTCGATAAGCAAGCGAACAAAATTAAAATCCGTTTGTGACGCAGCAGGAAAGGCAACTTCAATTTCTTTAAAACCACATTCAATTAAATGCTTAAAGAAAGCCATTTTCTTCGCGTGATCCATCGGATTAGCAAGCGCTTGATTGCCGTCGCGTAAGTCTGTTGAGCACCAACGAGGCGGAGCTTTCAACTGCTTTGACGGCCAAGTGCGGGCAGAAAAATCGATAATTTTAGCTGGCTGATATTTTATTGAGGGTTGGGTTAGCATGATGTTTTCTCTTTAGCATTAGAAATTGAATTCTTATGCTAAAGAGAAGTTTTTTGGCTGTCTGAGCTGTCTTTGACAACTATCGTCGCAAAATGGACAGAACCATCTAGAAAAAGCAGGTTATATCGAGACGTTATATTTTTGTCGAGTTATTATATAAAAGTGCGATTAAATATTTTTGGTCACTACAAGGATAGACAGAAAAAGAAGGGAACCACTGGTGTCAGATAAGTAAATGTACTTAGTTTCGTTACACCATTTATAATTATTAGTAGCAACAACTGAACTTGACGAAAAAAGCTTTGAATACAGTGGCGGTTAGCAGAATATATCTTGTGCTGCTATAAGTTAACATCGTCCACTACACGATTGCGACCTGCCCTTTTTGCTTCGTACATTGCTTTGTCCACATAATCTATAGATTCTTCAACTGATCGAAGTTGCGTAAGTATCGTTACACCAAAAGATGCGGTTACTCGTAGTGACTCTCTAGAATTATCAAATTGGATACTTTGCTCAGCAATTGCTTCACGCATTCGTTCTGCCACCATGTGGGCTTGAGCTAAGGTTGTTCTGGGCATACAAATAATAAATTCCTCACCTCCATATCGGTAGATTCGGTCGTATGGTCGAAGGAGAGTCTTTATACGTTGTACGGTTGAAACAAGTACAAGATCACCCGCAATATGGCCATATGTGTCATTTACTTGCTTGAAGTGGTCAAGGTCAAACATTACTAGTGCGCAGTTTTGTTGTCCTCTTTGGACTAAAGCGTTCTGATCACTGATTTCGGCAAGCATTCCGTCCCTTGTTTGAGCTTCTGTAAGAGGGTCCCGATTTTTTGCGATTACAGTAAACTCATGTCGTAAACTCTGAAAAGCTAAACGCATTTTATCAATATCTTTATCGAAACTATCCCAATCTATAGATAGAATAAGTAAGCCATCAGATATTTTCTGAAGCAAATTTTGTGCACTAATATGCATTTTTTTATGTGCATCTCCAAGGGAGATAAATGCTGGATTCTCTCTAATAAAAAATGCTTGAGAGCTTTCATACCATTGACCAAAATGACAATGGCGATGTGCTTCGGGTGCTATGTCTGCCTTTTCCGGAGGAATACGTAAAATCAAAATTCGTAGAATATGCTTGTACCATTGATCATGATTGAAAATAGCTTGATCAAGTTGTGCAATAATCAACTGCAATTGCTGATTGGTAAAAGAAGCCATACTAATTATTTATCTCTGTGCTTAATGCTTTGAGTAATTTTTGGAAAAATATGTCAGTGATTGGTAATTTAAGCTAATGCTTTAAATCTTATCTTATAATAAATTTATTTGCTAAGCCCAAGATGTTTATAGAGGATTTGAGCTCATAATATTACTGATATTGTGAGCTTTATATATTTGTTACTTCATGCAGTTTTTAGGTTAACATCTTACAACGAAGCGTTGCGTTTTTGGCGCATCAAAAAGACGAAGGCGATACCACCGACTAGGCCTGTAAGTATGCCGATTGGCATGTCTTCAGGAGGCATGATGATTCTGGAAGCGATGTCGGCTGCTACTAGAAACAAGGCACCGACTAAGGCCGATAAAGGTAAGACTTTACGATAATCGCCACCCACTAATAGACGTACAATGTGTGGCACCATCAGTCCGACAAAGCCAATCACTCCAGAAAAAGCCACCGCCGCGCCAGTAAGTAGGGCGCAGACCACAATGACGATCAGGCGGAAGCGTTCTACTGGAACACCCAAGGTGCTGGCGCTTTCATCGCCTAGTGTCATGGCATTCAAATAACGGGCGTTGTAAATCAGGTAGCCGGAGCCAAGTACCAGTGCCACCAATGGAAACCAGAGTTGCCCCCATTGAGCCAGACCCAAACCACCAAGCATCCAAAAAATCACCGTATGAGAAGAGCGGTGATCTCCTGTGAAAATGAAAAGGTTGCCTAAGGCGGTTAGCACAAAAGCCACGGCGACCCCAGCCAGAATCAAGCGTCCTGCACTGTGTGCTGAGGAAAAATTTGCCACTGCCAATACTAAAACCATGGCTAATAAGGCACCAAGAAAGGCAAACACAGGAACGGTTACCACGCCTAAAATCATGCCGGTATGAAGCAAGGCGATGATCGCTCCTAGCGCGGCACCAGAGGACACACCGAGTAAATGTGGGTCGGCCAAAGGATTGCGAGTGACAGATTGCAGCGCTGCGCCCACAATGGCTAAAGCGGCACCCACCATGGCGGCGAGCAAAGTACGTGGTAAACGCACGGCCCAGATAATATTCTCGCGCCCCATCGACCAGCTTGGAGTGGTGTTGGTGATTGATAATTTGTGGCCTATCACACTCCACACGGTGGATTGTCCAATAGACACAGAGCCAACACCAATCGCCACGCCCATTAACAACAGTAGCAAGATACTTAGCATAATTAATAGCGCTGGTAAGGGAACTCGTCCCATGATGGTTAGCTTTTTGTGGGCAGGCTTCATAACGTCGTTCTAAAAGCCTCGGCTAAGCGTTTTATGGCTTTAATATTACGTGGCCCTGGTGTGGCTTCCACATACTCTAAGACCACGAAATGATTGTTTTTCACCGCTGGGATATTTTCGAAAGCGGGATTACTGCGTAAGAAATTAATTTTTTGTTCAGCTGTCACATCGCCATAGTTGACGATAATAATCACCTCTGGTGCTCGATCAATAACGGCTTCCCAACCAATTTGAGTCCAGCTTTTCTGCACATCATCGACGATGTTTTTACCGCCAGCAGCTTCGATCAGCGCTGTTGGCATGCCGAAGCGACCGGAGGTGAAGGGTTGTTCTTCACCGGAATCGTAAACAAAGACTTTTGGAGCGGTTTTTAATGGCGCTAGATTAGCTTGGAAATTAGCGAGATCTTCTTGATAGCCTTTTACCAAGCGTTGGGCTTGTTCTTCTTTGCCAAAAATTCGGCCTAAGTTGAGCAAGTCTACGTACAGGTCATCCATGGAAACTTTTGCTTTGTTCATGATGTGAATGCAGCTTTCGGTTAACTCGTAAACCTTGATGCCGAGTGGTGCCAAGGTATCAGGGGTAACGCCGCCACCGACGCGCATGCCGTAGTTCCAGCCTGCAAAGTAAAAGTCCGCATCTGCACCTAAAAGCACTTCTTTGCTAGGATATTTTGGTGACAATTCTTTTAATTCGCCGATGCCATTGCGCAGCGTTGGATCAAGGGTTTTCCAGCCTGAAACACCAGTAAATCCAGCCATGTGATCCTGCAAGCCAAGTGCTAACATCATTTCGGTTAAGTTCACATCGTTTGAGACAGCGGCTTTTGGTGCGTGATCGAAGGTCACTTGGCGGTCGCAGCTTTGTACCGTCACAGGATAGCCAGATGCGCTGGCTAAACCTGTGTGTAAAATGCCAAATAATGCGCCGCTGATAAGTAATGAAGTTCGCTTGATGGTTGTTTTGACGTTCGCTGTCATGTGTTTATCCTGTTAATCATTCCGTTAATCATTAATAAAAAAAGAAAATCTGGGTCTTTGCGTGATTGGATGCTCATCAATGATGGTTTCCACATCAAATACTTGTTTTATGCGTTGTTTGGTAAACACATGGCTAGGTGGCGCGCAGGCTTGCATTTCACCTTTCAGCATTACTAAAACTCGGTCGGCATACGCTGAAGCAAGTGCTAAATCATGTAAGGACACGATCAGCGTACAAGGCAATTTTGATAATAAGGCAAGTACATCGAGCTGGTGGCGAATGTCTAGATGATTGGTTGGCTCGTCTAGAATCAATATGTCGGGGCGTTGTGCCAAGGCTCTGGCTATCATAACCCGCTGGCGTTCACCGCCGGACAAAGAATCAAAAGATCGTTCTGCTAAATGCGCCACATCAAGCAAAGCCAATGTGCTTTCAATAATGTGGGTGTCTTCTTCGGAGCGTCCCCAGACTAGAGACTTTGGTGTCAGGCCGATTTCCACCATTTCGAAAACGCTTAGACCAAATTCGCCGCCAGTGTCTTGTAAAACCGTCGCGATACGTTGTGCACATTGGCGAGGTGACAACGACCATAGATCTTTACCATCAAGCAAGACAGTGCCGTTGCTCGGTTTATTGGTGCGATAAAGACAGCGTAATAGACTGGTTTTTCCTGAACCATTTGGTCCGACAATCGCAAGAAACTCACCTGGCTGGATATTCACCGTGATTGGTTTGAGTAACGCCTTGTCTCGATAAGGAGACCAAGCGACGTCCTTCAGCTGCATGCCAGCGGGCTGGCAGCCAGAAAAAAACGCGTAAGAAGCATCGTCTTTTTGCTTGTCATTTGGAGAGGTTGAAGGTGTTGCACTAATCAAGGCTAGTCAGGTTCCGTTGAATATTTGTTACATAATAACATTTTATATTATAAATACAGTAAATCCTTCTTGTTGCGGAGGATAAATAGCAACAAAAAGTTACTCATATTAGAAAGCACAGACTATACGGAAGGGCGTTTAGCTCAACAAGGTTTGTTGGCTGGTGAATTTTCATCTTCACATGTGTGAATTGAATACAGTGAAACAAGAGGGTTTGCTCAAATAACTAAGAGGCTATTTTAGCTTCTTGAGCAAACCTCTAAATTGATCATAAGTGAGTCCCAGTGATTGAGCGGCGAGTCGTTGGTTGTGTTGATTTTCATTAAGAGCTTGCTGAATTAAGTGTTGTTGCAGCTGAAAGGTCTGCTCTTTCAAGCTCAAAGACGAATTAAGGGAAAAGCCAGACGGTTTTGAATCTATTGTATTTGCCTGTGCCTGTGCAGCTTGTTTATTGATGAGATTGTCGCTTGCTTCTTCATTTGCACAAGTAAAAGGATTGATTACGATTTTTTCAACGGGATCGGCTTGGAAGCCGCAGCGATAAACCGAGCGTTCAATAACATTTTTTAATTCTCGGATGTTGCCTGGCCAATCATAATTTTTTAATGACGTTAGGGCTTTAGGGCTAAATCCTTGAAAATATTCCCAGCCCAGTTCAGTGCTAAGTTTCATGGCAAAGAAATTAGCTAATTCTTCTATGTCTTCTTTTCTATCTCGTAATGGAGGAACTTGAATGACGTCAAAGGTAAGACGGTCGAGTAGGTCTGCACGAAATTCGCCTTGTTCGCTCAGGGTCGGTAAATTTGCGTTTGTTGCCGCGACAATTCGAACGTCAACTCGTTGAGTTTTAGCGCTGCCGAGGCGTTCGAACTCACCATATTCAATTAATCGTAACAGCTTTTCTTGTACTCGTAATGACATGGTGCCAAGTTCGTCGAGGAATAAGGTACCGCCGTCTGCACGTTCGAAGCGACCTTGATATCCTTTGGTGGCGCCAGTAAAAGCCCCTGCTTCATGACCAAACAATTCGCTTTCCATCAAGCTATCACTAATGGCTGCGCAGTTGATGCTAATAAAAGGCTGATCCCAACGAGGGGATAAATAATGCAATCGTTCTGCGATGAGTTCTTTGCCGCTGCCTCGTTCACCACAGATCAAGATAGGTCGATTAATTTCTGCCAGAATCGATGCATGATCAAGTGCATCAGCCAGTGCTTGAGAGCTACCAATGACTCTTTGGTTATTTTTCATAAGATTATCGATTGTTCTTAATGTGGTTGGTTTAATTTGCCAAATTAATATGGTTAAAAATACTAAATAATAGTGATTTTAGCCATTAAAAATTAATCCAATAGTACTATGAAAAAATAAATTCATAATAATCATAGAGTTACTGATTTTGGCATGAATGCTGTAATAGCAAGAGAAGAAGCTCATCAATTGCATATGAAACAGGAGATAAAACCATGGGTATTTTTTCAAGAATGACGGACATTATTAATAGCAACTTAACCTCGTTGCTGGATAAAGCCGAAGACCCAAAAAAAATGATTCGAATGATGATTCAAGAGATGGAAGAAACATTAGTCGAAGTACGCTCTAGCTCTGCTCGCGTGATTGCTGATCGTAAAACCACAGGGCGCCGTTTGGAGCGTATGCGCAGTGAAGCAGCAGAGTGGGAAAGCAAAGCCATGCTGGCAATCAATAAAGGGCGTGAAGACCTAGCTCGAGCAGCCCTTTCAGAAAAGCAGCAAATAGAAAAAGAAATAGCAGCCATTGATAAAGAATTGTCTGCTTTGGATGAACACCTTGAGCATTTGAATGAAGAAGTAGGACAGTTACAAATTAAATTGAATGATGCCAAAGCCAAGCAAAAAGCCATGTTGTTACGTCAATCCAGCGTAGAAAGCCGTATGCGTGTGAAGCGCCAGAATCATAAAGAAGCATTAGACGATGCTTTTGAGAAATTTGAACGTTTTGAGCGTCGTGTTGATAGTTTAGAAGGCCAACTTGAATCTATGGATATCGGTATGCAACCAAAAGCAGACTTGAAATCACAAATTGACGCTCTGGCGGAAGATGACGATATCAATGATGAGTTGGCTCGTTTGAAAGAGAAAATGACTAAGACCAACTAAGCTGAATTTGTATCAGTTTATAAAAAAGGAATTGCGCTATGAGTATGGCTGTATTTTTGTTTGTTCCCACCATCATTTTTATGTCGGTAGTGGCGCCTATTTGGTTGCTATTGCATTACCGAAGTAAGAACCGTGCGGTAAAGGGATTGGATGAAGGTGATAAGCGGGAGTTAGAGTCTCTATTAATGCAGGCTGATAAATTGACCGATCGCGTACAAGCATTAGAAAAAATTTTAGATGTGGAAAGCCCAGATTGGCGTAGTCGAGATAATGATGAGTACCGATAATCTTCGGATAGTTGAGTGATAGAAGATTAGCCAGTTAAGAGGAATAAAATGATGAACGATAAAATAAAAGAAAGTATCAAATCCAAAAAGTCTCATGGGTGGGATTTGAACCTATATCGTAATAAGAAAAAAGGTTACTTGGGTGGAGTATGTGCTGGCTTAGCAGATCATTTTGATGTCGATGCATGGGTCGTGCGGCTTTTCACCTTTGGTGGCTTTTTATTTCTTGGTAGCTTTGTAGTGATTGCTTATATCGCGCTTTGGTGGTTTTTGGATGTTCGCCCAAAAGGAGAAGATGGCTACGAATACGAATATGATGAGCGTCAACAAAGTTATCGGCCAAAGAAAATGTTCAAGTACGCTGATAGTGCGAACTCAAGGTTACGTCGCGCTAAAGAAAAATTGGATAACGTAACGAGACGAGTGACAGAGATGGAACGTCATGTCACGTCTAAAAAATTTGATCTAGACCGTGAATTCTCAAAAATTAGGGACTAATCTTTAATCTGTGCAAATAAGGAGGGTTGGTAAATGCAGATAAAAACTTCTTTTTTCCTCTTATTGTTGGGAAACACCTGCCTATATCTAGATGCCGCATTCGCTTTTGTTTTGGCTGTGACGATGGATTGCCTACTGGTTTTGTTATTGAATATTCCTGTTGCTGTTATTTTATACGGCCTAGGACGTTTACTATCAAAACGGTTTTATATTTAAAATAAAAGACCTTGGGAGGTTTGATGAGGGTCAAATGTACTTATCTTTCATCCCTCGTTGGGCATCTTGCTTTGGGGTCAATATTGCTAGTTTGTACTCCCTACCTATATGCAGGTGATTATATTTGGGCATTGCCTGCATGGATGCCTGCACCTATCGTGCCTGTAGATAATCCAATGAGCGAGGAAAAAGTCACGTTAGGTCAGCGGCTTTTTTACGATGCCAATTTGTCTGGTCCAGGTTACATGTCCTGTTCGACCTGTCATATGCCTGAACATTCATTTTCAGAGCCAAGACCCGTTTCTGTCGGTGTCACAGGGCAGTTTCATAGTCGTAATGCCATGTCGATTGTCAATGTGGCTTATATGAAAACACTGACTTGGGCGAATCCTAACGAGGTACGTTTAGAAGACCAAGCAAATGTGCCTATTTTCGGTACTCATCCCATTGAAATGGACACCAAAGGGCAAGAAGAAAAAGTAATTTTGTTTCTACAACGGGACCCTATTTATCCAAATTTATTTCATAAAGCCTTTCCTGATCAAGACAACCCTATTAGCTTTGACACGATTACCAAAGCGTTGGCTTCTTTTGAACGTACTTTAATTAGTTATCAGTCACCTTATGACGATTACAAATACAATCATAATGACAGTGCCATCAGTGAGGATGCTAAGCTTGGTGAGGCATTATTTTTTAGTGCGAGATTGGAGTGTTCTAGCTGTCATACTGGTGTGCATTTTTCCGATGCGACGCAAGCGTCAGCCTTCCATAACACAGGGCTTTATAACTTGGATGGCAAAGGTGCTTACCCAGAAGGCAACCAAGGATTGTTTGAACATACAGGGAAAGAGGCAGACAAAGGACGATTTAGAACACCAACGCTGCGCAATATCGCTCAAACAGCGCCTTATATGCATGATGGCTCTATCGCCACATTAGAAAAGGTGATAGAGCATTATGCAGCTGGTGGACGTGCAGCACAGCAAGGTAAAGCGTCTCCATTAAGGTCTGATAAGTTACATCCGTTTTTATTAACCGACGATGAAAAGCGTCAACTCATGGCGTTTTTAACGAGTCTTACGGACAGCAAATTTATAGACAATCCTCACTTTACGACCCCATTTAGATAGCATGAAATAGACAAAAACCGCCGAAATCAATGATTAAGACGGTTTTTTGGGGCTTTTAATAAGTGTTTTATTAAACCGTGAAGCGTTTAACCTGACTAGCAAGCTCATCAGAATTGCTTAGCGTTTGATGAACCGAATGGCTGATGCGTTTGGATATTTCCATGACGTCTTTCGACATACTGGCAAGATTCGATAGGTTCTCGTTTATCTCGTCAGTGACCTTGCTTTGCTCTTCTGTTGCACTGGCGGTTTGAGCAGTAAAGTCATAGATTCGTCCGGCGGATGTTTTTACAACTGCAATAGATTCCATAGTTTTACGTGAAAGAGAGACGCTGGTGCCAGCCATATCAACACTTTGAGTAATCGAGCTTACTGCATTGCTCACGCCAGACTGTAAGTCATTGATCATCTTTTGAATGTCTTCAGTAGAGGCTTGAGTTTTGCTGGCTAGTTCACGCACTTCGTCAGCAACAACCGCAAAGCCTCGACCTTGCTCACCAGCTCTCGCGGCCTCTATCGCAGCGTTTAACGCGAGTAAATTGGTTTGCTCGGAAATGCCAAGGATGACATCCAATACAGAAGCAATTTTATCGGATCGTTCAGAAAGTTGATTGATGACGCCTGCAGCACCTTGGATTTGCTCTGCAAGGTTATCAAGCTGAGAAATGGCATTGTCTAATTGTTTAACGCCATCATCTGCAGAACGGTTTAATGCTTCCACTTCAGCCACCGTGTCAGCGGCATTTTGCGCAACTTCACGAGTTGCACCACCCATTTCTTCAACGGCGGTGACCACAAAATCAAGTGATTGGTTTTGGCGTTCGCTTAGGTTAGCAGACTCAGAGGCGGATTCCCCCAAATTAAACATCTCTTGGCGAATATGCTCACACCCGTTACGAACCTGCCCAATCAAGCTGCCGAGACGAGCGACAAAGCTGTCTAATTCTCGACTCAATTCGCCAGTTTCATCTGGCTTTGTGCTGTTTATACGGCGTGTTAAATCGCCATCACCAGAGCTGATTTGACGAACTCCGAAAGTGACCAATTGGATAGCTTTTGAAATGTTTCGAGGGGCAAACCAAGCCAGTATGACACTCAAAAGTAAGGCGAAAATCGCGAATATGCCGACTGTCAGTTTAAAGGTGTCAGTGAATTCATTGATTGCTTTGTTTTCAAGTGCAGAGTATTTGCTGATCAGTTCTTCCGAATGATCGTACAAACTGCGAAGTTTGATGAAATTTGTTTGGTTATCACTAACAAACAGGATTATTGCTGCATCGGGGTTATCTTTCATTGATTGGATAATGTCGAGATTGGTAGCAGACCAATCTTTATAGAGACTATCGAAGTTCGCTAATAGGCTAGAGATTTCATCTATATCCGTTGTGAGTAGTCGAAATTGCTGCATGCGATCCAATGCTTGCTTGGCATTAGATAGCGTAGCTTCCTCTAATTCTTTGGCATTGTTTGCGTTGTGCTCAAATACTAACGTGGCCAGTGCGAGACGAGATTGATACAAATCTCTATCGGCATTCTGAATTAGCGAAGTGCCAGAGGAGTATTTACCCATACTATTTTGTAAGTAATTAACCAATGTTTCTGTAGAGATTATAACCAGTAGGAAAACCAACGCTAAGCCGCCAAAAATTAATGTATAGCGACCTCTTATCGTCTTTAGCATCTTCATGAAAATATCCCTGTTGTTGAAGCCTTTGAAAACCAAAATGGTAAACGTTCCCTGCTATACAGCTGTCTTCTCTCAAAGAAACTACATCAATTGGACAATAGCGTTATATTAAAAATGGCACTTGGGATGAATGTGTGCAAGTTGTGTTTAGGTTGTTTTTCGAACAAATTGTAATTTTTTGAAAAGAGAGATATTTAGGTAAAAAATCTACTTTGGACATAGTGACAATAAGTTAACCTTACGGGCTCAAAACATTGGGGAAATTTGTTATATCTGTTATTTGAGACAAACAAGTATCTAAGGCAAACAAAAAGGGGAAATGGAATATGTCAGAATACTTTGCAACTGTTGAATGGAAGCGTGGTTCACAGTTATTTTTGGATAAAAAATACAGTCGTGCCCATGAATGGCAGTTCGAAGGCGGCGTAGTCGTGCCAGCCTCGTCTTCGCCGCATATTGTACCTTTACCCATGTCCGTTGCAGAAAATGTAGACCCTGAAGAAGCATTTGTAGCCTCTATTTCCAGCTGTCACATGTTGTTCTTTTTGGACTTTGCTTCTCGCAAAAAGCTCATCGTCGAACAATACACAGACAAGGCTATCGGCACCTTAGCAATTGGCCCCAATGGCAAGCAAATGATGACCGAAGTCGTATTACGTCCAACCGTCACTTTTGTTGGTGAAAGACCCAGTTCAGAGGTGTTAAAAGCACTTCATCATCAATCCCACGAAGCTTGCTTTATCGCCAACTCGGTACTGACCGAAGTTCGAGTGGATGAGACTTTTTGTGTTTGATTGGTAACCTTAAAGGCACTTTTAATCAAGTGCCTTCTCTCGTTTGAATAAAAAGTGAATCACGCTTGGGTAATCGGTATAAACCAATCCAAAGCTTCAATATTTTTAATCCAGCGTTGAATATTTGGATACTCGGACAGTTGATAAGAGCCGCCTTCCTCCGCCACATGGGTGTAAGGGAACAAGCAAATATCCGCAAGTGTCATGAAATCGCCCACTAGAAACGCTTGTGTTGCCAATGTTTCTTCCATTTGTTTTAACGCAGCATGACCTTGCTGAATACGATCTGGCAACATTTGTTTTTTTAGATCTGTCATGGCGTTGTGAGTTAGCCAAAAACGTGGCGAGGCAATGTTGGGCTCGTGGCTGTATTGCTCCCAGAATAACCATTTATAGACCTTGGCTCTAAGGATTGCATCGGTCGGTAACAAGGCGGATTTGTGTTGTTCTGCAAGATTGTACTGCTCAGCCAGATAGAGAAGCACAGCATTACTTTCGCTCAAGCATTGTCCGTCATCTAACTCCAACACCGGAATTTTACCATTTGGGTTAATCGCTAAGAAGGATTCTGTGTGTGTTTCTCCTTTGGTAATGTCATATTGTTTTAACGTCACTTTCAGATCTAAACAGGCACATAACAAACGGATTTTATAACCGTTCCCTGAGGGTAAAAAATCGTGCAGAATCATAAGTCTTTCCTTCTTAGTTGATGGTCTGATCTTGCGATAAGACAGAAGCAGAAAAAAGCAAATTAAATTGACGGCTGGCATAACGCATTTTGATCAATGCATTTAAGTTAGAGTGCTTTGAATTAAAGTGAGTAGAAATAAAGTGCGTAGAAATAAAGTGCGTAGATTAAAGAGAGGATTGCATTGGATACGGAATTATTAAAAACCCTTGTGGCTATTGTCGATCACGGCAGTTTTCAGCGCGCCGCCATGCAAACCTTTCGTACGCCATCGGCCATTAGCATGCAGATGAAACGATTGGAAGAACAAGTCGGTACTGAACTGTTTTGCAAACAAGGTCGAGATCAAGTACTTACCGAAGACGGTCAGCAGCTTGTGCATTATGCGAGACAAATTTTGCAATTGCAGGAAAGCGCGTTGCAATCCATCAAAGGCCCGCAGCAAGGCGTCTTGCTTAATCTGGGGTGTCCGAATGATTATGTGGCGAATTTGTTGATCGTCATTATGTCCGTAATGGAAACGATGCAACCCAATATCCGCTTTCGAATTCGCACTGGCACATCCTCTGAACTAAGAGAATTGATGGACAAAGGCGAAGTGGATTTAGCCCTAGTTACGCGAACACCAGACAGCGACGAAGGCTTAACCTTGTTCCAAGACAAAGGCGTTTGGGTGGCGAAAAAAGGCTTTGACTGGATGGCCCTCAATCCATTGTCATTGGCGCTATACGAATCGAGCTGTAAATTTCACTCCAGCGCCGTTGATGGTTTGCAGAAGAAAGGCACTGACTATCAACTGTATTGTGTCACCGCCAATCTCACCCTTATTGAGAGCCTGTTGATGGCCGAAAAAGCTATCTCCGCCATCGCCAGCATCAGCGTGAATGACTCATTGGAAATCATCGCAAGTGATTTATTACCTAGCCTTCCTGCGGTAGAAATCGCCTTTTCTCGCTCCGCCTCCGCACCAGACTGGCTCACTGTAGCCTGGATTGAAGAGGTTATTGAGCGAGTGGTGATACGGCATCGCAATTAATTGATCCAGATATATATAACAAAAAATATTTCCATGCCTTGAAAGCATATTTGATATGATTAATGCATTACCAACATACACAAGAGTATTTTGAAAAAGCCTTCTTATGAATAATACCAAACTGACGCGTGATGACTGGATTAATGCTGCGATGATGCAGCTTTCAACTGGCGGTATAGATTTAGTTCGAGTTGATAGTCTTGCTAAAAAGCTAGAGATTACTCGTGGTAGCTTTTATTACCACTTTGGTAATCGTCAAGATTTGCTCAAAGCTATATTAGATAAGTGGCGCTTAAGTGCAACAGAAGCCGTTATTGAAGGTTTGAATAGTCGTGAATTAACAGCACAAGACCGATTGCTTGCGTTGATGATGTTACCTCTTCGAGGTGGGAAGTCATTTGATGCGGCGTCAGTTGAGCTGTCACTACGTGCATGGGCTCGACGTGATGATATGGCCCGATCCGCTGTTGAGGAAGTAGATTCCTATAGGATTAAGTATCTTGAAGGTATTTTTCTTGAAATGAATCACTCAGCAAGTCAGTCGAGTGATTTGTCCTATTTGGTGTACTCCTACATGATGGCTACCTCTATTCTTACCACGGGTAATAGTCGCTCAGACCAAGCTGATCGAGCTAAGAGGTTAACTAATTTCTTAGCTGATGTGTGCCCAATCTCAGAGTGCCAACATCGAATTGCATAGTTATTAATAAAGACGCCCTCTCGGTTAAATATCAAGCGGGCGCTTTCTCTTACATATAGCTGACCAATGCTAAAGATATTATTGGAAAGAGTACGATTAATGCCAAACGTATTAGATCAGCCACCAGAAAAGGAATGACCCCGCGAAATATTGTTCGTATATCGACTTCAGGTAGGACTGACTTGAGGACGAATACGTTTAGCCCAACGGGAGGTGTTATTAAACTGATTTCTGTTGCGACTACGACAATGATACCAAACCACACAAGGTCCATTCCCATTTCAGCAACAACAGGATAAAACACGGGTACAGTCAATAACATCATGGACATTGATTCGAGAACCGCACCTAATAAAAAATAAATGATCAATATTACGAAAATCACACCGAGTAATGGCAATTTCATATCATTAAGCCAATTGACAATGTGATAGGGTAAATTTGAAATATTTACTAGGTTTGCAAATACTAAAGAACCTATGAGAATGGCGATTAAGGTCACTGTGGTTGAAGCTGTTTCCTCTAAAGCATCGATGAAAGACCGCCATTTGAATTTGCCGCGGGCTAAGGTAACGATAATAGCACCGATAGCACCGACACCAGCAGATTCAGTTGGGGTAAAAAAACCCATGTAAATTCCGCCTAAAACTAATATTACTAGCAGTGAAAAAGCCCACAGTTGACCAATTGCAGCAAGGCGTTCTTTGAAAGACGCTTTTGTACCTGATCCTGCTTTTTCACCTCTGACGTGAACAACATAAAGTACTGCGCAAATATACAAGCAAACTCCTAGAATCCCCGGAATTACACCTGCAACAAATAATTGTCCTATGTCTGTTTCTGTCATTATTCCATAAAAAACGAGAGCAATAGATGGCGGTATCAAAATCCCTAAGGTGCCACCCGCAGCGATAGAACCTGTAGCAAGTCCTTCGCTATAGCCAAACTGTTTCATTGAAGGGTAAGCGATTCGACTCATGGTCGCAGCTGTCGCAAAACTGGAACCACAAAAAGTACTGAATCCGCCCGATGCTGCAATTGTTGTAATAGCCAATCCACCACGGTAGTGTCCAATCAAAGCATTAGTTGCGACATATAACTCCTCGGCTAATCCAGATCTGCTGATAATATTGCCCATTAAAATGAATAAAGGGATGACTGCAAACTCATAAGATAAGACGGTTTCACTGGCAATGATGCCTAATTGAGCAAGTGCAGGGCTCCATCCTTGAAACCAAGCTAGACCTGCTAGTCCAACTACACCTGTAGTTACAGCAATTGGTACCCTAAGAAATAGCAAAACTAAAAGAGCGGCAAAGGCAATAATCATTTCCATAGTTTATCTCCCTTCCTTATTTTCTGTTTGAAGTGCGTCATCTTGTAGCGTGTCATATTGAGTTTTCGGGATCTTGGTAATCAATGGAATTAAAGCAATAATGGCCAATACACCCATTGCAAACAGTACATACCATTTGGAAAAGCCGAGAAACATAAAGCGTTCTTGAAACAATCGAGTATCTTCCATTTGTTGAAAAAGCATGACGGCTATAGCAGAAAATAAGGCGACTTCTAGAAAGTAGCTAAGCCAACTAATGACTATCCCAAAAGTCCCTTTGAATAGATTATCGAGAAGATCTATACGAATATGCTGGTTATTTTTATGAACTTTAAAAAGGCCAGCATAAAATAAAATCGCTAAAAATATACCGATTATTTCGTATGTGAAACCTAGCGAAGAACCTAAAATAACGCGTCCACATACATCGATAAAAGTGATAATTGCCATAAGCGCTAATACTGTCATTGACAGCTTAGAGCAGAAAAACGCTATGATTGAAAGTAATGAATACTTCATTAAGTTTTCCTTTCAGAGAAATACCTAAATTTAGATAATAAGGAATGCTTTTTAGGCGGTATCATTGGGAGGATAGTTCATAGACTATCCTCCCAATCGAGAAGGTTAGTTACTTTCTACTAACTGCGTTTGTTCATTGTAATAAGCTATCGCGGCGGTTGTATCTACGCCCGCTGCTTTGGCTTTATCAAGCCATTCTATGCGACCGGCTAAAAACGCATCATCTAGGCTAGTGATAAGAGCCTCAGAGGCAACTTTATAGTTATCGCCTAACTTGTCTTGAAGTTTTTTACGAGCAATTAGGTCATTTTCATGCCAAAGACTGCCCATTCTGCGAGCTAGTTTTTCACCTGAAATATTCATAATCGCATCTTGATCGGCTTTGCTGATCTGTGCCCACTTGTCTTTATTTAAGATAATAAATGCACTATTCGAATAAAGTCCCCCTGGTATTTGGGTAACATAATTTATATAGCTGTCTACTTTAAAGCCTGTTAATAATTCGTCGGATAAACTTGTCCCATCAACAATACCTCGGGATAAAAATTCTCTTAGTTCGTTGAGTGATCCGCTAATAGGGACAGCGCCAAGGCTTTTAATCGCATTAGATACGACTGATGTTTGTACCCGTATTTTGGTGTTTTGAAAGTCTTCGGCGTTATTTATGGGTTTATTTTTCATGTGCAAATTGCCGCCAGATGTAACATGTACAGCTAAGGTCACTACATCGTTATGCATACCTGCGGGCTTGAAGTATTTATCAAATACACGTTGGTAGGCTACTGAACTAGCGCCTGCATCTTGAACGCTGAATGGAAACTCCACCATCTCGCTTAAAGGAAAAGCACCTGGCGTATAGCCATGTGGGCCCCAAGCAATGTCGACAATACCTTGAGAAACGGCTTGATAGTTTTTAGTTGGAGGTACAATAGGTTTTGCCGACGGTTGAACTTTTACTCTGCCTTCTGTGACTTTTTCTATTTCGTCAAAGTACTTATGTAAGCCATCTTTTTGTGACCAATGTTGGGAAGGAAACCATTGGTTATAGCGTAATACCATGGTGTCTGCTAGAGCATTAACAGAAACACTTAAGGTAGAAATCGATAGTAGACCAACCGTTAATGCTTGTTTGAAATTTTTCTTCATTTCTCATTCTCCGTTTTTATTATTTTTTATTATTAATATATTTACATACATTAGTGTATGTTTATAGCAAATTAATAATGCTTTTTTAAATAGAATTACAAAAAAGTGTCTGAATAAAAGTTTTCTGCAGGTAAGCCATATCCACTTATGAGGTCATTGCGAGCAGACTCGATAACAATCGGTGCTCCACAGGCATAGACTTCATACAGTGATAAATCAGCGAAGTCTTCCATAATGGCATGATGTACAAAACCGGTTCTGCCAGACCAATTTTCAGTTTTGTCAGAAACAACAGGAACATAATCAAACCAAGAAAGTTCATTACTCCATTGTTCACATAATGTAGACATATAAAGATCTTCTGCACAACGACCACCCCAATATAAACGGACAGGGCGAGTCGTCGAATTAACGATCTTTTGCTCTTCGATAAGTTGCTCAATAATGGCTTTTATTGGTGCAAATCCGGTTCCACTAGCTAATAAAATAATAGAGGCTTGCGTTTTACGTAGATAAAAACTGCCAAATGGTCCTTCAATGGTCACCATTTTACGCTGTGCTAATTCATTGAAAATGTAAGGCGTACCGACACCGTTAGGCTTCAATCTGATGTGCAATTCAATAGCATTATCTTCGACATGTTGAGTTGCCATTGAGTAACTTCTAGTTACACCATTTGGTAGGGTGATATCGACATATTGACCAGCTCTGTAAGGAAATTCGCTTCCTGGGGCTAACATGAGTTTTAGCAAAACGACGTCAGATGAGACGAGATCTTTATTGAGCACCCGAGAAACTAATTTTTGAATCGAAATACCGTCTAGCTCTGTCACTTCAGGAGCAGTTAAGACAAGATCTTGGTTTGTTTGAGCTTGGCAGCATAATATTGTTTCACCGGCTAGATCCGATGCTTGTAACTGTAATCCAGCAGGGTAAGAGATAGCAGTAGGGGAAATAGGTGTTTCTAACGACGTGCGGCAATCTCCGCAACGACCGTCGCGGCATCCATGCTTTAGCATGATGCCAGATCGCAATGCCGCGTCGAGAATACTCTTACCTGCAATACTTTCAAAAAACTTACCGCTTGGGTTAACTGTAATCATACTCATAGTAGACCTCTAAGTGATTAGCTGGCCGCTTCAAAAGAGGCCAGCTCAGTAAGAATTGATGGCTTAAGAACGAGCTTTTGCCATGGTTAATGCAAGATCTTCGATCATGTCTTCTTGTCCGCCGACTGTTCCTCGTCGTCCTAGTTCTACTAAAATATCGCGTGCTTGAATGCCATACTTTGCTTCTGCACGTTTTGCGAATAATAGAAAAGAGCTATATACACCGGCATAACCTAAGGTAAGCGAATCACGATCAACGCGAATAGGCTGATCCATCATCGGGGTGATTAAGTCTTCAGCGACATCCATGATTTTGTAGAGATCAATACCTGATTCACAGCCCATGCGATTGAGCACAGCGACCAAGACCTCTAGCGGTGTATTTCCTGCTCCTGCACCTAATCCGGCGACAGAGCCATCTATTCGAGAACAACCAGCTTCAATAGCGGCAAGGGAATTCGCCACACCCATTGCCATATTGTGATGGCCATGGAATCCCAGTTCTATGTCGCTACCTAGTTCTGCCTTAAGTAAGCTGATTTTTTCTGTTACTTCATCTGGCAGCATGTAACCTGCGGAGTCAGTACAATAGATACAATTAGCACCATAACTCACCATTAACTTGGCCTGTTCTAGGATTTTTTCTGCCGATACCATGTGTGCCATCATTAAAAAACCGACGGTATCCATGTTCATTTTTCGAGCCATAGTGATATGTTGTTGCGATACATCTGCTTCAGTACAGTGGGTCGCCACGCGGATAGTGGACACACCACAGTCTTTTGCCATTTTCAGGTGATCCACAGTGCCTATACCTGGCAATAGCAAAGCAGATACCTTGGCTTGTTTCATTTTGGGTACTACAGCCTTGAGGTATTCTTCATCACTGTGGGCCGGAAATCCGTAGTTGACCGATGCGCCACCTAGACCATCGCCGTGGGTGACTTCAATCATAGGCATGCCAGCAAGATCCATTGCACTGGCGATGCTGACCATTTCATCTACTGAAATCTGGTGTCGCTTTGCATGCATGCCATCACGTAAGCTCATGTCATGTAGAGTGACTTTTTTGCCGTTTAAGTTCATTGTGTCACTCCTTAATTAGTGTTGAGCCGCTTGGCTGCGAGAAGGTAAATTAATGCTGCCGTTCGCTGCTTTTTCTGCGAACATTTCTGCCGTGCGTAAACCGGCAGCGGTCATGATGTCTAGATTGCCTGCGTATTTTGGTAGAAAGTCTCCAAGTCCTTCCACTTCCATAAACATCGAAACACGATGGCCATCGAATACTGGTCCATTTACTAGGCGGTAACCTGGGACATATTTTTGGACTTCAGCCACCATCTTATGGACGGATTCTGTAATCGCGGCTTGATCTGGTTCACTTTCTGTTAAGCAGTGAACGGTATCGCGCATGATTAATGGTGGTTCAGCCGGATTGATAACGATGATGGCTTTACCCTGTTTCGCACCACCTATCTTTTCAACGGCTCCAGCGGTTGTACGAGTAAACTCATCAATATTTTGACGTGTACCCGGCCCAACAGATTTAGACGATACTGTGGCAATAATTTCACCATAATCAACAGGTTGAACTTGAGACACTGCAGCTACCATAGGAATGGTCGCTTGGCCGCCACAGGTCACCATATTGACATTCATTTCTAGGTTGCTTGCGTGATCGTTTAGATTTACGGGCGGTACGCAATACGGACCAATTGCTGCCGGAGTGAGATCTATCATAATGACGCCAAGCTCATTTAATTTGCGGGAATTTTCCGCATGAACATAAGCAGAAGTTGCGTCAAAGGCGATACGAATATCATCCTTTATTATGTGTTCTAAGATCCCGTCAACGCCCGCAGAGCAAGTTTTAATACCCATTTCCGCGGCACGTTGTAGTCCGGCAGATTCAGGGTCAATACCTACCATCCAAACTGGTTCGATCCACTCAGATCTCTGCATTTTTATCAACAAATCTGTACCAATGTTGCCAGGTCCAATAATGACCGCTTTCAATTTTTTACTCATGGGATTGCCTCTAAATTGACCTTAACCACAGACCACGGCTTGACCTTCACAGCTATAAATCTCTGCTATAAGTTCTTTTCGTGTCGTTAATAATTTGCGCTGATTGAAATTGCCCTTGTCTGTCACTTCTCCTAACTCGATGGATGTAGGAGTCTCTGCTAACACAATTTTCTCAATTTTTTGCGAAGAGCCTCTTGCTTGAGCATTTATTTCGTCAAGGGCTTCTTTAAAGATTCCGTTAAGCAAAGCACTTTCAAGAAGCTGGGTATGATTTAGTTCACCGCCTACTAATTTATAAATACTAGGCGTAGGGAACACGATTAAGCTAAGGTAATCTTTATCATGGCCCGCTATGAGGACGTCGGTAACTAACCCTTTAAGTGCTTCAACACAGCGTTTTTTCATGGTGGCGACGCACACCCAAGTGCCTGTCGACATTTTGAAGTCTTCGGAGACACGGCCATCGAACATAATTCCCGCAGATGGGTTCTCAGGGTCGGCTAAATAGCCAGCATCACCGATTTTATAGAAGCCATCCAAGTCAAAGCTTTCGTGAGTGTTTTTGGCGTCATTCAGATAACCTCGGAAAACATTCGGTCCCTTGATACGCATTTCAAATTTATTGTCATTGGGTGCCAGTTTTATTTGCACGCCGGGCATAGGAATGCCGATGTTTCCAAATTTTTCTAATACCCAGTGAACACTGGTGTTGGCTGGTGCCGTTTCTGTTGATCCCCATTCGGTAGAAAACAGAGGGTTGCAATTGTGTTTAGCCGCCAGTGTTTTAAGCTCTCGCCACACTGGCTCTGATAAGGATGCCGCTGCGTAAAATACCATTTGTAGGTTTTCAAAAAAGGCAGTAGAGAGGGCCTTATCCTGCTTAAGTAATGGAAGGAGGGCCTCATAACCTTTAGGGACGTTGAAAGAAAGCGTTGGCTTTACTTCAAGAATATTTGCCGCTGTTTTTTCAACCATACCCGGCATGGGACGACCTTCATCCACATATAAACTACCACCATTTCTTAGCACCAAATTGAAATTATGATTGGTGCCAAAAGTGTGGCTCCAAGGCAGCCAATCTAAAACTACAGGTGGCGTGGTTTCTAAAAATGGCAAACATTGGACAATCATTTGTTGGTTAGAGCACATCATTCTATGAGTCACAACGACGACTTTGGCGTGTCCTGTTGAGCCTGATGTCAGCATATATTTAGCTGCAGTATCCGCATCGACTCTGTCATATAACTCGTCAATAATGGCAGTGACTTCAACATTTGATAAATCGTGCAGAGTAGTTGTCGCTTGCCGTACCTTGTCTAGAGCATCAATACCAGACGAAACAAGAACTAGGTGATCTCCACTTAAAGAAGCTAAGGCTGAAGCAGAAGCTTGGCCATCTTCGGCATAAATGATGCTTGGGTTTAAATTTTCTACAGCAGCCGCTAAGCGATCATATTTACCTTCAAACATTGAGTACGCTACAGACAACGATGTGACAGGAATACCAATGTGCATCGCCGCCATTTTTATCAAAGCATGATCTATGGAGTTTGCCGAGATGATTAAAATAGGGCGTTCAAACGTCACGCCTGAGGCATAAATACCTTGAGCAATTTGCTCTGCTTTTTTTAGAAATTGGGCGTAGGTAAATGTACGCCAACCGTCTTGTGGCTGATGAATATTTTTCCGCTCGGCAATAAAAACTGTATCAGGCTTTTCTTTCGCCCATTTCTTTAGCCAATCTCCTACTCTTTTCTCATAGGGCAATAAAGCCATATTCGATTCAAGAATGATCTCACCCTTGTCATTACGCTCTGCGTTGACAGAAGGTGTAGGCAACTGCCCAAACACCGATAGCATTTCCATAACAAACCTCTTTTTATTGTTATATTTGATGGGCTCACCTCTTGTAGCGGTGTGTACCTGTCAAACTGGTAGAACTGTTCTCAATGATTTTAAAAACTATTTAGTGATAACCTGTATGGTTTCTAACCCCTTGAAATGAAACTCTACGGTCTGCCCTGCATTGAGCGTTACCATAGGCGCGAGAGCTCCAGACAAAACGACTTGGCCGCGTCGTATTGGACGTCCTAACGACACCATCTTGCGGACTAGCCATAAGGTTGCATAAAGTGGGTTTCCCAAACAGGCTGCTCCTGTTCCAGAAAACGCTATGTTTTCTGCACTTACTTCTACTTCGAGTTGTGTGAAATCGATGCCATGTGGTGAATAGAAAGTGTCACCGGGTACATATAAAGCGGAAGAAGCATTGTCGGCTACAGTATCCACCAAGGTGATTTTCCAATCGGCTATAGCTGAATCGACAATCTCTACAACTGGGAAAAAGTAATCAATGGCCGACTTGAGTTCTGATAGTGTGATATCAGCTTCTTCAATGTCACGATTGAAAACAAAACCGATTTCACCTTCTGCTTTTGGCGCGATCATTGAGTGTCGATCTAGATTTTGGTCTTTACGAATTTCCATATCGGCAAATAGTAAGCCAAAGTCTGGTTCATTGACGTTGAGTTGTTGTTGGACTGCTTCGGATGTCAGTCCTACTTTATAACCAATGATTCGCCCTCCATCCTCGACACGTTTATCACCGACGAGGGTTTGAATTGCATAAGCATCTTCCACCGTTAAACCTTCATATCGTTGACTGATCGGTGCAATAGGCTGACAAGTCCTGCGGGCTTGAATGAGTTCTTCTGCAATAGTACTTAGGTCATTAGACATAGTTTTTCTCCTCAGACAGCTTTAGCAAGTTGAGTTAGCAGGGTGTTTGCATTGCTTATCGCAGAGTTGAACTCTTCAACCATACTATCGACTATCTCTGCCGTGGTTTCTTTACTGCGGATTCGACCAACGCCATGGCCTGCAGACCAGACATCTTTCCAAGCTTTGTTTGCAGTAGAAATGTTGCCAGAGAAATCAATAGCTGCAGGGTTGTCGACACTTGGATCAATGTCAGCTTTTTCCAAACTTTGGCGCATCCAGTTAGCTTTAACACCACTAACGGCTTTTGTTTCAATGACATCGCCCATTTGAGCTTCTACCAACATGTCTCTATAGGCATCGGATACCAAGCTTTCTTGAGCACCAATAAAGCGAGTACCGGATAGAGCAAAATCGGCTCCGGCTACTAACATAGCAAGCAAATCATTTCCCGTTGAAATACAGCCTGCGATACCCAACGGACCATTCCAAAACTGCCGAACTTCGGCAATAAACGCCAATGGGTTATAAGTCCCAGTATGACCACCTGCGCCATTGGTTACTAAAATGAGCGCATCGACTCCAGCGTCTACGGCTTTTTTAGCCATGGCTGGGGTAATGACATCAGCAATGACTTTGCCACCATATGATTTTACTGCTTCCATGACTCGCGTAGGAGATCCAAGAGCGGTCGAAACAATGGCGGGTTGATAGCGTTTGACTAATTCAATTTCGGCATCAAAGCGATCATAGGTTTTATGCACGATCATATTGAACAGCCAAGGTAGATTCTCACTATTGAGCGCTTGATGAATCTGAGCCATCCATTGGTCAAGATCTTCAACGGTTCTAGCATTGGCCGCGGGCAAACTGCCGACTACGCCACTTTTAGAGGAGGCAATGGCCAATTCTGGTGACGATACCAAAAACATAGGAGCCACAATTAATGGCAGCTTTAAACTGTTAGATGAGGTGTCAAATAAGTTCATAGTCGTTTCCGTTTTATTTTTATTTTACGGCCCAACCACCATCACTATGGATGATGTTGCCAGTGGTGAAAGGCGATAACTCGTTGCTAGCTAGAACGAGGTAAAGGTGGGCATGATCTTTTGGTGAAGCGATACGATTTAGCGGTACTGCATTTGCCGCATTTTCTCGAAATCCCTTGATGCTATTGAGTGGCTGGGCACGATCTGACACTCCAGATACTGACGCCATTGCGGTATCCGTTGCGCCAGGCGAAACACCATTAACTCGTATCTCTGGCGCTAATTCGTGCCCGAGCTGCTTAATAATGCCGACAACAGCATGCTTACTTGCCACATATAAAACACCACCTCCACCCGCGTAGAAGCCAGAGTTTGATACGGTTAGTACAACTGAGCCGCCGGTCTTTTTTAATTCTGGTGCGGCCGCTTTTACGCCGTTGATATAGCCCAAAACATTGACATGAAAAAGCTTATCGAAGGTTTCGGATAGGCTGTCTCCATCGAGTTTGTGCAAAGGCGTGAAATAATCAAACAACGCCGCATTGCCAATAAAAGAATCTATTTTTCCGAAATGCTCTACAGTGGCCGTGACCATACGTTGGTTATCGGCAAACGATGCGACATCACCTTGTAAGGTGAAAATGTCTTCAGATATCTCTGAGCGTAATGCCGCAAGTTTGTCTGCATTTATGTCCATCACCGCAACGTTTGCACCTTGTTCGAACATGTATTCGACGACACCACGACCTATGCCATCGGCTCCACCTGTTATCAACACTACTTTGGATTGCATTAGCTTCATGTCTAGCACTCTAAATAAATGTATTAATGTTTTTGCAAGTGAGCGTTGCATTCGGCATTAGAATCAGTCGTTTTTTAAGCTTTAATGAGCCCTCTACTTTTAGCCAAGTGTCGTAGCGACGGCCGCTAAAAATATACTCTTCATCGAGTCCGCGTGAGCGAATGCTTTGAAACGTGGAATACACAATGTATTCACCTTCGTTTTCACCAAGAAATACTTCTACACCGGCAACAATATGAATATTTCGTGTCCCAGGGTTTTCTGCCCAAGCAGAGGGCTGATTAAAACGGGCGACACGGCGTTTAAGGTCGCGCATAGTGTCATCAAAAAACGCCATATGTTGGCTGTCAAAAAAACCATGTTCTAAAGGGTTTTCACGGCGACGATTTTCCATCCCTGGCATCCAATAATGGATTTCAGGGTGAAGAAGGTTCAACCAATCTTCGAACCTTTCTTCATCAAGAAGTCGATACTCTTTTGCCAAAACCATACTCACATGATGGAATTCTTCCGCAGACACAGGGGTAAGATCTTCACTTTTATAAAACATTATTAAGCTCCCTTTATTCCTGTTTTATCTGCATTGACGCCAGCTTCAGTCCGGCCATGATTTCGATTAGGCATGGCAGCCCAATTTGGTGATTTCAGTAGATCTCCCCAATATTGGTAAAAAGCACGTGAATTAGCTTCGTTTAGTTGGCCAAAATAGACATTTGCGGGCAAATCGGTTTCTTCCAGGCAGGAGTTTTGACCTAAGCCGACAAACAGATCTTGTTGAGACGTGACTCGGCCACGTGCGGTTTTAGTGCAGTACTCCCAATTTTCCCCGTCGTCCATTTCAAATACGCCAGTTGGCGAAAAGGTCATCATGGCACCTTTGCGCCATTTTTCTTTAACGTCATCTGGTGCGCTCTTATTAACAACAACCCAAGTGAATAACTCTATTTTATTGGGGCCTCTGGGTTGCCAAATTCGCACCGTATTTTGGCCAGGCAAAAATGAAAAATTAGGAAAAATAGTACAAGAGGAAACGGAGCCAATCATGTTCGACCGGAAATCCCCTAAACGCTCAGCGACAGACGGTTTTATGGTGTGCAAATATTTATTGAGTGCACTTTCGCCAAGGACAGCGACATTGCCGACAGTGTCCAAAGCAAATTCATAGCCATGTCCATTCCAGTTAACGGAATAAGATTCTTCGAAGTCACTGACCTTAGATACAGCGCCACCCAGCATAGCGCGAGCGGCTGAGTCATGAGTCCAGCCTGCGTGCAATATATCGCCAACAAAGTTCTCGGCTGCAATTTTCCAATTACAATCCATAGTCGAACGAATGCAGCCACCAACAAATTCAGTACCGCCTTCTTGATTGTCGAATAAAGCGTCTAAGTACCAAGTCATTGGGCCTAAATATTCTGCTAAAGATGGTGCGGCAGCATCGAAGGTCGCGAAGATTAAACCTTTATAAGAATCGATTTGAGCGACTTCCCTTAATCCCCACTGTGACGCATCGAAGTTGCTGCTTTCGTAAATACCTGATTCATGTTGACCAATTAGATTTCCTTCAATATTGAAAGACCAACCGTGGTAGTTACAGATAAAGCCCCGAGCATTCCCCGATTCAGAAAAACATACTTTATTGCCGCGGTGTGGGCAGGCATTGATAAACGCCTTATGAGAGCCATCTTTTTGGCGCACCACAATGACATCGTCTTCGCCCATTGTGGTGGTAAGGTAGTCCCCGGCTTTTTTGAACTGGGATTCATGGGCGACAAATAGCCAGCAGCGAGCAAAGACCTTTTCTAGCTCCTGATCATAGATATCTTGACGATGAAAAATCTCCCCTGAAATACGTGCATTGGGAATATCACAAAAACTGTCTATGTCAGGCAATGTGTCGGTTACGTCTATTGTTTTTATTTTGTTAGCCATGTTTTCAGCCTCTTAGCCTTTCGCAATCAAGTTTTGGTCTTTATTGCTTTCATTAATCAAGGCGAATAATTCGTCACCTTCTTGTTCTATTGGGTAAGACTTGATATTGATTTCACAGGGGAAACCTCTTGCTTCTCCTGTCGGTATATGAAATGTGCCCCAATGCACAGGACAAACGATTAGATCATCTTCAATATCACCTTCCGCCAGTGACGCGGTAGCATGACTGCATAAATCTGCAGTGGCATAAAATTGTCCACCTAAGTTATAGACAGCGATGTCGCCATGTTCAGCACTATCAATTTTACGAACCGTGTTATCCGGTACATCAGAGACGTTACAAAGAAATAGTCGTGTCATAATTTCAGCTCTTTGTTGGGTTCTTTTTCAGTTCTACGAAGCCCAATCCAGTTACCCATTCTGGGACAGGTTGATATTCGATTAATTCGCTAGAATCTGCTTCAACCGCCGCCATTGCGCAGACAAAATTGCGTAATTCCATGGCTCCATTACCGCCTTCTGACAGAATTTTTTCGTCACTTAGTGCCATGATGGATGCTTCATCCAATGACAGGCAGAACGTTAAAATTTCGCGATCGAAGTCTTCATTTACTGTGCCGGATTCTTTAGTGCCAACCCAATGGCTAATTCCACCGCTACCAATCACCGCAATACGCTCATCACCTTTAAATGCCTTTACTGCTTTGGCAATTGCTTGTCCTAGCTGTTGGCTGCGTTGCATGCTTAAAAACGGATCAACTGCGCTGGCAAGGTAAACAGGAATCGCTTTAATTTCCTTGCCTTTAATTTCTGATGCGCGTTGCACTATTTTTTGAAAAGGAATCGAAAATGAATGATCTGTGGTGAATGAACGTGCCACAGCCCAATCGAATCCATTTGCATGTCCATGGGTGGCAATGTGCGTTGCAAGAGCCTCGTTATTTGGTATGAGCTGTCGCTTAAGTCCAGGCATTTGATCAAGAGGGCCATCTAGGTCGCCCGTCGCGATACAGTATTGTGGTAAGCATGTTGTACCAAATAGCATGTAGTGGTCATTGCCTATAATAATGACGGTATCAACATCCAAATCGGCCAAATGAACAGCACAGGTTTCATAAGCTCCCCACGCTTTATCCGCGATGTCTTTAGCCGGTGCATCCGGCGCAACAAACATGATTGGGTCATGAGGAACTAAAAATCCACTTACTATTGTCGCCATTGTCTTATCCCTTTATTGATGCAGAGTGAACGCCGTTAGATCCCAGCTTTTGGTTATAAGTCTGCATGGAATTGTCCGGTGACATTTCGACCCAATACCCCATCGTCAACATTGGATTGACCCCCATTTCTTGTAGTGCTTTCACATCAAATGTGAGTATTTTTTCGATGTCTGATTTGTCTAAGGCAAATCGAGACAGAAATTTATTTGGATCTTCTTTGTATTTCACTTTAGAAAAACGATCGACAGACAGGTTCCAAAGTACTCGTTCAATTACGTCCCGTTTCATAAATATCCCCTTGGGTATTTGCTCAGCCGCCAACAAATGCAGTAACGACATTCATGAATTTTGAGCGCTGTTCAGACTGAACCCAATGACCGCACTGACCAAAAACATACAGATCTGCGTTTGGTATGTTGTTCACTAGGCGTTGTCCGCACTCAAGAGGTACAACGGCATCTTCACGACCATGAAGGACTAAAGTCGGCGCGGTAATTTTTTGTAAAGCACCTTCAGGAAAGCCTTTTACTAAGGTTTCTCCGTCATCATTTGGCTTGGGGATAAGTTTACGTAAGGCTTCTTGGGAGCCTGAGCGAGCACTTGCCTCATAGCGAGATTTCACTAACTCATCGGTGATCAGAGACTTGTCGTAAGGGAACAGTGCCATTAACTCGCGCATATTATTTTCGGAAGGTTCATAGCGCCATGCACCAGCTAGGCCAGGTGTTTGTACAAAAGTACCTGCAGGTGTACCTAGTAGAGCCAGTTTATTTAGACGGTCTGGTGAAAAAAGAGCTAAACCAACACCGACTGCTCCACCAAAAGAATTGCCTACCAAAGATGCCTTTTCAATACCAACCGCGTTCATGAATTCGACTAAATGATTGACCCAAAATTTAATATCGTATTGGGTGTCTTCTTTAAATTCTGTAAAACCGAATCCTGCAATATCAGGTACAAAAACGTGAAAATGTTCGCCAAGCTCAGCCATGACGCCATTCCAGTTTGTCCAACCAGACACACCAGGACCTGAACCATGCAACAACAATAAAGGCTCACCACTGCCGCATTCAAAGTAGGCTGTTTTATGACCTGCAGCCATTACAAATTTACGATCTAATTCTTTCATTATTATCCCTCAACATACAACACTGTATGTTTGTAGTATCGATACATACATAAGTGTATGTCAATATGTTTTTTCTCCTTTTTTGTTAAGAGTGGTTTTTTTTGCAATGTTATCTTTGAAGTTAAAAGACAATTTTTATTATTAATTGAAGCGATAAATTAAGAGGTACATGAAGAAAGGAATAAAATATAAGAAGAGATAAATATTTGAAAAATATAAATAAAATTGAAATTCTGAGTGACACTAATTCTAATTGTGATTCGAAGTCATAGCGGAGAATTTTCTCCGCTATGACTTGTAATTATGAGCATAAATTTCATGGATGAGAGAGATGTCCATACACCTTAATGCTCGGTAACAAAAATGGCCATAGTGTCTTTTTTAAAGCTTTAAACACGTATGGCTGATCGTCAGGGTAACAAATGTAATCCCAAAGCCTTAACTCAACCGGATTATTTTCTAATCCAACCAAAACGCGACCTTCCGCTATTTCGGTTCGGTTTTGGAAAAATACCTCAAGGGTTTTCAGCGCTATGAAGCCTTATTAAATGATATGGGAATTGTCTTACTCATTGCTGTAGCAGCCGTCGCCATGATTTATGAGTCTGGCGATTTCTCTGGTTGGGCAAGATGCATCGGCGTATTTTGTACTGGTGTATTGGCTTACCTACGCGTCAACATCTTATGGGGTTTGCTGGTGGGAATGATAGTAACGGTTGTACTAAGATGGATAAGCGTTGCCTAAACTATCTTTAGTTTTCCGTGATTGTATAAAACCGTTCAACATTTTTCGTTACTTCACCCCAATGAGACGCTTTCACCCTGGCTTGATGTTTTTCAAATGCGGCTTTGTCGGTGAATTCTTCATAGACAGAAAAGCGTTGAGGGTTGGTTGAATCTCTGGTCACAGTGAAGGTAATGCAACCTGCTTCTTGATGAGTCAGCGCTATGTGGTTTGGTAGCTCTGCCAATACTGCGTCTAGATCTTCACTTGGAACTTCAATGTGGCCGCTAAGGGTGATTTTTGACATGGTTAGCGCTCTCTATTTATTTAGGCTTTGATCAAGATCATACACCATATAAGTGACGGAAAAAGGTAGATGGTCGAAGTGTTTAGTGTCGCCTTTTACGAAGCCAAGTTGTTCGTACCAATCTTGCAATTTAATGTGTTCACCGATCACGCCAATGCTGATGAAGTCGAGCTGGTCAGCATTAGCCTGTTCAATAATGTGTGCCACGAGTTGTGATCCGATGCCTTTGCTTTGTTGCTCAGGTAAAACCGATAATCGGTTCAAGTAGGCTTTGCGAACACCGGTTGAATTGGCGGGTACTTCGTAAGCCACACAAGCAATGGGCTCTTGGTTGTCTGTTAAAACAAAGTAGCGTTCGCCGCGCTCAAAATCTTTTTCTACCCAGCTGCTTTCACAAAAGGATGGATGCTTTGGGCCGTTTTCTTGGTTGATCGCAAACTGTTTAGCCACAGGGCAGTTTGCTTCACGAATGAGTTGTGCAATGGCATCGGATTGATCTGCGAATACTTCTTTTATCTGTCTCATGGTTTTCTCTTTTGTTTTTTAGACTCTTTTTTTAGAAAGGGCCCAATTGAATTTCACAGCGCTGACGGCGAGTAATATCAATATCACACCGAGTATTTGCGTTAGGCTGATGTGGGTCGAAAAAGCCAAATGGTCGACAAACAAGGCGGTGATTGGATAGATAAATGACAGTAGTGCAATCAAGCTGGTGGGTAGTTTTTGAAAGCTGTCATACATGATGATGTACATAAATCCGGTTAGCACGGCACCGAGAATCAACAAGTCGATCCACTGACTGGTTTGCGTTGGTAAGTTGTCAAAATCGGCAAAGGGCAGGAGCATAAAAACACCCACGATAACCTGCACCAAGGCGACAAAGGTTGATGGTACCTGACTGACTTTCTTGGTCACTAAGGTGGTCACGGTATAAAGCAGCGCCGCACCTAAAGCGAGTAATAACCCGAATAGGGCGGAAGCGCCTTCACGGCTCATGTCATCAGAAAACAGTGCCTTGATCTCGTTGAAATCCAGTTCGGCAATTAAAAACAACCCGACAAGGGCTAGCGCCAACCAAAATAACAAACTGCCAGATAGCTTTTCTTTGGTGAGTAACGCGCCAGTTAAGACTAAAAATAATGGCTGCATATGGTAAGCCACAGTGGCGATAGAAAAGGGAATGTAATTGAACGAGGCAAATAGAAATATCCAGTTTCCTACTAAAGTAATGCCGCCCAAAATAATCATCAGCAAGACGCTGCGCTGGAAGTATTCGCGACGAAGTAATCCCGCATAGTAGGCGTACCCCCCCAGCACCAGAGTACCTATAACACAGCGAAACAGCACCACATTCCAAAACGCTTGACCTGAACTGATAACAAAATAGCCGATAGTGCCAGACAGTATCATCGCTAGGATTAGTTCAATGCTGCCGATTGTGTTGCTGGAACGATTCATGTGGGATTCCTCAAATAGTCCTCTTAGTAAAATGTTCAGCTGAATACCTTTTTTCGAGGAAGTGTTCTATGGTGAATAGAATAGAACCGAAAGCCCTACTTTGGCAGATATAAAAATAGGTAAATATCATAAAACACTGTCTATATCGGAGGTAAAAGTGCGAAATAACCTAAAAAAAGAAGAGTATGTCTTAGACGGCATTGATACTAAGCTCATCGAACTGCTTTATGCGAATGCAAGAACCCCTGTTACCGAGCTAGCGCGTTCTGTTGGAATGACCGCCCCCAGTGTCAATGAACGACTCAAACGTTTGGAAGAAAGTGGCGTGATAGCGGGCTATCGAGTGGAAGTGAACCCTAAAGTGCTGGGTTATAGTTTGATGGCGATTGTGCGTATGCGCCAGCTGCCAGGCAAATTAAAAGCGTTAGAAGCGTTAATTAGTTCGATACCGGAATTTGTTGAATGCGATAAAGTCACTGGTGAAGATTGCTATGTTGCTCGTTTATATTTGAAAGACATCAGCGAGCTAGACCCCATTTTAGATCGAGTGTCTGAACTAGCCGATACCAATACTTCGATTGTGAAATCGACTCCAGTGACACGACGTTTGTTGGTTTAAAGCGTGTTTACCTCAATCTGTGTCAGTCACTCGTCTCTGTTCCAATAAGTCCATTACCCTGATGTCGAGTGTTAAGAGTCACGTGTACTTGTAGGCCTGGATGATTGTCTTGAAGTTCTAGCTTCCCTTGATGAAAGTGTGCGATGGCTTTGATTAATGGGAAGCCTAGTCCATATCCGGGGCTTGTGCGGCTTGATTCTAGGCGAAATAAACGCTGTAGGGCTTTGTCTTTAAATTCATCAGGTATGCCTGGGCCGTTGTCTTTGACAATGAAGCCTGAGGTGGTGGTAATCAATTCGATAGCACCACCAGAACCTGTGTATTTGCAGGCATTTTCTAGGGTATTAAACATGGCGCGGAAAATAAGCGTTTTGTCACCCTTAATGTGGGGCTGAGCAGTGGCAATAAATGACAGAGTTTGCTGCTTATCTTGAGTCAACGGTTGTATTAGGTCGATAACATCTTCTGCTATTTGATTAATATTCACAGTGTCAAAGTGGGAGTCAGTTTGCTTATGTTCTAGCCTGCTTAGCTCTAGCATGGCGCTAAACGTCGTTAGAATATGATCCAGCTCTTCAAGCATTTCTTGTAACTGTAATTCGTTGATAGGTGCTTCATCTAAGGTGTTTAGGTGGCTTTCGAGGCGCAGGCGCAGTCTGCCAAGTGGCGTACGAAGATCGTGGGCGATGGCATCAGTTACGCCTGAGACAGCATGGAAAGAATCTTCCAGTTGATTGAGCATTCTGTTTATGTAGTTGGCAAGTAGATCGAATTCATCTTGGCGATGGCTAACGGTGACCCGTGCACCTAGGTCACCGCTTTGTATGACCTTGGCGGTGTCATTGATGTTTTTGATGCGGCTGAGGAGTTGTGTCGATAAGTAGCGTCCAGATAGCAGACCTAACCCGAGGGTTAGTAGCAAAGCCAATATGCCGGCCCGAAGAAATTGAGTTTGCAAGAAATATAAGTTTTCATCATCAAAGGCAACCAATAAGCGTCCATGGGTGAGTGTTGTAATACAGCCTATGTAAAAGCGCAGATCGTTTGCACTGTCGACAAAAAAGGTCGTTTGCGCAGGGCAAGTTGCGAGGCTGGTTGGTAAGCGCGAGAGGTTGCCGTAGGTCTCATGCGCATTTTCATAGGCAAGCACTAGGTTGTTAACTTGCTTGGCCTGACTGGTAAATTGAAGCAGGTATTCATCTTCGTTCATTTGTTGGTTGAAGAGGCGTTGTTGCTGCGTAATAAGCTGAATTTGCTGTTGATAGCTGCGGCTTATCTCGCCCACGCTGAGTTGATAAAGCACAAAAAAAGCCACCGCCATTAAGGTGATTAATAGGGTCGTGTAAAGCAGAGTAAAGCGCCAAGCAAAGCTAGCCCGTCGCTTTTTCAACCAATCGGTAACCAACGCCGCGTATTGTTTCAAGGATCGGGGGAAGGTCATCGGTTTCTACCTTTTTTCGTAAGCGTGCCACGTGAACATCAATGACATTGGTCTGTGGGTCGAAGTCATAATCCCATACTGCCTCAAACAATAAGGTGCGGGTAACGACTTGTTTAGGGTGTTCCATCAAATAGCGTAAGATTTGGAACTCTTTTGGTTGCAGGCTGATTTCTTTTCCAGCCCGCCAAACTTGTCTGGTAAGTAGATCCATTTTCAGGTCTGACACTTGTAACAAGGTACTTTGTTGCACAGCTGCCATGGGTTGTCTTCTGATGAGTATTTCAACGCGAGCTAGAAGTTCGGCAAAGGCGAAGGGTTTGACAAGGTAATCGTCTCCGCCTTCGCGTAGCCCTTTGACTCGCTCATCAACAGAATCTAATGCGCTGAGTATTAAAACGGGTAAGGTTTTTTGGGCGCTGCGCAAAGTATTGAGAACGGTTAAACCATCTAATTTTGGAAGCATGCGATCCAGAATGATCAGCTGATAATCCCCTTCTAATGCTTGGAACAGAGCATCTTGTCCATCACTGGCGACGTCCACTTGATAGCCCTGTTCTGTGAGGCCTTTTTTAATAAAACCTTGTGTGACGATATCGTCTTCAACTACCAAAATTCGCACTATTTGTTCCTATCATTGTGAGCCTGCCATTCTTACGTTTATCATTTTCGTGTCTGCCATTTTTGTTTCTATTACGGCGGCGGCTCTTATGTTAAGCAAGTTTTTCCAATGCTGACATACAAGTTTTTTCAATACTGGCATAGAGGAACTGCTTATTTTTGAAAAAAGCGACGCATTTAGCGTCGCAGTGAGGGAATTACTTCACCTGATTTTGCGTCCATTAATATTTTTGTCGAACCAGATGGTCCTAGCAATTCGACTTCATAGAATGTTAATCCACGTTTGTGTTCTAGCTCGATGGATTCAATATAAGAACCTTCCTGTGGATTAGAAAGCGCTATTGCATTTTTAATGGAAACGCCTTGCTGTAGTGCTTCCAGTGCGGCTTGATCATTGTCATCTAATTTATTAAAGCCCATGAAACGTAGGGATTTAGAGTGTCTATCTATTTCTTCACCGCTGTACAGTGCATATTTTGCTTTGTATCTTACACCTTCTTTTAGGTCGATCCCTTTGATTTCATACACCAGAATGTTGTCTTCGTCATCCAGTTCGATTTCCATCACTGTAGAAGGGAAATCAGCTTGGAACTTTTCTAGGAGGCTATTCAAAGAAACTTTGCTAGATTTTAGTGCCTGTAGCATAAGTTGATCTTCTTGATAGTCATCGCTGTCTTTTGCGTGCACCGTGCTGCTCATCAAGATAGCGCTTGTGCATAAGGCGACAAGTGTACTTATCGAAAAAAAGGTAGTGAAGATAACGCTAAGCTTTGCTTTAAGAGTCATGATTATTAACCTATATAGTGTGGTTTTTTGAATGAATATGGCGACACTATAGCTGGGTGTTATTAACGACAAGATGGCCGCAACATTAAACTTTTTTCATCTTTAGGGAAGGCTCCTTATTTAGCGTTATGTGGTTGTAGCCGAAAAAGTGTAGAATTCTTAATTATTATTGCTATAACTATTCGCGCAACCATCAACGAGAACTTATGACTTCTGACAATTCTATATTCCCCGACAACCCTTTGTTACTCGACAGTCAATTGTGTTTTGCCTTGTATTCGACTTCTCTTGCAATGACGCAGTTTTATAAAGAACCACTTTCTGCCATCGGTTTGACGTATCCGCAATACACGGTAATGTTGATTTTGTGGGAACAAGACGGAGTAAGTTTGAAGTACATCAGCGATGCGCTTGGACAAAAATCTGGCGCGCTAACGCCGGTTATCAAACGTATGGAAGTTGATGGTTTAGTGCAGCGTTTACGTGGCGTGGACGATGATCGAAGTTTAAGTATTGCCTTGACTGAAAAAGGTAAAAAGCTGCGCGAACAAGGTTTAGAAGTGAACCGCTGTGTTGCTGAGGCCTGCGGAATCGATATGGATGAAGTTGTGGCTTTACGTGAGCAGCTAGTAGCCCTTAGAAAAAAACTTGTAAAATAGTGCTTGCGCAATAATAGTTATTGCAATAACATAAATCCATCAGCTCAGGTAACTGAGCTTTTATTTTACTATATAGTTATCGCGATAATTATTATTTAGATAACTTAATCCAATGATGTCATTCTAGGAGCAATATTATGCAAGCAGTTTATAGCGCAACAGCAACCTCTACAGGTGGCCGCGATGGTCGTTCTGTTTCATCTGATAACAAATTGGATCTTGCTCTAAGCACGCCAAAAGAATTGGGCGGCGCTGGCGGTGAAGGCACTAACCCAGAGCAGCTTTTCGCAGCAGGTTATTCTGCTTGTTTCATCGGCGCATTGAAGTTGGTTGCATCTCAACAGAAAGTAAAAGTGCCTAATGACGTTAACGTCACAGCAACTATTGGTATCGGCGCTAACACTAAAGGCGAAGGTTTTACTATCTGCGCAGATTTAGAAGTAAATATTCCAGGTGTAGAAAAAGACGTAGTAGAGCAATTGGTTGAAGCAGCTCACAAGGTTTGCCCATACTCAAATGCAACGCGTGGCAACATCGACGTAAATTTCACTATCAAGTAAGCGATATATAAAATTTATTAGGTTAGTTTCAAAAATCCCTTTTGCATGAAGTTGCACAAGGGATTTTTTTGTTACGTTTTAATCAGGGACTTAAGCGACTACACTGATGCTTGGTATGATAAATTTTCTGATTTAAATAGAGGTGAAAAAGCATGACACATCGAAAGCTCGAACAGCATGAGATAGAGAAAGCACTTAACCAATTAAATACAGAAGCGTCACAAGACTGGTCGATAGAAGATGAAAAGCTCAGTAAAACTTTTAAATTCAAAGACTTTCAACACGCTTTTGGTTTTATGACCATGTGTGCGATCTACGCTGAAAAGCAAGACCATCATCCAGAATGGTTTAATGTTTACAACAAAGTCAGCATTCAACTGACGTCCCACGATGTATCTGGCATTTCCGATAAAGACTTTGATCTTGCCAAGAAAATGGAAGCCTTTGCATTGTCTGCGTAACAGATAATTCACGACAACGCGCAGGCTTCGGGTTTCGATTATTCGCTAATTAGTTAGAATAGCCGCCAATAGTTGACTGGAAGTCGGTACTAATCCCACTTTAATCTCGAAAGGTTTGAACACCTTGTTGATGATTTCTGCCGTGTAGTTGCCTTTGTCGTTTTCGATTTCGGATAAGGTTTTACGAGAGACGCCGCACAGTTTTGTGTAGGCGTCTTGTCTAATGCCAAGAACGCCAACGCGTAATTCTCGCAGTGCGGCGCCTTGTGTCATTTCATCCAATAATAAACTTTTGATGATCTGATTAATCGCGATTAGCTGCTCTTCTTTTGTCATCGGCTCTAAGCTTTTTGACGCACGCTGACGAGTGGTGCTTGATGATTCAGGCTGGTCAGCCTCAATAGCAATAGGGCTTTCAGCAAGGTTTTTAATAGAGTCATCAATAGTACTTTCTATCGCTTTTTTGGTTTTGCTTTTCTTCGGCGTTTGGGGATCTGTGGTAGAGACTTTCACAACTTCAGTAGATACGATCACTTCAGGCTGAGAATCTTTTTTTTCTTTAGAATGTTTCTTGGTTTCTAGTTTGTCCTGCTTCTTCTTTTTTTGCTCATTTTTCTTTGATTTGGCTTTATGCTTCTTCAATGGTTGAGCGCTGTCTAACTGTCCTTTCATCTTCATTTTGTCGTCTCCGTAGGCCTTATAAAAAAGCGAGGTTGAGTACCGTGAATGAAATGAGAGTACAGAGCTAATATGACAGATAAGTAACAATAACGGTGAAAACGATTTTATTTTCTGAGTGTGGCTACTTGATTGTCTTGATATAACGTCCTCAATCCTGTTCTAGGACGCTTTACCTGTATTTTCCTTTCATAGTGATTTCTTTCTAAAGCATCTTGAAGAGGAATTACATCATGAGAGGATTTGCGAGTTTCATTCTATTGGTGGCCTGCTGGGCGTCGAATGCGTCCGCGTATTCGGTGGGTTTTGATCAGGTTCAGTTGTACACAGACAGCGATAGACCGTTAAAAGCCAGTGTTTGGTATCCATCCCAGACGACATTTCCCACTGAAAGAATCGCGGAAAACGCGGCGTTTTTGGGAACCGATGTGGTACGAGTTGGAACGCCGCTGGCGGGTAAGTTTCCGCTGGTAGTGATTTCTCATGGTTATCGTGGTAACTGGCGTAATCAAAATTGGCTAGCAACAAAACTGGTGCAAGACGGTTATGTCGTGGCGTCGCTTGATCATCCTGGGACCACGTCTTTTGATCATTCCCCACAAGCGGCGGTTCAGTGGTGGCAACGCGCTGGAGACTTATCGCGCTTGTTGGATTGGTTGTTGAACGAGTCTTATCTATTGCCAAATATCGACGCTAACAATGTCACCGCTATTGGCCATTCATTGGGTGGTTGGACTGTGATGTTGCTAGCAGGCGCGCAATTTGATCGTGACCAGCTAAAGCAAGAATGTGTTCTTAAAAATAATCCTCGAGTGTGTGGTTTGATGACTGAACTTGGTTTGGATCAACCACAAATAGGTGAGCCGACTGGCAGTTTAAAAGATGAGCGAATCAAGCGAGTTGTGTCGTTAGATTTAGGTTTGGCGAGAAGCTTGTCACGCCAAAGTTTACAGGTCTTAACGGTACCAACATTGATCCTTGCGGCAGGTGTCGATATTGGCGATTTACCACAAGCGGAAGAGTCTGGTTTTCTCGCACAGTATCTACCAAAAAACACCTATGAATACATAGTGTACCCAGACGCAGCGCACTTTAGCTTTATGCAGCTTTGTAAACCGGGCGCTATTGAAATGATAGAAGAGGAAGAGCCGGGCGATGGCATTGTTTGCCAAGATGGTAATTGGCGTACTAGGGACGAACTTCACCAGGTTATGCATCGGGACATCATTCGATTTATCCAAGCTTCTTAACCCTTTATATTAGCGCGCCGAAAGGCGCTCGGTGTCTGTTGTGTTACGCGCGAAAACTCTCGATGAAAGTTAGATTTCGTCTGAAAGCCAGAATCCATATAAATTTGGGTGATGGCTTTGTTGGTTGATAGCAGTAGTGTTTTGGCTCGTTCAATACGATATTCGTTCACTACTTGCGAAATGTTGCGACCGTAAACTTGGTTAATGGCAGCCGAGATTTGACGCGCTGGAATACAGGCTTTTCTGGCGAGTCTATCGAGTGTTAGGTCTGGATCGAGAAACGCTTCTTTGGTGCTAAGAAGCACTTCTATTTTGTGCACTATGTCTTTCACTTCATCGTCTGTTAACGGGTGCTGAGGCTTGTCTTTTGATTCCTCTACGAGCGTTGTTTTTTCATTTTGATCGGATGATTCGTTAACGCTGGGTGCAATGCTTAGGCTCATCATAATGACGGCGATTGCCAAAATAGGCAGTAATACAGCATGACCAATGGCGAGAATAATCAGCGCATGTTCGCCAGCAAAAAAGGAGAAATCGACAGCCAAAGCGCCATCAATCATGGCAGACATTAACAGCATGGCACCCGCAATACGTTCGGCTTTTAGAGCATTGTCGATATCGGATAAGCGTACTTGTTCAGGAAGATCCGACGCTTTTAAAGACGCTCGAATCAGTGCAACGCCATAACCCACATAAAGCAGTGTTAAAACAGGGTCCAGAGGGGGGCGCCAGAATGGATAAGTAAAAGACGCCAAGGTGACAAAAACAGGCGGTAAGAAATGCCAGATTTTTAGTTTATAGCGTTGGTGAGCACTCGAAAAACAGTACCAAGCAGTAACGGGAATACAAGATGCCAAGATAGGTTGAATCAAACGAAATAACGAATAATCAAACGTCCAGCGTAGACCAACCACGGTCGTCGTTAGCGCACACAAAGCAATAAAGACAAACGCCGATTGTGTGGTTTCTTCTCGGCGAATAAACAACAAAATCGCCAAGATAGACAGCAATAGGGCAACCACAAAAGGTAATGGAATAGCGATCATCTTGGCTCCGCCTTATTTATTGTGTAATAGCTCAGACCTGATCTTCGTTGTATATGTATCACTTTTATCTGCATCATGCCCGCCATTATTTTTTAGAAAGCCATTCTGTCCTAAAAAGTCATCAAGGACGTCCTAGAACCTGATCTAGGACGTAAATCTTTCCTTAGTAACGTACTTTTAAGCCTTCAATGTCCCTCGGGATTAGTCAAAGGAGAAAAGTATGAACTGGTATTTTGATGCGTGGAAACGTTATGCGCAATTTTCAGGAAGAGCATCACAGGAAGCATTTTGGATGTTCTTTTTGGTGAATTTTTTGATCTCGGTAGTGTTTGTCTTGTTGGAAATCTTCTTTCAAGCAACGTGGAAAATAGAAGCGATTTATAGCCTGTTCGTTTTCTTGCCAATGTTGTCTTTAACCATACGCAGACTGCATGACACTAACCGCTCCGCTTGGTGGTTGCTGGTGGTTTTGGTTCCCGCGATAGGCATGCTTGTTTTGCTGGTGTTATTGGCCTTACCAAGCAATCCAGACAGCGATTTTGGACATTATCCACAAAATAACGTGATGCTATAAACAGGAGCCAAATATGAAAGATGTTAATAACTTACCCCACTTATCCACCATGTTATGCTCAATTTTGCTACTTTTGTCGGTTTCTGCGTGCAGCAGTGAAGCAAAAAACACGAATAAAAGTAACTTGGCATTTTCAGATGACGTAAAAGCTGTGGTCTACATCGAATCGCCGAAAGTCGGTACTTTATTGCAGCTGCGAGGTATTGCAGGAAAAGGTGTACTTATCGCCAAAAAAGACAATCGACAAGAAGAGCAAACAACTTGTGTTTCTTCACCGATTCGATTCGCAGCAGGTGACTTCGGTGGTGACAGTATTGGTATTCAATCCGTTGAGCCTATTCGACTGCTTATTTACTCCGACAAGGTCGCAGAAAAATTGATCGCCGGTGATGAAGTGGTCAGCGAAGATTATGTCATTACCGACCAAATCGAATCTCAACTTGGTGATATCAAAATTGAATCCGGCTTAACACTTAGTTATGGTTTTGTACTCAATCCTGGCGAATGGTCTTGGTCGTCGGTATTTGGTTTGGATCACGACGAAGTCGATTGTGGACTGTTAAAAAGGTTAGCGTTATGAAATGCTGATCTGAGCGCTGTTGTCAGTGCAGGTGGTTTTTATTTAACTTAGTCAAAAGGAATAACATGTTTTCGCATATTTATTACGGCGTTAGTGACTTCGAGCGAGCTTATGGTTTCTACAGTAAGCTAATGACTTGTTTGGTCATGCAAGAGCGTTTTTGTGATCGAGACAAACCTTGGGCGGCTTGGAATAGCGATAGCTCAAACGGTCGACCTTTATTCGTTATCGGCAAACCCTTTAATGGTGAAGCACACGATGCTGGCAATGGACAAATGATTGCCTTCAGTGCGAAAGATAGAGCCACCGTCACGGCTGCCTACAACTTAGCCATTGAAAACGGCGCCACATGTGAAGGTCAACCCGGACTGCGTAGCGAATACCATGAAAGCTACTTTGGCGCTTATTTTAGAGACTTAGACGGCAATAAAGTTTGTGTTGTGTGTCATGAGGTTGAATGACATAAGGAGATGACTTTAAAGTTGGAAAAATGTAAATAAAATCAATTAGTTAAGTTTTTATTTCTAGATGAGATAATAAGAATACAAATCGTTTTCTTTTCAGATCTTATTTGTTTTCACTATTTTGCGCCTAAGATCGGTTGCAGCTTCTATATATTGTCGCTATATTTCCGAAACTTGAGAGTCCAAGGAATAGCCAAGTTAACTTGTGCAGTAGGTGCTTTCACTAATGTCATTTTTTGGCAGGCGTGTGAGCACTTGGAAATCAACATACCCTGCCTTGGTTATTAATTGCAGAGGTAAGTATTATGATTCGTAAATTGTGTGCCGAAGATATTAATGAAGTCGTATCCATTTGGTATTCGGCCTCAGTGAAAGCTCATGATTTTATTGCTGAAGAATTTTGGCACTCGCAAAAAGAGCCGATGCGTGATGTTTATATACCCAATAGTGAAACTTGGGTTTATTACCTAGAAGACCGCATTTCAGGCTTCATTTCTTATTATCAAGGCTTCATCCCAGCTCTGTTTGTTTCCCCAAGTGATCAATCTAACGGTATTGGTACTGAATTGCTCACTACACTGAAACAACATTATAACCAACTCAGCCTGACGGTTTATGCGGAAAATACTCAGGCTCATTCATTCTATATTCGACAAGGTTTTATCGAGCTAGAACGAAAGTTGTGTGAGCATACTGGGCATGAAGAGATCTTAATGTCTTGGGCTTTATAAACATATAAAAGTATTTCTAAAGGATTCAAAGTATACGATGTGTGTATTTTGAATCCTTTTTGTCTTAATTTCGTTAGCGATAGGATGAGCTAGTTTATCTAAGGCGACGTAAGAAACAAGTTGACGTATTTACCATGAAAAAAGTAAATGTAATAGGAACAACCGGAAGCGGGAAATCAACATTTTCACAGCGCTTAGCTAAAAAAATAAATGCACCTTATATCCAAATGGACCAAATTTTTTGGAAGCAAAATTGGCAAGAGTCTCAAGATTCTGAGTTTTTTCAAAGAATTGAAGATGTTTTATCTGAAAGTACATGGGTTCTAGACGGTAATTATAGTAGAACGAATATTATAAAATGGCGTGACGCAGATACTATAATATGGATAGATTACTCATTTTGCAGAACATTATTTCAACTATTTAAACGTACTATCAAAAGGATAATCTCAGGAGAAGAGCTATGGCCAGAAACAGGAAATAGAGAATCCTTTGCTAAATCCTTTCTATCGAAGAAATCAATTTTCATTTGGTTTTTTAAAAACTATAGCCACAACAAACAACGCTACTCAAAATTAATGTATTCTTCAAAAATTAAGCATATTAATGTCATTCGTTTATGTAGTCCAAAAGAAGCCGACTTATTTCTAAAAAATATAGAAGCGTAAAGTACTATTTTTGTATTTTTATGTGTTGGTTGTGGCTGGTATATCAATCAAACTTTATCGCCCGTTAGGTTTGACTACCCAAATAAAAAACCAGCTTGTTTTGCTTTTATTGAAGAGAAACAGACTGGTTTTTTTGTAATTAAGTTAAGAAGTCGAAAACTGAAGCACGGCCCCGACGAATCGTTTCAGTTCATCAGTCTGAGGGTTGGGCAAGATTGTTTTTGGATCGCCTTGTTCCCAGACTTTGCCTTGGTGCATGAAGACAACTCGGCTGCCGACATCGCGGGCGAAGTTCACTTCATGGGTCACCAGGACTAAGGTGATGGCTTCTTTCGCCAGTTGCTAGAGTACTTTTAAGACTTCGCCATCGTCATGTGTGGGAACAGGTTGAAGTTTTGGAAAATCATACTGACACTAAGCGCAAGACGACGAGCCTGAATGTCTTTTGTGGCGACTTCTTAAGCGATAACATATTTATTTTAAAAGGGAATTGATTTGAAAAAGACAATAGCTGTGATGATTTTCCTTCTGCTTTTTGGCTGCTCTCATGTTCCATTAGGCAGCATGCTTAAGCTGAGTGCCTTTGATGAAAATAGTTTTTTAAGCTTAAACCCACATGAATTGAGAAGTCGAATTCAGATCGATAAACCGGTTGAAATAGACATATCCAAAACAGCGTTATCATTGAATTTAGAAACATCGAATGGATGGCTAGTTTTTGATTATCCATTGAAGGTTCTCTCTATTAAAAATATTCATCAGGATGACAATAACTGGTTTATATCGGCGATGGAATTTACGGAATATGAGTTTGCTTTATCAGATGAGGCTGTTCACAACTTTTAAGCTTTACAAGAAAAAATGCAGTTGGAAAAGCCTAAAAGCTACCGTTTGAATATTGATACCGAACTTGAAAAACTACCTGATGATCAAGACGAGATTATACTATCTATCTTTGTAAGGCTGTCTGCAGAAAGTGATTACATTACCTTGTTTGATAGGGGATCTGTTGATGTTGAAGGGCATAACTAAAGCAAGTGGAAGCCAAACCATTAATTTTGAGTCAGAGTGGGATGCCCTGTTCACTAAAATTAAGGAATAAGCTGCGTAGTTAATAGATTCGTATTAGACATATCAACAATCACTCAACAGGATTTGGAAAATATTTACCAATACATCATGCCCGGTGGAAGACATCTAGATGGATATTAGATTTGATCCTATTGCTATCGATACACACTTTTTCAATATGTAGCATGAGATGTTTATTAGTTTTAGGTTAAAAAATGAGAATGTTTATAAAGATATGAATATATTAAAGGAATAGAAGATGGCTGATGCAAGTGTTGCGTTTGATGATGCAATTAAACATATAATGAAAAATTCAGAACAGTATCTTTACCAGTTTAATTTCTCAGCATGCGAGCTTTGGTTATGCAATGAATTATGTAAAATTTTGAATTTCGAAGCTGGCACTGGTGTATCTAGTGAAAAGAATGAGTTTATTTATAACGAAGATAAGAAAAGAGACTTGTCTATTTATCATTGGGATAAAAATGGCACTGAGAAGTTGCTTGAGCATATAGAAGTGAAAGTGGTTTATCCTAAATATTTGTTAAGCCATAAAGTAAATTGGCTTGACTCATTAGTGAATAAACTTGACAGATCACAGCTAAATTTCAATGAATATATTGGTTACCATGGCTGGGTATTTTTTGTTTGGACATCAGATAGAACATATTCAAAAAAATACCCCAATCCAACCGATTTTTTTAATAGAGATACTCAAGAGATTAAAACTAAATTGCCTCATTGTTATAATTCAAAAACAGACTTCCAATGTGTTGATATCATTGATGGAAGCTTTTTATGGAGAGGTGTTACTAAACGTATTGTTGTTAAGGGCATGCAATTTACTAAGGCAGCAAAACAGATTTCTGTTTGAATACTAATCTGATTTTCTATTACAAATTTTAACTACCCAAGTGAAAAAGCCAGTCCGTCTCTCTTACATTAAGAGAAAAAAACTGGCTTTTTTGTAATTATGTTAAGAAGTCGAAAACTAAAGCACTGCCCCCATAAACTGTTTCAGTTCATCTGTCTGTGGGTTGGACAAGATGGTTTTTGGATCGCCTTGTTCCCAGACTTTGCCTTGGTGCATGAAGACAACTCGGCTGCCGACGTCGCGGGCGAAGTTCATTTCATGAGTAACTAGAACCAAGGTGATACCTTCTTTAGCCAGTTGTTCGAGTACTTTTAATACTTCGCCGACCAATTCTGGATCAAGTGCAGATGTGATTTCGTCACACAGCAAGACTTTTGGTGACATTGCCAAGGCGCGGGCGATGGCGACACGTTGTTGCTGGCCACCAGACAGTTTTTCTGGGAAACTGTCGAATTTTTCTGCAAGTCCCACTTTTTCTAGCATGGCGCGAGCCGTCGTTTCGGCCTCGGCTTTGCTTTTCTTCAAGACGATAGTCGGTGCAAGCATGACGTTTTCGCCAACTGTCATGTGCGGGAACAGGTTGAAGTTTTGGAAAATCATACCGACGCTAAGCGCAAGACGACGAACCTGAATGTCTTCTGTGGTGACTTCTTTACCGTCAACGGTAATGCCGCCTTCTTGGTATTGCTCTAAGCCATTGATGCAGCGCAGTAGAGTACTTTTACCAGAACCACTTTTGCCGATGATAGAAACCACTTCGCCAGCTTTGATGTCTAGATCAATGCCTTTCAGCACATGATTATCGCCATAGTATTTATGGACTTGATGTAAGTTAACGAGAGACATTGAATTTTTTCTCCAGATGCTTGCTGTACAAAGACAGTGGATAACAGAGCATGAAATAAATCAGCGCAACTAACGTGAATATTTTGAACGGCTCAAAAGTAGCGTTATTTAACATGGTGCCGACTTTAGTCAGTTCGACAAAACCAATAACTGATGCCAATGCTGTGCCTTTAATGACTTGTACTGAAAAGCCGACAGTTGGGGCGGTTGCCACGCGAATCGCTTGCGGCAAGATAATATGTCTTAGGGTTTGTAAAAAGCTCAAGCCCAAACAACGGCTGGCTTCCCATTGTCCTTTAGGTAGTGTGTCTATACAGCCACGCCAGATTTCCACCAAGAAGGCGCTGGTGAAAAAAGTCAGTGACAAAATCGCTGCGCCCCAAGCGGATATTTCATAGCCCAGCATGGATAAGCCAAAGAAGCACAAGAACATTTGCATCAGCAATGGCGTGCCTTGAAATAGCTCCACGTAGATTTTTACGATGCGTTGCATCACAGGATTACGCGTCAAACGCATAGCGGTTAATGTCAGCGCGACAGTTGTGCCACCGATAAAAGCAGCGAGTGACAATAAAATGGTCCATTGTGTCGCAAACAGTAGGTTGCGCAGAATGTCGTAGTTAGAAAATTCGATCATTGAGTTTCCCTCATTTTGCTTTTATTGAATGCCTTTTAATTAGACGTTCGATAAGCAAATAGGCGTTTTCCTAATGCGTTAAAAGCAAATCTCAACAGTATAGACAAACCAAGGTACATCAAGGCGGTAACGAAGTAGCTTTCAAAAGCACGGAAGTTACGTGATTGCACAAGGTTGGCTGCGTAGGTTAAGTCTTGCACCGAAATCTGAGAAATAACCGCAGAACCCAGCATGACAATAATGCATTGGCTGGTAAGTGCTGGGTATATCTTTTCAAATGCCGGAATAAAGATTACGCGTGTCAGTGTTTGGCGAAAGTTCAATCCCAACACTTTTGCTGCTTCTATTTGACCTTTTGAAATGCTGGCAAGACCTGCTCGAATGATTTCTGTGCTGTATGCGCCAAGGTTAATAGTCAGTGCGATCATGCTGGCTTCCCATGGCGACAACATCACGCCAATAGCCGGAAGACCGAAAAAGATAAAGAAGAGCTGAACAATAAACGGCGTGTTGCGGATAAGTTCCACGTACACACTGACAACTCGTTGACCTGCTCGGTTGCCGTATTGGCGTACGGTCGCGCAGACCGTACCCAATACCACTCCCAAGATCGTTGTCAGTACAGTGAGTTCAACAGTGGTTTTTAAACCACTGAGAAACACGTCGCTGTATTGCAATAGATCAGAGAAATACAACATAACGAAAGCCTTATGCGCCGAAGCCTTTAGGTAGTGGTGCTTTTAACCATTTCATCGAAATGTCGTTTAGTTCACCAGATGCCAAGGCGCCTTTGATTAGCTCATTAACTTTGGCTTGTAGTGCTGTTTCGCCTTTTGCCATACCGATGTAGCAAGGGGAGTCTTTCAACATGAATTTACTTTCTGGTGCGCGTTGTGGCTGACGTTTAGCAATTTCAGCGGCAACCAAGTTACCGGTAGCGATCAAGTTCACTTGACCAGATAGGTAAGCGGTTAGCGTGGTGTTGTTGTCTTCAAAGCGACGTACGTTGACAGATTTAGGCGCGTTTTTCTCAAGCTCTAAATCTTCTACCGAACCGCGAGTAACACCAACGGTTTTGTCTGCTAACTGGCTGATTTGTGTTACGGCAACATCTTTAGAACCAAATACGCCTAAGAAGAAAGGCGCGTAAGGCGTAGAAAAATCGATGGCTTTTTCACGTTCTGGATTTTTACCAAGGCTAGAAATAACCAAATCTACTTTTTGAGTTTGTAGGTAAGGAATACGGTTGGCGCTGGTCACTGGGACGATTTCGATTTTCACGCCCATTTCTTTAGCAATGTAATTTGCCATGTCCACATCGATACCTTGAGGTTTTAAATCGGTACCAACTGAGCCAAATGGAGGGAAGTCTTGAGGAACTGCAATGCGGATAAGGTTACGGTCTTTTATATCCTGCAACACGTCTGCGCTTGCACTTAATGCGCTAAAGCCTGCAGCGATGATCAATGTTTTGCCTAGTAGTTTGGTCAATTTTTTCATGGTTGGGGTTCCTGTTTCGTTTTGTGAATGCCTGAAACACAATTTGCAACACCCATGCCAACATGAAACAAAAGTTTCTTAACTGTTGATTTATGTAACAAAACACTGCAAATACGACGAAAAGCTCCCAGTTGAAAAGCATGGAGATAAAAAGATTTTGCGATGAAATGGTGAGTTTTATCTTTTTTCGGTGCGCCAATGTGGGGCGAAGTTGATATTTTGGTGCGCTCTTTTTTGTCTGATTTGATCTGTTTTTCTGATGAAAGCGTACTACAAGGCATCAAAGCGATAATCTAAGTTGGCAGTTCAACGATAATCAATTACCGTAGAGCAAAATATCCCCGAACTGAGGTTAACACGTGGCTACAAAGCAGGATGTGCTATCCCTGATCGAGCAGACCTACCCGACTCTGTCTCCATCAGCGCGATCAATAGCGAACTATTTACAACAGAATCCCTTGGCGATTGTGAGTCAAACGTCGGCCGAAATTGCTGAAAACACCAATACGTCAAAAGCGACCGTAAGTCGTTTCTTTCGTCAGCTTGGTTATGATTCGCAACAAGGTGCCAAACAAGCGCAATTGGCATTGCGTGAAAGCGGCGTACCGATTTTCACCCAAGGCTCGTCTTTGGATCAAACCGCGCAAGAGCTAAAAAACCTATCGCTTACCTTTGAAGGTTTGCGACCTGAAATCCTTAACGACATCAGTGAGCGCCTAGCCAAAGCAAGCCGAGTTACCTTGATAGGTTTTCGTAATGCTTATCCGTTAGCGTTGCATTTTCGTCAGCAGTTACAACAAGTGCGTCACTCCGTTCGCTTATTGCCTCAACCGGGTCAAACATTAGGAGAAGATCTACACGACATTCTTGACGATGAAGTGATTGTCTTGTTGGGCTTTAGACGTCGTACCCGCCAGTTCAAACAAATTGTAGAAGCTTTGCAAGGCCGCACCACGGTATTGATTACCGATCCAACGGGGCAGGTTTATAACCAACAAGTGTCTCATGTGCTGCTTTGTCACCTTGGCAACGAAAGCCCATTCGACAGTTACGCCGCACCAATGAGCCTGATCTCTATGTTGTGTAACCGAGTGTTTGGTTTTCTGGGCGATGCGGCGAGTCGTCAGACGCAGGCGATTTCGGCGTTGTATGAAGATTTGGATGAGCTTGAACCATAAGTTTTTAAAAGAAAACTGACCCACACTGTTTGCGACACTTTTGAAGAAAAAAAAGAATTATTTTTTGTTTCAGTTGACAGGGTGGTGAAACGATTGTTTCATATGTGCTAATCAAGCGGAGGACATATGAAACATTTCATGGTACAAAATCCTTTTATCTCTCCTAAAGAGCTTAACTTAAGTGAAACGGCTTGGAACGATCGCTCATCAGCTAATCCTACTTTGCCACTGAGTGGTTTACGTTTGGCGGTGAAAGACTTGTTTCATATGGCAGGACTGCCAACTTCCGCAGGCAATCCAACTTGGCTTGCTACTCATCCGATTCCGACAAAAACGTCTTCTAGTGTTGCTACTTTGCTTGATGCCGGGGCAATTTTTTGCGGTAAAACCATTACTGATGAGTTGGCTTACAGTCTCAATGGGCAAAATATTCATTACGGAACACCCTCAAATCCGGTGACACCAAATCGTCTCCCAGGCGGGTCGTCATCGGGTTCGGCGGTGGCTGTGTCATCTGATCTTGCCGATATAGGTTTAGGCACAGATACGGGCGGTTCGATTCGAGTGCCAGCCAGTTACAATGGTTTGTTTGGATTACGTCCGACGCATGGCGTGATTCCGTCCGATAACATGGTTGCCCTTGCACCCTCTTTCGATACTGTGGGCTGGCTCACGAGAGACTTAGCCACACTGGAAAAAACAGCCCGTGTTCTGCTGAAGAGTAAGCTCCCTAAAGAATTTAGTAACGTATTGATTACCAAGAATTTAATTGATCAAGTTGCCCACGTAAAAGAGCTAAAAACACAGCTGCAAACGTGGCGTGAACAAAAGAGTTTTCCTAAAGAATCTTCTATCGTAATTGACACCAAAGCGTGGAAAACCAGCGAGACATTTCGTACTTTGCAAGGTGCGGAAATTTGGCATGAACATGGTAAGTGGATTAATGATCTTAAAGGCCTAGCTGATGTTGACACTTCCTCCGTTTTTGCACCAGATATTCAGTTGCGTTTCGAATGGTGTAAAACCATTTCTGAAGCCGATGTCGCTGCGGCAAAACAGCAAAGACAGCGCTTTACGGATTGGCTAGAAAACGAAATCGAAGGATCAGTTCTTATCATTCCGACCACGCCCGGTTTAGCGCCTTTATTTGATGTGGCCGACGACGAGCTTGCCGCTTATCGTAATCAATTAATGGATATTACTGCCATTGCAGGATTAGCCGGTCTTCCGCAATTGCATTTACCGGTTTGTACCTTAAATGGCGCACCATGTGGCTTGTCCTTAGTGGGTTCAAAAGGCACAGATTTAGCGCTGATTGAATTCGCAAAACACTTAATGGAGTCGGCGTCATGAGTACTTTGAATCCCAATAATGACTCACACACGAATAACATAAAAAAGAACGACATTGCTTTTACCGCGCCGCATTTCAAAGCTACAGAAACAGGGCGAAAAATTCTTGAGCAAGGTGGTACCGCGATAGAAGCCATGGTTGCTGCAGCCGCTACGATTGCGGTGGTCTATCCACATATGAATGGCTTGGGTGGTGATGGTTTTTGGTTGATCAGTGAGCCTGATAAAGCGCCAATTGGCATTGATGCTTCTGGTAAAGCGGCGCAACTGGCGACACTGGATTTTTATAAAGGCCACGACAGCATTCCAGCACGAGGTGGAAAAGCCGCATTGACGATGGCGGGAGCTGTTGCAGGTTGGCAAGAAGCCTTGGTAGTGAGCCAAGCTTGGCAAGCCGCCTCCAACGCACAAAACTTGCTGTTATCGACCTTGCTTGATGATGCCATTCAATTAGCGAAAAACGGCAGTGACGTGACAAAAACCTACGTCGATGCAAGCAATAAAACCTTTGCTGACTTGGTAAGTGTGCAGGGTTTCGCTGAGGCATTTTTGAACGCTGGTAGCATTTACGAACAAGGCGATATATTGGCCTTGCCAGTACTGGCAAAAACGCTAGAACAACTTGCTGATAAAGGCTTAGACGATTTTTATCACGGCGATATTGCCACACGTTTGGCGAAAGATTTAGCGACCTCTGGTTCGCCGATTCGCTTGGCGGATTTCCATTCTTATCAGGCAAAACGCGTAGAACCTCTGCAGGTCAAAACCAGTGTTGGCTCTCTTTATAATCTGCCAGCACCAACACAAGGTATCGCATCGTTATTGATCTTGGCTTTGTATGACAAGCTCTACACGCAAGGCAAAACGGCCACAGACATGGCGCATTTGTTGATTGAATGTACCAAACAAGCCTTTATCGCCCGTAACCAATTTGTGACTGACGAGTCTCGTTTAGCAATGGATTTATCGTCTTTATTGGATGACGAACAGCTAGAAAAAATGTGCCACGAAATCGCCTTAGAGCGAGCGCAACCTTGGCCACATCAAGCCAAACATGGTGACACTATTTGGATGGGCGCTTGTGATAGTGAAGGTCGAATGGTTAGCTATATTCAGAGTTTGTATTGGGAATTTGGCTGTGGCGTAGTCAGTCCTTCCACTGGCATTGTGTGGAACAACCGTGGCTCGTCGTTTTCATTGCAAAAAGGTTCATTGCAAGAGCTGGGGCCGAATCTAAAACCTTTCCATACGCTGAATCCGGCTTTTGCTGAATTGAACGATGGTTGTCGTATGAGTTACGGCACCATGGGTGGCGAAGGTCAGCCACAGACTCAAGCGGCTTTGTTTAGTCGTTATGTTTATCACCAAATGCCGTTGGATCAGGCCATCAGCGAAGGTCGTTGGTTGCTGGGTCGAACATGGGGCGATGTCAGTCATAATTTAAAAATTGAGCGAGACTTTGCCGATATCGCTGCGGATGAATTGGTTAAACGCGGTCACGATTTGGTTATTGTCGACTCGCAAAATGAGTTAATGGGCCACGCTGGCGCAGTTGTGCTTCATCCGGAAGGTCATACCGAAGCTGCAACGGACCCAAGAAGTGATGGCTTGGCCATCGATAGCACTGATATTTAGAAACAGTCAGATTTAGTAACACTTTAGTTAGTAATCATCTCACTTAGGAGAAAACAGAAAAATGTCATTCATAATGGAAAACTATTCCATGATTCTCGCCATGATGGCCACTGGTGTGGTGGGTGGGATTTTAGCCGGTTTGTTAGGTGTTGGCGGCGGTATTGTTATCGTGCCTGTGTTGTATTTCTTGTACCAAGGTATGGGCGTTAGTGCGGATTCTGCCATGTTAGTTGCCACAGCGACCTCATTGGCAACCATTATTCCTACTTCCATTAGCTCGATCCGTTCCCATAAGGCCAAGGGCAATGTTGATTTCGACTTGCTAAAACGTTGGGGCTTTTTCATCTTCGCTGGTGTAATGGTGGGGAGTTTTGTCGTAACGCGTGTGGATGGTCAATGGTTGTCCTTGCTGTTTGGCGTCATTGCTACTTTATCTGCGCTAAATATGTTGCTGGGTAAAAAAGACAGCGTGTTCAAATCCTTGCCAGGCAATGCGGGTCAAAGTGTCATGGCGACTTGTATCGGCTTCTTTAGCTCTATGGTGGGCATTGGTGGCGGAACATTGACCGTCCCAACTCTGACTTTTTGTAACTACCCAGCGCATCGAGCTGTTGGTACGGCAGCAGCGGTTGGCTTGATCATTTCATTGCCAGCGGCCCTCACTATGCTGATTTTTGGCCAAAGCCCTGTTGATGCGCCTTATGGCACAGTCGGCTTAGTTAACCTAATTGGCGTTATTTGCATCATTCCATTGACGGTTTTGTTTGCACCTGTTGGCGCGGGATTAGCTCATCGTTTAGATGCTTCTAAGTTGAAGAAAGTCTTCGCTGTTGTGTTGATATTCACTGGCATCAAGATGCTTTATCAGGTTTTAGGTTAGGAGATTATTATGCAGCCACTTTCATTACCTCCAAGATTATTAATGGGCCCCGGCCCGATTAACTGCTATCCACGCGTGTTGTCGGCTATGTCGACTCAGTTGGTGGGGCAATACGATCCAACCATGACCAGCTACATGAACGAAGTCATGGAATTGTATCGTCGTGTTTTTAATACTAAGAACCAACAAACCTTTTTGATTGATGGTACTTCTCGCGCTGGAATTGAAGCGGCTTTGGTGTCTTGCTTAGAACCAGGCGATAAAGTGCTGATTCCTATCTTTGGTCGCTTTGGTCATTTGTTGGCTGAGATTGCAGAGCGCGCCGATGCCGAAGTTCATACTATCGAAGTGCCTTGGGGTGAAGTCTTTGATCCGCAGCAAATTGAAGACGCGATCAAAAAAGTACAGCCAAAACTATTGGCGATTGTACAAGGCGATACTTCGACCACTATGTTCCAACCATTAGAAGAGCTAGGCGAGATTTGTCGCGCTCACGATGTGTTGTTTTACACTGATGCGACAGCGTCTATTGGTGGTAATCCGTTGGAAGTTGACGCGTGGAAAATCGACGCTGTGTCTGTTGGTTTACAAAAGTGCTTGGGTGGGCCATCTGGTAGCGCACCAATTACGCTAAGTGATCGCTTTGTGTCTTGTGTACGCAAACGCGCTCATGTGGAAGCAGGCATTCGCGATGCGCATCACCAAGGGTCATCCGGTATGCGCATTCGCTCTAACTATTTTGATTTGCCAATGATCATGGATTATTGGGGCGACGAGCGTTTGAACCATCATACGGAAGCCGCAACCATGTTGTTTGGTTCTCGTGAATGTGCGATTCAGCTACTTAACGAAGGCCAAGATGTGGTAATTCAGCGCCATCAGTTAGCAGGCGACGCCATGCTACAAGGCGTTCTAGCCATGGGCTTAAAGCCATTTGGTAACTTGAAACACAAGATGACCAACGTAGTGGGCGTGTATATTCCTGACAACGTCGATGGCGAAAAAATTCGTCATGATTTATTAACCATCTTTAACATCGAAATTGGCACCAGCTTTGGCCCATTAAAAGGTAAGGTTTGGCGTATTGGCACCATGGGTTATAACGCTCGCCAAGACGCGGTGCTGCATACATTACAGTCGCTTGAAACTGTGCTTCGACGCGCTGGATTTGCTTTACCAGCAGGTGCTGCCGTCGATGCGGCCATGGCCGTTTATAGTGGGGAAGTCTAATGATTGGTGGTTTAAAGATTGATTGCAACAAACTCGCTCAGTTGGTGATGTACCGCTGTGATGAACTTGGCAAAATCAGTCAAAGCGATGATTGCCTAGATCGTCGCTATCTCACCAAAGAACACAAACAAGCCAATGGATTGGTGGGCGGCTGGATGCAAGAAGCAGGTATGCAAACGTGGCAGGATGAAGCGGGGAATCTTTGGGGACGTTGGCAAGCCGCTAACCCAGACGCGCCACGCTTTATCATGGGTAGCCACTTGGATACTGTACCAAACGGCGGTCAATATGACGGCATGTTAGGCGTGATTACGCCTGTTACCTTGATTGCAGCTATGAACCAAGCCGGTATTCGTCTACCGTTTCACCTTGATGTGGTGGGATTTGGTGACGAAGAAGGCACACGTTTTAGCTCTACATTACTTGGCAGTCGCGCACTAACAGGTCAATGGCCAACAAGCTGGGCCGATTTAAAAGACAGTGATGGCATTAGCCTAGCACAAGCATTAAAAGACTTTGGTTCGGACTTTGCGAGTATTCCTAATGCCGCCATCGAAACCGACAATCTGCTTGGTTACCTTGAGCTTCATATTGAACAAGGACCAGTATTAGAACAATTGGATTTGCCAGTGGGTGTCGTTAGCGCAATCGCTGGGGCAAAACGCTTTGAATTTAATATCACGGGTATGGCAGGGCACGCCGGTACTGTGCCGATGAATTTACGCCAAGATGCCCTTTGTGCGAGCAGTGAGATGATTCTTGCAGTAGAACGAGTCGCTCAAAATCATGGCATTGTTGCCACTGTTGGACGTATTCAAAATCGTCCCAATGGCGTTAATGTTATTTCTGGTAACACGGGATTTTCTCTCGATATTCGCAGCGAATTTGATGACAAACGCGACGTAGCACTCGACGAAATTTTGCTGGAATTAGAAGCGATTGCTGCACGTCGTAATGTGCGTATTGAACGCAAAGCGACCCATGCTGCTAACGCCGTGCATTGTGATGCTAAATTGCAAAGCGTGCTACGCAACGCCATCGAAGCACAGAATATCCCAGTACATACTCTATTCTCTGGTGCGGGACATGATGCTATGGCGATTGCGGATATTTGCCCTGTGGCCATGTTGTTCATGCGCTGCGATAAAGGTATTAGTCATCACCCAGCGGAAGCGATTGATACGTCAGATGTAGCGGTGGCGTTGGCCGTGCTTAGTCAGACGTTACAGAGTTTAGCCTAACGGTTTTGTGGGGCTATTCAGCATAACGTCTCGCCCCCTGATTGGATGTGAAATTGACTCCCCAGTATAACGTTTCGCTCCCCGAGCAAGCTCGAAGAATCGCTTTCACGTTATGCTGGGGAGCTAGCCTTCTTCGGTTAAAAGCGTCCATGCGTTTAATTGGCGCTGACGTGTCGAGGAACGAGACAATACGCAAGCCAATTGAATTGCGTGGACGCTTATTATTACGGCAAATAGAGGATTATTCGATGAAATTTACGCGCATTTTTAACGACGATCAGGGCAAAAGCCAGTTCGGAGAAGTAAATCTTGATGTCCGCGATGGCGGTCCAATTGGCTTTTTGTCAGAGCGCTTTCCAGTAGGCGATATGATTTTTCGTGAAACGCCAAGCGACTACGACTTCAAATGGCATCCAGCGCCACAGCGCCAGCTTTTGTTCATCATCAAAGGCCGTTGCGAGTTCATGGTATCGTCCGGTGAAACCCGCCAATTTGGCGCGGGCGATGTTGTGTTGTTAGAAGACATAGAGGGCGAAGGCCATTGCAGTAAGGCATTATTCAACGAAGTCAGACACTCGATTTTTGTGACTTTGCCAGATGATGTGGTGTTTGGCTAAATCTAATATCCGTTTCTTAAAGTATGTCCTTGTTTTAAGACTTACACCTAAGCATAGTGAGGCCGTTAAGTTTACCCTTATGTGACCAGTTTCCTCGCCAGTAATTACCTGCAAAATGTTTAGTAGTGACAATCGCCTACTTACTTGTATCTGAGTAAGAGGTTGATGCAAGCTTCGTTATCCTAATGGTAGAGATTTCAATAGTGGGTTATAAACTGAGGCTAAATTGAGTTCGCGGACAGTATAGTTTTAGGTTTAGCTCGTGACAGATATATGCATCCCCTCTAATGTTTGGATTTATTAATTATGCAATTAGCTCGGCTGAGTAATTTAAAACATTTTTTATGGCTCACTATCTTACCTTTGGTGGGTTGCACTTCTCACGAACACTTTAATCGGCCTTATTCTGATCAGTCTGGGGCTAAGGTTGTTCCATCATGGTGTCATAATAGAGTTGGACCTGAGGAGTTATTGTTATTCTTTTTGGGCGAGACTAAGGTAGAGGTTACTTTGCTCTCTGATAAAGAGAGTCAAACATTACTTGTCCATACTAGCTCTAAAAAGTCTCATTCTGTCATTAGTGATCAATTCTCAATACTTCAGGATGGAAACGAAGCAAAAATTTTAGAGGTTAAGGAATCGGATTCTTCATACTTTCATTCAGTTGTTCCTGACAGTTTTTATTTTAGCGACATCAGCATTAAAGCCTCAGGAGATTATAAAGAAGTCTTCACTCTACAAGGTTTAGAGATTGTCATAAACGGGGTGGCATACCCAATTGAAAACATTACTTTTAAGAAGGACGAGGATGTCTTCCTTAATCCGTGGAATTGCTAATGAAAAAATCACTAATGCTTGCCTTGATGGCTTTGTTATTGGCCGCTTGCGGCACTCGAGTTTCATTTGAAAAAAGTGGAGAAGAGAAAAGCTGCCAAATTATAGGTGAAAAAAGCAACGCGATGACCATCTTGTGTGATGAATCTACTATATCTATAAGTAGTAGTTATACTCGAGTCGAGAGAGTGAAGAGCTTTGTTCCTTTCATGCCTACCAAAAGAGAAACTTGGGTAATTTCATTGATTATTGGTGTGAGATCAACGGATTCTGCCCCACTGGTTATGAATAGCCAGACTATGACGATCGATCAACCAAGTCGTTTACAAACACCTATCTTTCTTGAGTCAGAAAGCTATACCAAGACAACAAAGTCTAAAATTGTGGTTGAACAAGAAGTGCAAAAAGTCTTTGAAATAGAGATTGATAAAGTTGCTCCTTTTGTTCTTAGTGGTTTGGAAATACGTGTAGGTGATCAAAAATATAACTTTAATGGGATTCGTATTTTACCTTCAAGGCAGTTTTAATTTTTTTTAGTGAAGGTTTGTATGACTGTAGTTGCTGTTATTAAAGATATACCCTTTCAAAGTCAGTTTTATCAAATTTCTATGTTGGGCACCCAGCCACACATGTTTCTTGATTTAGTTAGTTTCTTACCACGAGGCTTTACGGAGTATGGAAATTTAGACAATGCTTGCTTGATCCATATGAAAGGACATGTATAAAGCTGAATTTATTAGTAATTCTTAAAAGCCTGAATCGAATGATTCGGGCTTTTTTTATTGCTTTCAATTAGTCTTTTACGTCACGCTTAATGCTTATGAGGATGATAATTGTTACTATAACGATTTTGGCTGTTCGTATCTTTCAGCGCCGCTATTTGTTAACAAAGAACAATTGAAGGAAGCACCTCAACATGCTGGTAAACCAAGTAAGAAAATGGGCATTTTTGCTGACAGTGATTTTGCTGATTTTAGCACCTGTAAATCAGGCGATGGCTTCCGATAGTAAAAACAGTGTCCATAAAAACGATGTATATAAAGAGATTGTTCATGCGATGGGGAGTTCTGAGGTCCCCAAAAAAGTTTTACGTGTGGTGACTTTGTTTCAAGGGGCGACCGATTCTGTGGTGGCATTAGGCGTGACGCCTGTTGGTGTAGTGGATTCTTGGGCGCAGCAGCCAACCTATGAATATTTGCGAGATGCTTTGAAAGGCGTAGCTCATGTGGGGTTGGAAACTCAACCGAACCTTGAGGCGATAGTGGCGTTAAAGCCAGATTTGATTATTGGCACCAAGTCTCGTCACGAAAAAATATACCATCAATTGTCGCAGATCGCGCCCACTGTGATGACTGAAAATGTGTATGACTTTAAAACCATTTTGGATTTAACGGCTGAGGCATTAGGTAAGCAAGTTAAAGGAAAACAGGTTTGGGACGACTTTCAGCAGCGCATTACTACCCTCCACAATGCTATCAAGCAACGCGAAGCAAACTGGCCATTAACCGCAGCGATTCTAAATATTCGTGCTGATCATTTGCGTCTGTATTTGAACCAGAGTTTTCCAGGCGTGGTGTTGAAGGAGATAGGTTTTAAATTCCCTTTGCCAAATGAAAAAGGTTGGGGGGTGAAGTTGAAAACCAAAGAAGCCTTGCCGAGTGTGAATGCGGATGTGTTCTTTGTTATTTTGCATTCCAATGATGCTGCCGTTAGACAAAATTACGACGCTTGGCGCGCTCACCCGTTATGGAAAATGTTAACAGCACCTAAAAACCAGCAAGTGTATGAAGTGGATAATGTGGCTTGGTTGTTGTCTGGTGGGATTCTGGGTGCAGAAAAAATCTTAGATCAGTTGTACCAAATCTATCAATTACCTCAGGCCGATCAATAGAGCATTTATGCGCTTACACAACAGTAGCCCTTTTAAATGGAGCCTTCTTGCTCTGTCTATTTTATGCCTGATGTTGTCCTTGTTGGGGAGCATTGCCTATGGGCAATATGTCATTTCAGCGAAATCGGTTTGGACAGCGTTTTGGGCATTTGATCCTCAGTCGATTGATCACGTTATTATCCGCACCACGCGTTTGTCTCGTGCTGTTGTTGCTTGTCTGGTTGGCTCGGCCTTAGCTGTTTCCGGTGTATTGATGCAAGCATTAACGCGCAACCCGTTGGCCTCGCCGTCTATTTTTGGCGTCAATGCAGGCGCTGTATTTTCTATCGTTTTATTCTCGACTTTCTTTTCCGTTACTTCCTTGAATACTTTTTTATGGTTGGCTTTTTTGGGTGCGAGTGTGGCTGGCGCGCTGGTTTATGGACTGGGTAGTTTAGGCAAAGACGGTTTATCTCCGGTTCGTATCGTGTTATCTGGTGCGGCGATCTCGGCGTTATTTATGGCCTTTACCCAAGGCATATTAGTGATTGGCCAAGAAGGGCTGGACAGTGTTTTATTTTGGGTGGCTGGTTCTGTATCTGGTCGTGATTTGGCTATGGTGATGCCATTAGTGCCCGCTTTTGTAGCTGGTATTGTGCTGGCGATACTGGCGGCACCGCAAATCAATATTTTGTTGTCCGGTGACGACATTGCTAAAGGATTGGGACAGAACACGGTGCTGATCAAAGTGGTACTGAGTTTGTTGATTATTGGCTTGGCCGGCGGCTCGGTCGCACTTGGTGGCAGCATTGGTTTTATCGGTTTGATGGTGCCGCATATGGTGCGTTCAGTGGTGGGTTATGATCATAAATGGCTAATTCCGTTAAGTGCTTTGTGGGGCGCAATTTTGTTGTTGTGCGCGGATGTGATTAGTCGTTTTGTGATTATGCCAGAAGAGGTGCCAATTGGTGTGACAACGGCTATTTTAGGCGCGCCTTTCTTTATTTATTTGGCTCGCAAAGGGGGCAAACGTGAGTAAGTTTTTCAGCGTTCGCCATCGTATATTTTCTTTTTCGACGCCTGTCCGCTCTTTGTGGTCGATGCTTATTCTCTTTGCCTTTTTTCTATCGATTATTTTGCTTTCCTTGTGTTTAGGGGAGGAGTTTATTGCTTTGCCTAAAGTGTTTCAGGCATTGCTGGGCAATGGCGATCAGGCTTCGCAGTTTGTCGTTGAGACATTACGTTTGCCAAGAGTGTTAATGGCAGCCATGGTGGGTGCTGCGTTGGCTTCGTCTGGGTTGGTGTTGCAATCAATGATACGCAACCCGCTGGCGTCACCAGATATTATTGGCATTACTGGCGGAGCCTCTGCCGCCGCGGTGTGTTTTCTGTCTTTTTTTGCGACGGCAATGGGGATTATCTGGTTACCTATTTTCGCCATCTCGGGAGCTTTATTGGCGGCTTTGTTAATTTATACGCTCGCTTGGAATAGTGGTGTAACACCAATGCGGCTGGTATTGGTTGGTATTGGTATTTCCTCGGTGATGGGCGCGGTGACAACCTTTGTTATTGCCGCGAGTCCACTCTCTAGCAGTATTACCGCTTACATCTGGCTAACAGGCAGTGTGTATGGTGCTAGCTGGGTTGAGGTGAAAGCCTTGTTGCCGTGGTTGTTGATTTCGTGGCCCTTGGCGTTTTATTTAGCGCGCCGGGTGAATACCCAAGAATTGGGTGATCAACTGGCAACTGGGCTGGGTGTACCTGTGCAGCGCTTGCGTTTAGCTCTGTTATTTTTGAGTGTGATTATGGCAGCGCCAGCTATTGCTTATGCTGGTGCGGTGGGCTTTGTCGGTTTGATCGCACCACACATTGCCAGACGTCTTGTTGCGCGGAGTTTCGCTCTTTTACTACCAACCTCTGCATTGGTCGGTGCTTGCCTAGTGATGCTGGCAGACCTTTGTGGTCGCTTGTTGTTTCAGCCTTTGGATATTCCCGCTGGTGTTTTTGTGTCTGCTATTGGTGCACCATTCTTTATTTATTTACTTTATCGACAGCGTTTCTGAGTCGGTTAGCCATATTGGGATTTTTTAATCATGAGTTTGTCTGAACATTTTTTAGTAGACGATAATTTATTAGCTCAGAGTCCATTAGAAAGTGTGGCGTTGTCTTTAGGTTATGATAAAAAAACCATTATTAAGTCGTTGGATGTGGCTATTAAACCTAACCAAATTACAGTGCTGGTGGGCGGCAATGGTTGTGGTAAATCTACCTTACTGAAGTCGTTTGCCCGATTGTTGAAACCTTCGACTGGCCAGATTCTCCTGAATGGTGCAGATATTCATTCCTTGTCTGGAAAGGACGTGGCTCGCAAGCTGGCTATCCTTCCTCAAGGACCTGTCGCCCCAGAAGGTTTGACGGTTGAGCAGTTGGTTCGTCAAGGTCGTTATCCTCATCAAAATTGGCTACAAAGTTGGACCGAAGACGACGAACGATTAGTTCGTAAAGCCTTGCAAGACACCAATATGACCGAGTTTGCAGATCGTTCCATTGATGCTTTATCTGGCGGCCAGAGACAGCGAGCTTGGATTGCCATGGCGCTGGCACAGAATACCGATATTTTGCTATTGGATGAACCAACAACCTATTTGGATTTAACCCATCAGATAGAGATTCTTGATCTATTGTTTGAGCTAAATGCGACTCAGAATACGACCATCTTGATGGTGTTGCATGATCTGAACCTTGCAGCTCGTTATGCTCATAACATGATCGCTATTAAAGACGGTGCGGTTTTTTGCCAAGGCGCACCAGAGACGATTTTAGATCATGATATGGTGAAAGCTGTGTTTGATATGGAATGCCATATCAGTGCCGATCCACTGTTTGGTACGCCAATGTGTATTCCTTATGGGAAAGGACGCAAGGTCGACTCTCAGGCAGCTAAGCATGTTTAAACAAGCTCCTAAGCAAGTATTGCTTCCAGAAGAATGGGACGTGTTGGCAGCATTCGGACTTAAGCCTTATCAACAAGACGAGCCACTTGCGATCGATTCTAGTAAGTTATTGGATGATGCCTTGTGTTTGGAAACACTACAAAAAATCATGCCTGAACTTGGCGCGCCGAACCTTAAAGTAACGGCGTCTTTAGTAATAAAACGTGTGGCATTTCTTACGTTGGCACCTGTCTTATACGCCATGTCTGGGTTTGATAAAGGCCTTGATGCATCAATAGAAAACAGTGTTTTTGAATATCCGTTAGAAAGCAAAATGTGGTTATCCAAGATGCCATTAAAAACGACAGAGGTGTCTGTTTGGAAAGGCTCTGACAAAGAAGATCGAAACGCTTGGCGAAATGAGATCTTGAGCAAAGTATTTTTGGGGCATTTAACCTTATTGGTCGAGCAATTTTACCGCTTAACAAAAGTGTCTCGGCGCATTCTTTGGGAAAACGTCGCAGTACGTGTTTTTAGCATCTACGAACAACGTATTTTAGTGAGTGTTGCTGAGGAAATGAGATCAAAAGCTCAAGCAGATTATGCGTATCTTCTGGATAAAAGTACGACTGCATTGTTTGGTTTAAACGAAAATCCTTTGACGGTTTTTTATCGAGAAAAGCAGTTAACGGCAATATCGGAAAATCCTATTCGTGTTCGACGTACCTGTTGTTTTTACTACCAAGCTACAGAGCCCCCAGTCTATTGTGGTTCTTGTCCTTTGCCTCTAAAGAAAGCTAACTCTTCTCTTAAAAAATAAGAGAAGAGTTAAGTGTGGCTAGAAAATTAAAAGTCTAAACCATAAGCCAGTGTCACAGTACGACCTCGGCCTTTGAAGTAAAGGTCGTCCGTTTTGACGGAGCTTTGGGAGTAGTAAGTGAAGTAGTCTTCGTTAAATACGTTGGAAACCGCAACACTCATTTTACCCACAGGAAGTTTGTAACCAACGGATGCGTCGACTAGAGTGTAGCCATCAAACTCTAATTTTTTATCATCAAAGCTTTTGTCAAAAGCATGATTGATTTGCAGTAAAGATGATAGTTTGTCACTCCAGCGAGCATTCCATGATGTCACCAAGCGATTAGGCGAGATATCTGAACCGGTCAACTTAGTGTCTACTTTTCCATCTCCATCAGTATCAGACTTGCCTTGAATGAAAGAATAGCTGGCTTGTAGTCTATGGTCTTTGTTGAGCTGGAATCCTAAAGAAGCTTCAGCACCTTGAATCTCTTTCTTCTCTCGTTTTACAACATAGAGTCCATTGACTGCTTCAATACGGCTCCCAAGGTCTGAATTAGATTCGTAATAACTCAATTCAAAATCGTATGGATGACGGTTTACACGAAAACCGACTTCATAGTTGTCGGTCACAATAGGGGATAAATCGATCAGTGAATCGACATCTTGACCTGGTGTATTAACGCCACGGAGGACTCGTCCGACATCCGGCATACCAAAGCCTTGTGAGTAGTTGGCAAATACACTAATTGCAGGCGTGATCTTAAAAACAGCACCTGCATTGTAAACCGTGTCACTAAAGCTCGGTTTGCCTCCATTTACTGTCACATTGTTATTCGCCGCGACTGTTTGGTATGTATCTACGTCTAACTTAGCGTGTTCATTACGGGCACCAGCTTGTAGAACTAAGCGGTCAGTTGGTCGGTATTCAAGTTGTACGAACGGAGCGTAATTGGTGTATTCCGTTTCAGGAACATAAGTGCGATTAGTCAATATTAACGTCTGACTGGTTGTGTCTTGCAGTAAATCTAAGCCTGCCGTGACGCTTAAATCGTTATCTAATAGGTCGTCTTTAGTTAAGCTGAATTTTGCACCGATTTTTTCTGATTGGTTTTGGCTTTGGTCAAAGGTTATACCATTGCTAGGGTCTTGGAAGCTGCCTGACTTTGATACACCATATCTCCCTTCAAAATCCTGATGGAAGACTTGCGCTTTAAACTCCATACCATCAAGGTCGCTGTCGGTATAAGAAAGGCTGGTGGTCTGAACATCGTTGTACGGGGCCAGACCTCTTGGTGTGCTTTTGATGGAGCTGGTTGGAACACCGTTTGCTCTGTCTCCATTTACTCCGGTAAAGTTCATACGTCCTTTTAATCGGTACTTGTTAACTTCAAGTTCCAGTCTTTTGTCATCGGTTAGCCAGTAACCAAGTTTGACAAAAGCATCGTAGCTTTTTGAATCCATTGTTTCGCCACGAGTAGAGTCTGAACCAACATAGTTGCCGTCGGCATCAAGATAGATTCCCTGTACTTCGTTGGTCAAACCCACAAGGTAATCAAAATTATCTTGTGAACCTTCTACTTGGTAGCCAATTTTATAAGCCAGAGAGTCGCTTTTTAATTCATCTGTAGGCGTTGTCAGCTGAACGTCTATATGTTGTTTTAGTTCGTTTGAACGATTTGATTTGGTGATGAAGTTAATGATGCCGCCAGTTGCCCCTAAGCCATGAATTGCGCTTGCGCCATGGATTACTTCAATGCGTTCTACCATAGCAAGGTCAATGGTATGTGCAGCACGGCTACCGTCACGAAGTGGATTAGACTGTGGAACACCATCTATCATGTATAAAACAGAACGCCCACGAAAGGATTGGCTACTATCGTTCAATTTTTGCGTATTTGGTGCATAGGCTGGTAGAAGACTAGAAAGCACTTGCGAGCTGTCAGAGCTAATAGATAGTTGATCTTCAATTTGCTGTCGAGTGATGACAGTAATGACCTGAGGACTGTCTTCTTTTTTGGTATTCGATCGGCTGGTTTGGATAACTAGCTCATCGAGGCTTACGGACTCCGTGTCTGCAAGGGTGATTTGTGAGGCGCTAAGGGCGAAAGGCAATAGAATAATTGCCGTGTAGGGCTTTTTGGATAACATTAAACGGAGTCCTTTATAAAATAGATTTATGCAATTGATAAAAGTAATGATATCTATTATCAATTAAAAAGTCTTATTTTTGGGGCTTTCTTTTAATGTCTTTTCAATTTAGGAGAGAAATATAAAGAGGGAAACCGCTACTTTTCCCTCTTTAATCAAATGGTTAGATTTTTAAATAGGTTTTAATATTTAACTCTGCGGCGGATGATTTGCAATCCAATGATCTGCAATATCTTCACGGCGAGCAATCCAGACGTTGTCGTGGGATTGTACGTAGTCTAAGAACTTCTTCAGTGCCATGAATCTGCTTGGCTTGCCAAGGGTTCGGCAATGCATACCAATGGACATCATTTTCGGTGCGGTGGCACCTTCTTCATATAAACAATCAAAGTTGTCTTTCAGGTATTGGAAGAATTCTTCGCCATGATTAAAGCCATAAGGCGAGGAAAACTTCATATCGTTGCAGTCGAGCGTGTAAGGCACGATTAGATGCGGTTTGCTACCACCCTCAAGCATATCGACTTTTACCCAATAAGGTAGGTCATCACCATAGTTGTCTGAGTCGTATTTTAGTTGCGTATGTTCTGCGACTAAAGCTCGAGTATTTGGCGAGTCGCGTCCAGTGTACCAACCAACGGGTTTAACGCCAGCGACTTCTTCGATCAAGGCGAGAGCTTGTTGCATGTGCTCGCGTTCTTGCTCGATTGGCATTTCTTGGTAATGAATCCATTTTAAGCCATGACAGACAATCTCGTGTTGGCCTTCCACAAACGCTTTTGCCACTTCAGGGTTACGTTGTAATGCCGTTGCAATGGCAAAAATAGTCAGTGGTAGACCTCGACGTTCGAATTCGTTAAGTATGCGCCAAACGCCAGTGCGAGAGCCGTATTCGTATAGAGATTCCATACTCATGTGTCGATCTTTGAACGGCTGCGCACCGAATATTTCCGATAGAAAGGTTTCTGCGTGCTCATCGCCGTGAGCGACACAGTTTTCACCGCCTTCTTCGAAGTTTAAAACAAACTGTAAGGCGACACGGGCGTTGTTTGGCCAGTTAACGTTGGGCTGCCCTTGGCGTCCATAACCTGCGTAATCGCGTTCTAAATAATGTTTCATGGTCTGTGTTCCATTGTTTGTAATGTATTTATGGAGTAGTTACAGGCTCCAGTGAGCATAGCGTCCAGTAAAGGCTTTGCTAACACGCTGTCCGTATTGACCTTTTTTAGAGGTTTGTAGTCCTAACTGATGCAATGATTCTGCCAGTTTTACCGCCGCGACGACGCCATCAATGATGGGCACAGGCAGTTCTGCAGACAACTTTTCAACCAAACTCGACATGCCAGCACAGCCTAGGACGATGGCTTCCGCGCCGTCTTGTTCTATGGCAGCAAGGCATTCTTGTTTAAGTAACTGATAGGCCGCAGGATCGATATTTTCTAAGGCCAAAACGGGAATGTCGGTGGCTCTTACACCGCTGCATTTATGTTGATAACCATATTTTTGAAGTAAGTGTTCACTTGCTGGTAAGGTTCGAGATAGCGTGGTCACAACCCCAAAACGATGGGCAATCAGGCTGGCCATTTGAAATCCCGCTTCGGCAATGCCGATCACAGGGGCGTCAGCTAATTCGCGGGCCGCGTCTAACGCGGGGTCACCAAAACAGGCAATAATGTGGGCGTCGACACCTTGTTGTTTGCCTTGTTCGATAAGATCGAGCAGGGCGGCGCTGGCAATGACTTCATCAAAAGCGCATTCGATGCTTTTTGGTCCATGCTCAGGCGTACAGGAAATAATTTGCGTGCTGTCTAGCGCAACAGATTGTGCGCTCAGTGCCATGGCATGAGTCATGTCGGCGCTGGTGTTTGGGTTAATGAGCTGAATTCGCATGGTGCTCCTAGCGGCCAAAAAGTCTTTGAAAATCGATATTTTCTTCGGGTTTGCTTTCGAGAATAAGTGACGATTTAATATGTTTTAAGTGGTGACTCATCCAAGTTTTAGCTTCATCTTTTCTACCCTGGTCAAGAATATCGAGTAGCTGTGAATGATCACCACATTCGCAACCCACGCTGCCGCGAGTACCGTAAGCGGCGAGAATAAGTGAAGATCGATAACAAAGCTGTTGGACAAAGTTCGCTAGTACCTTATTGCCTGCTAGCGTCGCTAATTCATAATGGAAACGAGCGGTTAGCTGAATAGAGTCTGCTAGTTGATTGCCTTCTTCTGCGTATTTTTCTTCCTTCGCCATGGTGCGAAAACGCTCAGAATGTTCTGCATTCCAATAACCAAGTAAGGCTGGAATGAGTTGCGGCTCAATTAATATGCGGCTGTCTAGAACTTCTAATGCTTCGGCTTCGCTTGGATGGTTTACCTGCGCGCCTTTGTTTTTTTCAATTACCACAAAATGTTCTAAGGCGAGCCGCTGTAATACTTTGCGGATGCCAGTTCGGCTCACACCAAAAGCTTCTGATAGACGGTCTTCTGGTAAACGCGCCCCAGGTGGTAATTGGTGTTCGACAATGGCCTTTAGCATTTGTCGGTAAATATTCTCGTCATTCGACATGAGTGCTTCTCTATAGATTGTATACGATGTCTTGTTAAATATAGTTCTTAAGACAATATAGCATGCTAGTTTGTTTCGTACATCTTAAACAAAAGATGAATTAATTGTGCACAATGTTGGTGTGTTTTTCTTGTTTTGACTTGGAATGGTGCAGTAAATATTGGTTTTTTGGGTTCATATTCCTATTTTTACTTAAGTTCTTTGGGTTCTGTTTTTTGGCACATAAATTGTATTTAACATTGTATACAATTAAAAAGGAACGCAATCATGAAACAAGAATTTGAGCAAAGCCCTAGATTAGCAAATAGCGATCTCTTGCCGGAGAAAGATCAAAAATGGGGTTGGTATAGTATCTTCGCTTTTTGGATGTCAGACGTTCATAGCGTGGGCGGCTACGTGTTTGCTGCCAGCTTGTTTGCACTGGGTCTAAATGGTATTCAAGTGTTTATTAGCTTGTTATTGGGCATTTCTATTGTGTTGGTATTTGCCAACTTGATGGGTAAACCGGGACAAAAAGCAGGTGTGCCTTTTCCTGTGGTAGCGCGTATGTCTTTTGGTGTGTTCGGTGCCAATATTCCAGCCATCATTCGTGGCTTGATCGCGGTCGTTTGGTACGGTATTCAAACCTTTCTGGCGTCTAGCTCCTTCATTATTCTGTTGTTGTATTTTTTTCCTGGTATGGCATCTCTTGCAGATCAATCTTTCATCGGTCTTTCATATCTTGGCTGGATTGGTTTCACGGCAATGTGGATTGTACAGGGAATCGTCTTCATGTTTGGTATGGATATGATTCGTAAGGTAATCGATTGGTCAGGCCCTGCTATCTATGTCGCCATGTTTGCTTTGTGTATTTATATGGTGAATCGAGCGGGTTGGGAAAACATCAGTTTTAATTTGAGCTCAAATAACCTGACAGGCATGGATGTGATTGTGCAGATGTTCATTGCGATTGCCTTGGTTGCTGGGTATTTTGCTGGGCCAACCTTAAACTTTAGTGATTTCTCTCGTTACTGCGGTAGTTATAAAAAATTGAAACTAGGTAACCTATTGGGCTTGCCAGTTAACTTTGTGCTGTTTTCTTTGTTCAGTGTGGTGATTGTTTCTGCTTCGATTCCTGTTTTTGGTCAGATTATTACTGACCCAGTGGAAACCGTGAAACGTCTTGATTCTGGCTTTATTACGGTACTGGGTGCACTGACGTTTATCTTTGCGACAGTGGGTATTAACATCGTGGCGAACTTTGTGGCGCCAGCGTTTGATTTCTCCAACGTATCACCACAGAAAATCAGCTTTAAAGCAGGTGGTTTTATTGCCGCGTTTGGTTCTGTGCTGCTAACGCCTTGGAACTTGTTCAACAACCCAGAAGTGATTCACTATACAGTGGATGTGTTGGGCGCGATGATCGGGCCTTTGTACGGCATTATTATTGTCGATTATTTCTTTATCAAAAAGGGCCATATTGATATTCCAGCTTTGTATACGGAATCGCCAAAAGGCCGCTACTGGTATGACAATGGAGTGAACAAGAAGAGTGTTTATGCTTTGTTGATTGCCGGTGCGGTATCTATCTTGGCGACCTTCGTATTTAGCGCCTTGGCAAACTACGCCATCTTTATTGGTGGTATCGTGGCGGCATTGTCTTATCGTTACATGATGGAGCCTGAGCGTGTTGCTTTGCAAAGCATGGCATTGGCTAAGTCGTAAATGCGTTTGATCCTAGCACTCAAAAGCCCCGCATTCCCTAGGAAAGGAATGCGGGGCTTTGTTTTATTTACTCAGTGAAAAGGGTTGTTAAGCCGTTGCAGCAAGGTCCGCTTCAGCAGCTGCCAACATGTCGAACTCTTCTTCCGGTGTTTTCGCCACAAGGCGATTTTTACTGTACAAGAAGTAGTAAGCGGCGCCGATAGCGAACAAGACCAGCGTGTAGAAAAACGCGCGTGGGTCGTAAGCGTAAACACCAGTCAAAGCCAATAGCGATAAAACAAACGCGATAGACGAGGTGAAAATACCGCCCGGTGTTTTATAAGGACGTTCCATGTTTGGCTGTTTGATGCGAAGCAAAATGTGGCTGAGTGCCATCAAAGCATAAGACACGGTTGCGCCAACCACGGCCATGGCAAGCATCAGATCGCCTTCGCCCGTCAAAGACGCAAGGAAGCCTAAAATGCCAGGTACGATCAAAGCACGAGCAGGCACTTTACGTTTGTCTGTTACTGACAAGCTTTGTGGAATGTAACCTGCACGAGACAGAGCAAAGACCAAGCGGCTGTAACCGTAGATGATAGAGAAGAAAGACGCGATTAAACCTGCAAGACCTAGAACGTTTACTGCGGTTGCTAAACTGCCATGACCGGCAAAGTTTAAGGCATCGACCAAAGGCACTGCGCTCTTACCCATCGCATCTGCGCCTGCAGCGCCCGCTAATAAAAACACCACCAAAAGTGCAGTAAACAGTAAGAAAATCATCGCGCCGATAATGCCTTTAGGTACATCTTTTGCTGGGTCTTTGGCTTCTTCTGCCGCTAAAGGAACACCTTCAACTGCCAAGAACAACCACATACCAAATGGTAGAGCTGCCCAAACGCCATACCAACCCATTGGCATAAATTCAGACGCGCCAGCTGCATCAGTTACGGCAACATCAAACAAACGGCTAGTGTCAAAATCACCAATCAGTGCAACCGCTGTTGCTAGAATGGCTATGACCGCTAAACCACTGATGACCATCATGACTTTTAGCGCTTCGCCCGCACCGGCTAAGTGGATGCCAATAAAGACAAGATAAAACGCGGCGTAGACCCAAGGTCCGTTAAACCCTAATAAGGATTCCACCGCAGAACCGATAAAAATAACAATGGCGGCAGGCGCCAAAGCGTATTCAATTAATACAGCTAAACCAGTTAAATAACCGCCAGTAGGCCCCATTGCTTGACGAGCAAAACTGTAACCGCCACCTGCAGCTGGAATGGCGGCCGACATTTCTGCGAGGGATAATACCAGCGTGAAATACATCACCGCCATAAGCGCCGCCGCAATGGCAAAACCGCCCCAGCCAGCTTCAGCAATACCAAAGTTCCAGCCTGCGAAGTCACCTGATATTACGTAAGATACGCCCAAACCCGCTAGCAAAATCCAGCCCGCTGAGCCTCGTTTTAGCTGGCGTTTCGCCAGATATTCTTTATTGATTTGATCAGACATTTTAGTTTCCTTTTGTTCCAGTTGTGCTCTATATGTTGAGTTTTAAACCGTCATTTTTTGCCCAGTGGGCTTATAGTTTTCTTGCTTTTCTGTTTGTACGTCTTCGTGCGTTTTGTTTTTCCTTATCTTTTTTCTCTTGTCTTTTTCCTCGTATTAGGAGATGAGGAAGTTTTTTGACTCCTTTGAGGTGTCTACGATTAAATCGTCGTCTGATCTGTCTTTGAGTTTTACGCCAGACAGCTTCAGGGTTCGTGCTTCGTTTAATAGATAAAAGGCTTTACGAGCGGCTTCTTGGTAAACCAAGCCCGCTGGGCGAACGTTGGAAATGCAGTTGCGGTAGGCATCTGTTAGGCCGACTTTTCCGCCCCAAGTCAGGTACAAACCTAAGCTATCGGGCGAGCTCAACCCAGGGCGCTCACCGATCAATACCAAGACGCATTTTGCGTTTAGGCGTTCACAAACATCGTCGCCAATCGCTACGCGGCCTTGCTTTACAAAACAAACAGGCGCGAGGTTCCAGCCGTTTATATGGCTAGAAAGTGCTTTTAAGAAGGGTAAGGTATTTTGTTCAACCGCCAGCGACGACAAACCATCGACGACTACAATGGCAAGGTCATAGTCTTGCGAAGTAGAAACTCTGTGCTCGTCTAGTTTATTGGCAGATTCGTCATCCAATCTGCGACCGTAATCTGGACGTTGTAAATAGGTTGCGCGGTCCGTCGCGCGACTGTGTAACAGTAGAGGGGCACAGTTTTTGGTCCAATCTTTAGCCCAATCTTGCTCTACCAGAGCTTTGGCTAACGCGTCGCTATCGAGTTGCGTGTGCACCGCATCGATCGCTTGAGCATGGGCAAGTTGGAATGCTAATAAATGTTTGGTTGGGACGCTGATACCAGAACGGCCTAAACCAATACGCGCGTCAGTAAAGGCATTGAGTTTGCTCCACGCGTTTTCGGTGACGGCTTCTGCATGAGGATGCGTCGGAAAGGACTTATTAGGTTTAGGGATGTCGGATTTAGGAGTGTCTTGGCTCATGAGCGACCTCCAATCATACGATTGAGTGACTTATGGAACGCATCTGGTAGCTGGTGGTTGAGGGTAAATTGCTCGTTGTTTTTGAAGATTTCCATTTTAGCTAACCAAAGGTCGAACTCCGGCGCGGGTTTTAAGCCCAGTACTCGACGAGCGTATAAAGCGTCATGAAACGAGGTGGTCTGGTAGTTCAGCATGATGTCGTCGGAACCGGGGATGCCCATAACAAAAGTACAACCAGCGACACCTAAAAGTGTCAGTAAATTATCCATGTCATTTTGATCGGCTTCGGCGTGATTGGTATAACACACGTCACAACCCATAGGTAAGCCAAGTAACTTGCCACAGAAGTGGTCTTCTAACCCTGCACGAGTGATTTCTTTGCCATCGTATAAGTATTCTGGGCCGATAAAGCCAACAACGGTATTGACCAACAGCGGATTGAATTTACGGGCCACAGCGTAAGCGCGGGCTTCGCAGGTTTGCTGATCCAAACCGTGATGGGCGTTGGCGGACAAGGCGCTGCCTTGGCCCGTTTCGAAATACATGACATTGTTGCCAACCGTACCGCGATTCAACGATAAGGCCGCGTCTTGGGCTTCGGCCAGATTTGCTAGGTTAAAACCAAAGCTATCGTTGGTCGCTTGAGTACCACCAATGGACTGGAACACCAAATCCACGGGCGCACCTTGCTCAATACATTCAATGGTGTTGGTCACGTGAGTTAGCACACAGGATTGAGTCGGGATTTCATAATGCTGGATGACTTCGTCCATCATCTTGATCAAGCGTGTGGCTTGCTGCACGTTGTCGGTGGCAGGGTTGATACCAATCACGGCGTCGCCATTGGCGTAGAGCAAACCGTCCAACATGCTGGCGGCGATGCCAGTTAAATCATCCGTTGGATGGTTAGGTTGTAACCGCGTCGATAAATGTCCTGGTAAGCCAATAGTGTTACGAAACGCGGTTTTCACATGGCACTTTTTCGCAACTAAGATCAAATCCTGATTACGCATAATTTTGCTGACCGCTGCGGCCATTTCTGGCGTCACACCGGGGCGGATCTGAATCAGTATTTCGCTGGAGGCAAGGTCGCTTAGTAACCAATCACGAAAGCCCCCCACGGTCAGATGAGAAATCAAAGAAAAAGCGCTTTTGTCATGATCGTCTAATATTAGTCGGGTAATTTCATCTTCTTCATAGGGTACGAGGGCTTGCTCAAGAAAAAGGCTTAGTGGTACATCGGCAAGCGTCATCTGCGCGATGGCGCGTTCTTCGGCGCTTTGGGCTGCAACACCGGCTAAGCGATCCCCCGAACGTGCGGGTGTTGCTTTCGCCATTAAATCGGCAAGATCGACAAAGCCGAAGGTGCGTTCGCCTACTATGTTCTTAAACTGAAAAGTCGAATTTGGCTTGCTCATAATTATCTCACGCGCTTTACTGACATGGTGTTGGTTCAAAAAAGCAAACAAGAAAAGGGTGTAAATCTTGCATAGCTTGAACATATATAACGTTAGTTAACATTACGGAAATCCATAAACCGACGTTATCGAATAATGGCAAAAATATTAATGTCTATATATTTCAAATAGTTAGATTTTTTATTAAATAAACATTTAATAAAAATCGATATATAGCGGGATGAAGATATGTCGTTAAACCTAAAAAATGCACCAAAAGAGGGCTTTTCCCCTCGCATATCGAAAGTTAGATTGTCGGAAGCTCACGATGCCGATTTGCATGCGAGTAATTTGACCAATTGGCAGCAAGAGTACGATCAAATCAGCCGTGGAAGTTTTTACGGCCGTATTGTCGAGTTGCCTTTTGATGGTTTGCAGGCGTTTTGTGAACACACCAGCCAAGCCTTGCAGCAAAAATGCGTCGTTTGGCCGGACTCTGTTTGGCTGGGGATTCCTCTTGTTGATCAAGAAGAGAGTCGCATCAACGGCTTAACCATCAATCCCAATAATATTATGTGCCGTCCAGGTGATTGTGATTTTCAGCTATCCACACCGCAGGATTATGATTTATATGGATTAGTGGTGGATCGATCAAAGGTGATCAAAATAGCCGCGATTCACGGGGTGGATCTAAATTGGAAAGAACTCACCGAATGTGGCCGTCTGAGCGTACCCGATAAAACCTTAGAGGAAGTGCGCTTTGTTCTGGCACGTTTGTTGTCTTTGCAAAACAACACAACACCGCCACGCTTGCAGCAAGACATTGTCATGATGGCATTGCTTGAAGTACTCAAAGTAGAAACCCCACAGCCAGCCAAAACACAAAGCTATTATCACCGTAAAAAAGTGGTCGATTGTGCCCGTCAGTTTTTGGATTATCACCTTGATGAACCCGTTACCGTGACGCAATTGTGTGAAGTCACCAACGTCAGCCGACGTACCTTGCAGTACAGCTTTGAAAGCATTCTCGGCGTCAGCCCGATTCAATACCTACGCATCAGCCGACTAAACGGCGTTCGTCGCTCTCTGGTACAAGCAACAAATGGTCAAGCGGTCAGTGACATCGCCGCTCAATGGGGATTTTGGCATCTGAGCCAGTTTGCTAAAGACTATAAGCAGTTGTTTGGTGAAACGCCGTCAAAAACACTTACGGGGTTGAGTGGTTGAGTAAAAAGCAACCGAGCCTTTATCGTATGTTAAGACAATTAACGCCAGACTCGGTTTGTGCAACAAATTATTTTTCAAAAAATATCGTTTATCTGAAACCTTTTTTTAAAAGATGAGTATCTCTGTATGAGCCACCCAGTTGGGTGACACCTAGTTTACTAATAAAACTCATATAGGATGCTTATGATGAAAAAGACGATTATTGCTGCCACGACTGCTTTCGCTGTTTCTGCTTGTTCAACTGGCTTTTACGGAACATCGGACCAAGATAGCCCTATCGCTGGGTACGCACTTGCTAATAATGGAACGACTTTGGTCACAATGGGATCTATCGCGTCTCCTGCGAAAATGGACACTTTTACGCTAAGCAATAAGCTGGATGCCGTGGCATATCGCCCCGTTACTGGCGAGCTGCTGGGCTATACTAACGGCGCTGTTTATTCTGTGGATACTAAGACTGGCAAGCTAACCGATCTGGGTGCTACCTTCACAAATGGCGCCATGATTTCCAAGGATGCGTCAGCCACCGCGATGGATTTTAATAACGCCATCGATGCGGTTCGTATGGTGGGTTCTGACGGGACAAACTTGGTGTATTTCCCTGTCGGTTTTGGTAACGAAGATAAGCGTGCTAATTCCGTATTGAAATTCACCTCTACCTTTTATGTAAAAGGCGACAGCAACGAAGGCACAACGCCTGAAATTTTTGCAAACGCTTACACGAACGCCATTGCCGGTGCAAAAGCGTCGAGCACTTTCCAGTTTGCGTTAGACAGTAAAACAGACTCATTGGTCAGCCTTGCGAATAATGCAGGCGAATTAAAAACCGTTGCTAAGATCACCATCAATGGCAAGGCCGTTGACGTATCTTCAATGGGTGGCTTCGATATAGTTTCTGCCGAAGAAGGTTCTGACGCTGCTTATGCAATATTGCAGCTCGAAGGTGAATCAAAAGCCGGTCTTTACTCTATAGACCTGACGACAGGCGCGGCAAGCTTAATGGCTGACCTACCAATGGGTGGCTTTAGCGGCTTTGCTGTCTCAGGCGGCAAATAACTGCAAACGGTGTTTTTACACCAACAGTAAGAAAAAACCAAAGGCAGTCTAGCAATAGATTGCCTTTTTCTTGTGAACTTGTTTAAACAATGAAATGGTGGGAATTCTAGAAATTCTAGAAATTCAAGAGGTTAATGTGGTTGATCGTCTAGTAGCCAATAAATGTTGGGTGTTAGGACGAAATACATTTATTGAGAGATAAAGTTAGATGAAAATATCCCCGTATTCTTCATTTGACCCTACTTGGTCGAAAGACTACAAACAACTGTTTGGTGAACAGCCTTCGCAAACTTTAGAATGGCGTGATGAGTAATAAATAAGGTTTGTTTCCTATGTCTCGTTTTTTAATTTCCTTAGGGCTATATTTTTTTGTTATTCCTGTTCAGGCGCAGTCTGTTGCGCAAGATATTAATCATGGGGATTTTGGCCCTTTCATGCGTTCGTTAAATAATACGAGCGATGGTTATCAAGTTATTCAGGACATTACCGATAGCGCACCAACCAAACTAATCGAGAAATTCGAGGTGCGTCCAGGAGACTGCTACTGGAATAAAGGTTGGAATGATTGCGAGCAAGATCGCGAACGCAGTGAGTTATCCGAGCAGCAGAAAATGACACCAGCAGGCAGTGACGCTTGGTACGGTTGGTCGATTTATTTTCCTGATGATTACCCCAATGTTTTTCCTACCAAGGTTGCTCTTGGTCAATTTCATCAAGCTAACTCTCATCCGATCTGGATGTTTCAAAATGGCCGCGGTGGTTATCACCTAAACGACCATATTTCTGGTACTAAAAAAAATTACGAACTGATTAATGAGGCTGATCTGCGAGGTCGGTGGCATAAAATCGAAGTGCATGCTCGCTGGGCAAAAGGCGATTCTGGTGTATTCCAAGTTTGGGTAAACGGCGAACAAAAAGTCGACTACCAAGGCCCGACGATGGACGCAGATATTGTGTATTTTAAATACGGCGTGTATCGATCTTTTTTATCGAGATATAAACAAGCCAAGCAGTTAAACGCAGTACCACCGCAAATTGTCTATTACAGTAATGTGAAGCGTGGTAAAAATAGAGCATCGCTTCAGCCTTAGATTATTGCCATTGGGAGATAAAATGAGCGTTCAAATTCGTCCAGCTGTGATTGAGGATTTACCCGCGTTAACCGATCTTTATAATCACTACATAGTGAATACGGCGACTACTTTTGATATAGAGCCTTACACATTAGAAGGTCGAGCGGTTTGGTTTTCGCAGTTTGCGCCAACTGGTCGGTATCGTTTACTGGTGGCGGAACAAGACGGAGAAATTCTCGGTTACGCTTGCAGTGGACAATTCAAACCAAAACGCGCTTATGAAACGTCGGTGGAAGTTAGTATTTACCTAAAGCCAAATACAAAAGGCCGAGGTTTGGGAACCGCCTTGTACCTTGAACTGTTTGAGCAACTGGAAACAGAAGACATTCATCGCGCCTACGCTGGCATTACCTTGCCCAATGAAGCCTCCCGTATTATCCATGAAAAGTTCGGCTTTGAATCTGTTGGTGTATACCTCGAAGTTGGCCGAAAATTTGGTCAATACTGGGATGTTGAATGGTTTGAAAAAGAGATTCATCGTTCCTGCATATAGATATAGTTGGCAATATTTATGTATTTTCACATCCATTTACCATTCTTAGCTGTTCTATTAACTTTAGTGTAGTCGGCGTCTTTTCTCTGCCATCTAAAGTGATTATACCTATAGGTGGCAAATCAATTTCTAACTCTATGGGAATAATAGACATTAGCCCTTGTTGCTCGAAATGCTGTGCAACTTGATGAGCCATAAAGCCTATGGCTGAGCCTGTTTGTAATGACATCAGTATATTTAAAAATGATGCTGACTCTATGATGTTTTCTGGTGGATGTAAGTTATGTTTGTAAAATATTTGGTTCAGTTTTGTTCTAGATGCTGCCCAAGATGGCGGAACAATCCAAGCTTGTTGTGATAGCAGAGGCCAATCGATAATTTTTCCTTTCAGAATTTCATGATTTGGTGAGCAAATGAGACACATGGATTCGTTATAGAGTGCTTCTGTATCTAAATCTGGGGCTGCATAACCAGGCTCTAACCTTCCTACTATGAGATCTAGCTCCCCAGACCTTAATCGGGGTAATAGGCGCCTTAGGTCACCTTCTTCTATTAGAACTGTTGTTTTGGTCGCATTTTTTTTAAGGTTGTTAACGGCTTGCGTTAGTAGGGTAGGTGTTGCTGCAACCATAGCACCTACTTGTACTCTACCTGCTGAACCTTCTGTAACTGCTGCTATCTCAATCTTGGCCCTGTCATAATCTGCTAGTACTGAACGCGCAAATTTAATAACGGTTACGCCGTATGGAGTAGGTTCAGTTCCTCTACTCGAACGTTCAAATAGCTGTAAGTCGAATGTTTTTTCTATTTCTGCGAGCATTTTTGATACGGCTGGCTGAGTCACAGATAGAAACTCTGCGGTTCTTCCTAGGTGTCGAAATTCATCTAATGCTACTAATAATTGTAAGTGTCTTAGCCTCAGATTAGAGCGTAAGACGCGATCAATGCCTATCATGAAATGTTTTACTCTTTTTTATTTTCTTATCTACTTCATAACATAATGGAATGAGAAGAGTCTATTGTTTCATTTTACATTCATATAGATGCTCAACATACTTGTTCACATAACTACAACAAATTTAGTGTGAGTGAATAAAATATGTCATCCTCATCGTCCCCTCTAATTAAATTGCATAGCAATGATAATGTATGCATCGTTCGTGAGTCAGTATCAATAGGGCAGCAAGTTCCAGAGTTTAATCTTCGTATTCGAGCTCAAGTTTCGGGTGGTCATAAAATCGCTGCAAGGCTTATTGAGGCTGGTGAGCCGATTATCAAATACGATACACGCATTGGTGTGGCATTACGTCGAATTGAAGCTGGAGATCATGTTCATACGCACAATCTTGAATTAGTTGATTATGAAAGAGATCCTAGCTTTTGTCAGGATGTTGTTCCTGTCGATTATGTGGACGTTTCAGCAAGAGCGGCTTTTAATGGTATTGTGCGCTCCAATGGAAAAGTAGCAACGCGTAATTATATTGGTATTCTTTCAACGGTTAATTGTTCTTCTACTGTTATTCGACAAATTGCAGATCATTTTACTCCAGAACGACTTTCCGCTTTCCCTAATGTTGATGGCATTGTTGCTTTTCCTCATACCAGTGGATGTGGCATGTCTTCTCCTAGTTATCATTTTGATGTCCTCCGTAGAACTTTGTCCGGATATGCACGTCATCCAAATTTAGCTGGTGTGCTTATTGTTGGGCTTGGATGTGAACGGAATGAGATGTCCTCTTTAATTGCTTCTCAGCAACTCGAAGAAAATTCTCATTTACAGACCTTGGTTATGCAGGCTGTGGGTGGAACTAGAGCAACGATTGCAGCTGGTATTGCTGCGATTGAAAGTATGTTGCCAGAAGCCAATAAGGTGGTGCGAGAACCAGTGAGTGTAGAGCACTTAAAGATAGGTTTGCAATGTGGCGGCTCTGACGGGTTTTCAGCAATTACTGCTAATCCTGCATTAGGTATGGCCATGGATATTTTGGTTAGACATGGTGGTACAGCCATTTTATCTGAGACTCCAGAAATTCATGGTGTCGAATATATGCTGACTCGACGTGCTATTAGTCAGGAAGTCGGTCAGAAGCTATTAGATCGTCTTTCTTGGTGGGATGAATATACCCGCGGTCACAATGGGCAGTTTAATGGTGTGGTTGGGCAGGGCAATCAAGCTGGCGGCTTGGCGAATATCTTTGAAAAATCGTTGGGATCTGCCATGAAAGGCGGTACGACACCTCTTCAAGCGGTTTATGAATATGCAGAACCTATTGAACAAAATGGTTTTGTTTTTATGGATACTCCAGGATATGACCCAGTTTCAGCAACCGGACAAATAGCTGGCGGAGCGAATTTGATCTGCTTTACGACAGGGCGGGGATCGATGTTCGGTTCAAAGCCTGCTCCTACGATTAAATTAGCATCTAATTCAAATATGTATAACCGCTTACAAGAAGATATGGATATTAACTGTGGGTTAATACTGGATGGAAAAATGAGCCTTGAGGAAATGGGGCAACATATTTTCGAACACATTATTAAAGTGGCATCCGGAGAAAGTACCTCTAGCGAACGTTTAGGCTTAGGTGATAACGAGTTTATTCCTTGGCACATCGGTATTGTTAGTTAATTCCATTTTCTATATTGCAGAGGAATCAATTGCATGAGTCAACATACAATTACGAATCAAAACTATATCGCGGGAGTTTGGACAACGGCTCACTCAGAGCAAACGTTTGAGGTTTTGAATCCTGCTAATCAAGGAGTGATTGCTCATGTTCCAGATAGCGATGCTAGTGATGCTTCGGCTGCCGTTGATGCAGCGTGTCAGGCTTTTTTAACATGGCGGTTAGTGCCTGCAAGAAAGCGAGCTCAGTATCTAAAGGCTTGGCATGCTTTGATTTTAGCTAATTTGGATACGTTAGCTGGGCTCATTTCGTTAGAGCAAGGTAAGCCATTAGCCGAGGCTAAGGGTGAGATTAGCTATGCAGCAAGTTATGTTGAATGGTTTGCCGAACAAGCTCCTCGAATTGAGGGAGATTTAATCGAATCTCCTGTAGTTGGTCGAAAAATGATGGCGATTAAAGAGCCTGTTGGTGTCACTGCAGTCATAACACCATGGAACTTCCCTGCTGCCATGATTACTCGAAAAATCGCACCAGCTTTGGCTGCTGGTTGTACTGTCGTCGCTAAACCAGCAGAAGACACTCCGCTTACATCGCTTGCCTTGGTTAAGCTGGCCGAGGTCGCTGGAATTCCTAGTGGTGTGATTAATATAGTGTGTTCATCTCGTAATAATACACCAGCGATGGTGAACAACTGGTTGCAAGATAGTCGAGTTCGTAAAATCAGTTTTACTGGTTCAACACCAGTTGGTAAGCATTTGGCTCAAGCCTCAGCGGCAACGTTGAAAAAACTTTCTTTAGAACTTGGAGGTAATGCTCCTTTTATTGTCTTCGAAGATGCAGATTTAGACGCTGCAGTGTCAGGCTTAATGGCAGCGAAATTTCGTAACGGTGGTCAAACCTGTGTGTGCCCTAATCGAGTTTATGTGCAAGCAAAGGTTTATGACGAATTTGCTGCAAAATTAGTGGAGAAAGTTCGTGCTCTAAAAGTTGGCCCTGCCAGCGAATTAGATAGTGAAATTGGCCCAATGATAAATGAGAGAGCAGTAGACAAGATACTGTCTCATATCGACGATGCTGTACAGAAAGGTGCAAGGGTATTAGTTGGTGGAAATAGGGTTCGAATATCTGATGGCCCTAATTATATTGCTCCCACAGTGCTAGGGAATGTGAGTAAAAATGCCGTTCTTTGTCAGGAAGAGACGTTTGGTCCAGTTGCTCCATTATTTTGTTTTGATAATGAACAAGAAGTCATAGAACAAGCCAATGATACTCCTTTTGGCTTAGCTGCTTATTTTTACTCTGAAAATGTTAGCCGTATTTGGCGACTTGCCAGTGCATTAGAAACAGGGATTGTAGGTATTAACGAAGGAGCTATTGCGGCAGATTCAGCCCCATTTGGAGGTGTTAAAGAATCTGGTTATGGTCGAGAAGGCTCTAAATATGGATTAGATGATTACCTGCATATTAAATATTTATGCCAAGGAAATCTTTCTTAAGAGGTTGTTATGAAAATAAAAAAAACTAACGAATTTAAACAAGCTTTATCCAGAGGAGAACAGCAGGTTGGGTTCTGGCTTTCAATGGGGAGCTCATACAGTGCTGAAATGTGTGCTTCTGTTGGGTTTCAGTGGCTTTTGATTGACGGAGAGCATGCACCTAATAACTTGCAATCGATGCTTTTACAATTACAAGCTATTGCTCCTTATTCTTCTCATCCAGTCGTGCGTCTAGCTGATGATAATCCCACTTTTATTAAGCAAATATTGGATGTTGGTGCACAGACTTTACTTATACCTATGGTGCAAAGTGCTGAGCAAGCAGAGGCGATTGTTAAGTCGACTCGTTATCCTCCTTTTGGAACGAGGGGGGTTGGTGCCGCTGCAGCAAGAGCGTCTTTATGGAATGGCATAACGGATTATGTTCATAACGCCAATCAAGATATTTGTGTATTGGTTCAGGTTGAGTCTGTTACCGCCCTTGAAAATTTAGAATCTATTTGTGCCGTTGAAGGTGTTGATGGTGTTTTTATTGGGCCTGCGGATTTAGCCGCGTCTATGGGGCATGTTGGCAATCCCAGTCATCCTGAGGTCAAGCAGGCGATTGAAGAAAGTATTCGAAAAATAATAGCGAGTGGAAAATCAGCAGGTACGTTAACCAGTGATTCTGCGCAGGCAAAAAGGTACATGGAATTAGGCGTAGGATTTGTTGCTGTTGGGTTAGATGTATCACTCATGATGCAAGCGATCAGGAAGCGTGCAGAGGAATTTGAATTTGGTAAGTCTGCAGTGCAGTCAGACCAATCTGTCTACTAAATGACTAGTAGCAAATTATGAAATGGAAAAATTAATAATGTGTGTTTAGGCACATTAATGCAAAGACCAACAAACAAAATAAAAGGCATTAAGCATGAAAAAGCATATAAAGTTACTTTCGCTCTCTCTTACTCTCGCTGGGGCTGTCCTAGCTCAGAGTTCATACGCAGCTTATCCTGAAAAAACCATTACTATGTTGATTCCTTATGGTGCTGGTGGCGGTACCGATGTTTTGGCTAGGGCCCTACAGCCTGCATTGGAAGAGTCGCTAGGTCAAACCGTTATTGTGAAAAATGTCCCTGGCGGTGGTGGTATTCTAGGTTTTACTCAGCTAGTACATGCTAAGCCTGATGGTTATACCGTAACAATTCCTAATAATGTAATTTTTGCTACAGAGGGCATGGGGAATGCTACTTACAAGTACAAAGATTTTGATTATTTAGGCAATATCTTAACGGAAGATTATATTGTAGCCGTTCGTGCTGATGGCCCATGGAATAGTTGGAATGACTTATTAAAAGATATGGAAGAGCATCCAAATAAAATTAAATTTGGTTTCTCAGGTTATGGCGGATCAACTCATGTTGCTAGTCAGATACTAGCGAATGTTGCAGGTTATCAAGCTAAACAAATCCCTCATGATGGTTCTTCTAAGGCAGTAGTTGCTGCAATGGGAGGGCATATTGATGCATTAATGTTGAACCTAGGTGATCTATCTTCTGGTATTAAATCTGGAAAATTGAAACCATTACTTTCTTTGGGTAGCAAGCGTCTCAGCGAGTACCCAGATGTTCCTACGTTACAAGAAACTGGTATAGATTTAAATTTGACCAATTGGCGAGGCATTGCAGCACCTGCTGGAGTGAGTGATGAAGTAAAAGTGGCTTGGAATAAAGCCCTAGAGCATGCAGTCAAGGATGAAAAATTTCAGCAGCTGATTGCTACTCAGGGAGGTCAAGTTGATTTTCAAAAATCAGGTGAAAATTTAGACAAATGGATGTCACTGTTAGCCGAGTCTTTTATTAATACGGCTCATAACTTGAAAAAATAAGTATAAAAGGTCAGGTGGATGTTAGACACCTGACCATATTTTAACTATTTAGGTGACAATATGTTTCACTTGAAAGAACAACATGTTTTTTATCTTTTTCTCATGGCTGGCGCCGGTTTTTTCTTAAAACTATCTTGGGATATTCCTTCAGGAATAGGTGTAGAAAATGATCCAGGGGCAGCTTTTCTTCCTATTGTTATTTGTGTCTTGATCTTATTTCTTGTTTCTTATTTGTTTGTTATAGAATTTAGAGAAAAAAGTGAAAAGCTATTTTTTAGTCGTGCTGAGTTTTTTGCATTAGCTGGAACTTTATTATTGATCTTTGTTTATATATTTATCTTATCTCTAATAGGTTTTTTTGCTTCGACAATAATTTTCTTATTTCTATTTCAGCGGCTTAATAGTTACCTTTTAAACAGTGGAGGCTTTAATTATAAATCTTATTTGGTGTCAGCTCTGTTTTCTTTTATAGCGACGCTTTCAATTTATTTTGTCTTCTCGGTTCTTTTTAAAATGAGTTTGCCGTAGTTAAAGGTGGATTATTATGTTTATGCAATTTGTTCATTCGTTTGACGCTTTTTTAGAACCAACCATCTTTCTTGCTATTGCTGCTGGTACTGTTTTAGGGCTGATTTTTGGTTCTTTACCCGGCCTGACAGCTACTATGGGGATTGCTCTTTTATTGCCATTGACATTTAGTATGCAGCCTATCAGTGGTATGGGGATGTTGTTTGGTATGTATTGTGGTGCTATATCTGGAGGGTCGATACCTGCTGCTTTGTTAAATATACCTGGTACTCCCTCTTCTGTTGCAACCACACTGGATGCTTATCCAATGTCGAAAAGAGGAGAGCCAGGAAGAGCTTTAGGTCTATGTGTTGTCGCTTCTTTTATTGGCGGAATAATTAGTGTTTTAGTTTTTGCATTATTGTCACCTATTATTGCCAAAGCTGCTCTTGAATTTAGTGCCGTAGAGTATTTTTCATTAGGTATTTTTGGTTTAACTATTATTGCATCAGTTTCAGGGCAATCAATTGTGAAAGGATTGGTTGCAGGCCTTATTGGTGTATTGATTTCCTTGATTGGGATTGATTCATTGAGTGGTATAGTTAGACTCACTGCGGATATTCCCGATTTAATTGGTGGTGTAGACTTCATGCCTGCTCTAATAGGCTTGTTTGCATTATCCCAAATTATTGGCGATATTGTTTCAAGTCGAAATGCTAAGGGCGCAGAAGTAAAAATTAAAGTGGATAATGCTTATCCTCGCTTTAAGGAAACTTTTGGTCTGTGGCGAGTTTGGTCTGTTAGTTCTGTAATTGGTTCTTTGGTCGGTGCTGTTCCTGGGGCCGGAGGAAGTATTGCTTCTTTTTTAGCTTACGATGTTGCTAAAAGACAATCAAAGACACCGGAAAAATTTCAAACAGGCCATAATGAAGGAATTGTTGCGTGTGAATCTGCTAATAATGGTATGACCGGCGGTGCATTAATTCCAATGATGACATTAGGTATTCCTGGGGATGCTTCTGCCGCAGTGTTAATGGGCGGACTTCTTATACATGGATTACAGCCTGGGCCATTATTGTTTCAGGATCATGCTGATATCGCTTATGGAATTATTATTGCGTTTCTAATTGCAAATATTTTTATGTTTTGCTTTCAAGCAGTTGGAATAAAACTGTTTGTGAAAGTTCTACAAATTCCTCGATCTTTCCTTATGCCGTTTATATTGGTTATGTGTATCGTAGGAGCTTATGGAATCAGTGGTTCTCTAACATCGGCTTGGATTTTATTATTCTTTGGGATATTTGGTTACTTTTTGAATCGTTATGGGTTTAGTTCGGCACCTGTTGTCTTAGGTATGATATTGGGCTATATGGTTGAATCTAATTTTAGACGAAGCATGGCAATGTACGATAGTGATTGGACTATATTTTTTAGTCATCCTATTAGTCTTGGTTTTATTCTTCTATCTGTAGTTTCTATACTGCTTCCTTTTTATTACAGATATAAAAGTGCTAAAAAATAAACTATGTCTTTCATATAAAGATCATTAATTTTATCCCTGATGTCTAAAAAAAGAGAAGGAGTTAACCTAGGTTAATTCTTTCTCTTTTTTTTTGCAGTAGTCTTGGTCGTATTCCATGTATGTTGATTATTAAGGAAGTGAAATATGCCGTTATCATCCAGTCTACAAAATTATCTATCTGATCTTGGCTTGGTTGTGCCTGAAACACCTAGCATTGAGTTTGTCAAAGCATTGCAATCGGCTCATGTGGCTCGTTATAGTTTCAATAGCTTGGCGGTGGTGTTGGGTGAAGATATTTCTTTGGATCTTGACGCGATCAGCCAGAAAATAGTGACTCGTAGTTTGGGCGGTTATTGCTTTGAACATAACAAGCTAACGTTTGAGCTATTAAAAGCCTTGGGTTATGACGTGCAGCTTAAGTTAGCACGAGTACTGAATAACAATTTTGAGCGCGAAGCGGGCAGAACGCATCGTGTGACCTTGTTAACGCTAGAAGGTGTGAGCTATTTAGTTGATACTGGTTTTGGTGGTAACGGGCCGATTGCACCATTGCGGTTAGATATAAACACACAGCAAGTGGCTGGTTTAGACCGTTATCGAATACTCGCTAAAGGTAAGGGTGAATATGATTTACAGGTAGTGAAGGGCGATGACTATTTTACCCTTTATCGTTTTGATAATGCGACTTACAGCGATGCAGATTGTGCGCTGGGGCATTTTTATTCTTATAAACATCCGCATGCGGTGTTTTTAAAGAACCTAATGGTGACTTTGAAGAAGCAAGACCAGACGGTCGCTTTGGTGAATGCGGAGCTGACTATTAGAGACAGCCAAGGTGAGCAGAAGCTATTGATTGAAAGTCCTGAGTCCCTTGGTAGTATTTTGAACTCTGAGTTTGATATCAATCTTGAACCTTCGGTAGTCGAACATCTTTTTATCCGCTTTGTGGCGCCTATTTTGGCCGAAAATAAAGTCGGGGTAACGTCATGAGTTCGTTTTTTACCTTGTTGCTTTGGGCTTGGTTGATGGCGTCTTCTTTTATCGTATCGGGTCATATGGTGGAATACGCCAGTCCGGTTGCTACCTCAGCGTTTCGTTTTTTATTGGCGATGTTAATTATGTTGCCAGCGCTATTGTTTAGTTGGCAGCGGGCGAAGTTAAATAAAACCGAGCAGTTTAAGGCGTTGTTCGCTTCTCGCCAGCGGCTTTTTCATTATGTGGTGATAAGCGGCGCATTAGTGGGATTTTTTATTGGTTTGTTTGTGGCGTTGCAGTCGACAACGCCGTTGAATACCTCTGTTTTGTATACGCTTGTTCCCTTAATTGGTGTGATTATAGCGAGAGTTTGGCTCAAGGAAGTCGCGCCTTTATGGCGAGTCATTGGGTTTGTTCTTGGTTCTATCGGTGCAATGACGGTGTTGTTTTCTACACAAGGCTTTTCTACACAAGACAACGACGGATTTCAGTGGCATTCCGGCGATTATATTTTTGTTGGGGCATGTTTCTTATTGGCCTTGCATGTAGTGTCGGTACAAAAATGGGGGCGTTCGTTAGGGGCATTATCCGGTGCTTTCATGATTATGTTGTTTGGAACGCTTTGGCTACTGCCTATCGCGTTGATTTGGGGAGAGCTTGATCAGGTGCAATGGTTGTCGCAAGGTTTCTGGATAAATGTGTTGTATCTGACGGTGTTTACTACCTTATTTACCTTTGTGTTACAGCAGCGTTTGGTCATGACGGTTGGGGCAAGTCGCTTGCTTGCGATATCTTATACAATACCAGTTTGGGTTGCGTTATTTACCGCGTTGACTCAATCACGTTTATTAAGCTTGGTCGATTGGCCTTTTGCTTCTGGCATTGTATTTTTAGGCGTCGCACTGTTTCTTATTGATGGCAATTTAAGCAAGGTAAAGCTCGCCCATGGATCGAACTCAACTTCAAAATAGCTTCGAAGCGTATTTTAACGAATTAGGCTACGATATTGATTGGCAAAGATTGACGGTACCAATGGATGTACATGTGATTCGCAAAGGCGATTACCTGTTTCAGCAAGGTGATTTTGCGAATCGTTTGTATTTTTTACATTCTGGATTGGTGCGTTATGTGAGTGTTTCGGATGAGGGGAAAGAGTTCACACAAACTTTTGCGAAGAGCCCGAGAATCATTGGTTCGACCAAGGCAATGGTGACCGAGACACGAGTTTTGTTCGGTATCCAAGCCTTGGAAGACAGCATGGTGTCTTCTTATACCTGGCAAGCTTTTTATGCCCAAATGCGCCACGATATAGGCTTTTTAGAGTGCTATGCTAAATTTCTTGAACGCATCTTTATCGTCAAAGAAGAGCGTGAAAATGCCTTTGTAAAACATTCCGCTGAACGACGCTATTTGGATTTTTGTGCTGCTTATCCTGAGTTAAAAGATTCTATTCCACAGCAGCAAATTGCGTCTTATATTGGTATCACTCCGGTAGCTTTGAGCCGAATTCGACATAGGTTAAAGCTGGGTCGAGGATGACATGTCTGTTCTTGTTGATTCTTTAAATCATCAATTTTTAAATGTATTTATCTTTCTTTTTTGATCATTTGATTAATCAAGCCTTACTCTGATAGCGTTTATAGATGTTTTTAATTAACTCTACTTAATTAAAAAATCAATATATATCAATGTCTTAATTTCGATAAATGATTAAGTTTTCGTTGTTTTTAGGTTTGGGCATACTCCGTGCAGTTCTCCTTGTTACAAAAGGAAAAGTAATGACCTTCTACTTTTTCTGACGTTTTATAAAAATAATAAGGAGAGTAAATATGATGTTAGCGAATAAAACGATTGTCATTACTGGTGTGTCTTCTGGTATTGGTGCCGATGTAGCAAGACTTGCTCGTTTCCATGGGGCGAGAGTCATTGGCATTGATCGTAATGAACCGAGTATGACGTTGGATGGCTTTGTACAAATAGATTTAGGTAATCCTACGGCGATTGATACGGCGCTTGATACCTTGCCTGAAAAAATTGATGCCTTGTGTAATATCGCTGGTGTGCCAGGCACTGCAGATGCCGAGTTGGTTGGTCGCGTGAATTATTTGGGGTTGCGCCATTTAAGTGAAGCTTTGATTCCTAGATTCAATCAAGGGGCCAGTATTGTCAATGTGGCTTCTGTGTTAGGTATCGAGTGGCCAGAGCGTCTTGAACAGCATAAAGCATTGGCTGGTACCTCTTATTTTGAAGAAGGTGCTGCTTGGCTGAAAAAGAACCCAGTTCCACAAGAAACCTGTTATCAGTATTTCAAAGAAGCTCTTATTGTTTGGTCAACGCAGCAAGCTTTTACTTGGTTCCGTGATCATGGCGTACGTATGAATTGCGTGGCTCCAGGTCCTGTTTTTACGCCAATTTTAGGCGATTTTGTATCTATGCTTGGTGAAGAGCGAGTTCAAAAAGACGCCGAGCGTATGTTACGTCCTGCTTATTCGGATGAAGTGGCAGAAGTGATCGCTTTTCTTTGCTCCGATGCTTCCCGTTGGGTATGTGGCGTGAATATACCTGTTGATGGTGGATTAGCTTCGACTTATCTTTAAATATTCAGAATATGGTAGATCGACGGAAGCTGATAAGCCTGTGATTGTGCTGTATCACAGGCTTATCTGATTTTTAAATGACCACTTTTTTGTTTTACTTATTCTTCTTCAGACGATAAGCCAATTGTGGTCTGCTTAGACCAACTCGTCTTGCCGCTTCAGATAAATTGCCTTGGGCGTTATCTACGGCTTCTTGTAATAAGCTTTGTTCAAGCTCTTCAATATCAAAATGATTTTTTCCACCGACAAATTGAGTGATGTGTTCCAAGAGCGATTCTGTCGCTTCTTTTTTGCTATCGGCATGGCTTAAGGTGCCTTGGTGATTCACTGAGTAGATAATTTCTTCTGGAATAAACTCGTTTCTAAACAAATGTGGAAGATCAATCGGTTCACCTTCTTCTGATGCAATCACGCCGCGCTCCATTAGATTTTGTAACTCACGAATATTCCCCGGAAAACCATAATTTAATAACGCTCGTCGCGCTGTTTGTGTCATGCCAGATGGTGCTTTTTGATGCAGTTGGCAAAAGTGATGGTAGAAGTGATTAATGAGCAATGGGATGTCAGCTTTTCGCTCCCTTAGCGGAGGTAGATGTATTGGGAAGACGTTTAAACGAAAGAACAAATCTTCGCGGAATTCGCCTTTTTCAATGGCTTTACGTAGGTCTACATTGGTTGCAGCGACGACTCTTACATTGATTTTAATAGCTGAAATACCGCCGACTCGTTCTACTTCTTTTTCTTGTAAAACACGCAATAATTTACTCTGTCCTGCTAGGCTTAGTGTGCCAATTTCATCTAAGAATAATGTACCGCCATTGGCTCTTTCAAAGCGACCGGGACGGCTACTCGTTGCTCCTGTATAGGCGCCTTTTTCGACGCCAAACAGTTCAGTTTCTATGAGATTTTCAGGAATCGCAGCACAGTTAAATGCGACAAAAGGACCAGTTTGGCGACTGAATTTATGCAGCATACTGGCAAAAAGCTCCTTGCCTACTCCAGATTCGCCAGTGAATAGCACTGTAGCATTGGTTGGTGCGACCTTTTGTAATGAATGATTAGCAGCGGTAAAAGCGGCGGAAACTCCAATCATTTTTGGCTGATCGTCTAACAGTTCTGGTTCCATTAGATCGAGTTGAGGGGAAGGTTTAGTAACCAGTTCAGCATTTTGAGAAGTGACGTTAAGGAAGCGAATATCGTCTTCGATATTATCCCAAAGTTCGGCAGATTTACCGATGACCCGACAGACCGAATGCCCCATAGATTGACATTCTATTTCTCTAAAAATGACCAGAGATCCTACTAAACCTGAGACATAACCGATGGCGTAACCTAATTCCATCCAGCATGCGGGTGAGCTACCAATGCCGTAAGCGGCAATGTGTTCTTCATCTTCACTGCTGTGATGCCAAAGAAATTCACCATCATATGCACCTTTTTCAGTGTCAAATTCAAAGTGAATAGTTTCCACTTTGACGACACCTTCTAGCCCATGAAGATGAGTGCCAGCAGTGAAAATGGAGGCTGGATCTGAGTCTGGCCAGCGCTTTTGAATGAGCTCTGCGTCTCTTAGGCCAGATAAATAACCTGTTCGAGTAAGAATGTCGCGCGATTTTTCGAGACCAAGGGAATCAATCATCTCGCGACGCAACAGCCCAAACGACGAGCTGTGGATCAGTAACATGCGTTGATCGTCTAACCAAATGCGACCATCACCGGGCGAAAAAAACAGACATTCTGTCAGCTCCTCTACGGTGGGTGCATGTTGGCCATCTAGTTCACGGGAGCTGCCTTTGAGTAGGATTTTTTGATTGCTTTTAGCTAAGTCTGCTAAAGAAATGCGATGAGAGTTCGTCATTATTATTTTTCCTCTTTCATCTAGTTGATGAAATGGTTAACTGCTTTTTCCTAGTTTTGATTGTATTTAACGATATCGTCAAGTTGTTGTTGGATATTTATACAATGCAATATCGGATTATCGATATTGATAAAATTACAAACCTTTATTTATCAATATGTTGCGTTTTATATTTTGATGGAATTTGCTGAAGTATTATTTCGGCATAGCTATTGCTGTAGTGTACGAATGGTATGAATAACCAAAATACTGAACTTCCACTTGGCTTGATTTGTCTTAGTAGAAATTCAGTGGCTAATAAAAATAAATAGGAGAATGCATATGACGGTATCTGTACTTGAATCTAAAAAATGGTCTGGTAAGTTTTTTACGGGTGACTGGGTTGCTGCTTCAAACAAGCAAGACGTTATGGAGCCAGCGACAGGTAAGGTTTTGAGTGAAGTCGGTATTGCTACAGCAGATGAAGTTTATTTGGCTTGTCAGCGAGCCAATGAAGCGCAAAAAGAATGGTTAAAAGTCCCGCCAAGAGACAAGGCTACATTGTTTCATAAAGCCGCCGCTTTCATGCAAGAAAACTTTGACGAACTGGCTTTGTATATTGCCCGTGAAACTGGCGGTATTATTCCTAAAGGCCAGCACGAAGTAAAAGAAGCCATTCTAATTCTGCAATTGGCTGCCAATATGACGTTGGAGCCAAATGGTCTAACGTTGCCTTCTGTCCCCGAAAAAATGTCTTACGCGACACGTAAGGCTATTGGTGTTGTGGGTGTTATTTCTCCCTTTAACTTTCCGATGATCCTTTCTATTCGCTCTATTGCTCCTGCCTTGGCGACAGGTAATGCGGTAGTCACCAAACCAGATCCACAAACGCCTGTCACTGGCGGTTTTATTCTTGCTCTTGCCTTGGAGGCCGCAGGTTTGCCAAAAGGCGTATTTCAAGTCTTACCGGGTGCTGTTGAAGCTGGTGAAGCGCTTTGTGCTGCGCCAGAGATCGGTATGGTGGCGTTCACTGGATCTACTGCTGCAGGCCGAAAAGTGGGTGAAGCCTGTGGTCGTAACCTCAAAAAAGTGTCGCTTGAGTTAGGCGGTAAGAGCTCGTTAATCATCTTAGAAGACGCTGACTTAAATGTGGCGGCCAGTAATATTGCTTGGGGAGCGTATTTCCACCAAGGACAAATCTGTATGGCGTCAGGCCGTATCCTAGTCCAAGAAAGCATCGCAGAAGCGTTAACGGCTAAAATCGTCGAAAAAGCGAAGCATTTACCAGTCGGTGATCCAGCTTCTGGACAAGTTGCTTTAGGGCCGCTGATTAATCAGCGTCAGCTTGAAAAAGTTCACGCTATTGTTCAGGACACCATCGCGGCGGGCGCAAAGTTAGAAGCTGGTGGTTCTCACGAAGGGCCTTTCTATGCGCCAACAGTATTGAGCAATGTGAAGCCGGGAATGCGTTCTTTTGATGAAGAAATCTTTGGTCCAGTGGTTAATATTGTTACCTTTAAACACGATGACGAAGCTGTGGCTATGGCGAACAACACACAATATGGTTTAGCTGGAGCGGTGATTTCGAACGATCTTTCCCGAGCACAACGTATTGGTGCTCAGTTGCATGTTGGCTTACTGCATATCAATGATCAAACCGTCAACGATGAATGCATTAACCCATTTGGTGGTTGCGGCGCATCAGGCAATGGCAGCGCGGTGTGTGGCCCTGCGGATTGGGATCTTTATACTCATTGGCAATGGGTGACCGTTAAGCAAGCTGCAACGCCTTATCCTTTTTAAGGTGTTTAGATAGGTAAATCATTAGAAATGAAAAAGCTCCATGCTGATGGTATGGAGCTTTTTGTTATTCGCGGTCTCATGGTTATCGGTTATTGTGTTTTTAGCTTGTCTATAATCGTTAACTTTAACTCTTCAATGAATGTCTGAATGATGGTGGATTGTCGTTCGCGATGCAGTGTTATCCCTATGGTGCATTCTGGATTGGGGAGTGGAATAGAAATTTGTTTTAGGCGAGGGTTGAGCTTGTTTATATTCCAGTCGTCATAGAACAACAGCGCGATGGCGTCACTGTGGATAACCAGCTCTTCTGAAGAGGCAAAGGTCAACATTTCCAGTGCTTGGATGGGTGGTTTGTTGTCTATGCTATGGAACAGACTTTCGAAATAATCCCTAATAGGCGTGCCGTGACGCGCTACAATCCAGCGTTCATTAACCAGATCATTGAGTGTCTTTGCTTTGTTGTGAATCGGATGATCAGCACGAGCAATCAAAGCGTATTGGGCTTTTAATAAGGGCAGTTCAATTAACTCTGGATGAAGCGGACCTTTTCTCATTAGGCCTAAAAAGCAATCGATCTCACCTTGTCGTAGGGCATTTGCCAGCATGTGATAAGGACCTTGCATGGCTTGTAGACGAATCCCTGAGTGTTGTTTAAATATAGAAGCAAACGCAATGGGAACAATATCTTGGCAGGAAAACGAAAGCATGCCTACGGACAGTCTGCCGGTTAGCTCGTTTGGCAGTGATTGAAGACTGTGATGTAGCGATTGAGCCACTGGTGAAATTCTTAGGAATAACGAAGCCAGTTGTTTGGCGGCAGCTTGTGGAATCAAACCACGGCGCGCTCTTAAGAAGATTGGCTGCTGCACCATATTTTCGATTTCTTTTAATGTTTTACTGACTGCTGGTTGTGTCATGCCAAGTGTTTGCGCGGCAACAGAGGCACTGCCAACTTTTACGACGGCTTCAATGATCAGTAGATGTCGCCATTCTACGTAGGTTTTTAATTTTAGTAAGGTAGTAACGTTACTTTGCAATTGGTGCTCTGTATCTGAAATCGCTTGTAAAATGCTATTGCAAGACGAGATCACCACTTCCCCTGCTGACGTTGGTTCAGCTCCACTCCAGCCACGGGTAAAAATATCCACCTGCAATGCTTGTTCGGCTTGTGACAGTGCACGCGAGACACTGGATTGACTTAGGTTTAACGACGAGCTTGCTTCTTTTTCGGTACCTTTCTTCATTATTTCCCTGATAACACGGCATTGTTTGAGTGTCAGTGGAAAATTTGAATTAGGGTTGCTCATCCTTGGTTTCCTTTTAAAAAGTCATTTCGTGAAGTCGTGGTGAGTAAAAGTTCGTTATTTATAATTTATGATATAACCAAAATTTAAGCCATATTTTTGATTGTGCATATGTAAGGTTGGTTTTTTCTGTGTACCTTTAATTGAATAAGTTCTACTTAGTTAATTCCTCTTTAGTGAGGATAAGAAACGAGTGAAGGTAAGACGCGAATGAATAATAACAATAAGCCTTACAGTGATATTCCTGGCACGACCGTTTTCGACGGCGATATGGCCAGAATAGGCTTTCACCTCAATCAATTTTGTATGTCCTTAATGCAAGAGTCTAATCGAACGGCGTTTAAGCAAAATGAACGTGCTTATCTAGATAAGTGGCCTATGACGGAAGCGCAAAAAAAAGCCGTGATTGCTCGCGATTTTAGTCAACTCATTGCCCTTGGTGGCAACATTTATTACCTCGTCAAAATCAGTTCGAGCGATGGACTAAGCGTGGCTGCGGCCGTTTCCACTATGACCAATTTATCCGTTGATGAATACATCGATATGATGCGCCGTGGTGGCCGTTCGCCAGAAGGGAATCGTTATGTTGTAAGTAACACATCTGAGGAGAAGCAATAATGGCCAAAATCACCTGTGGATTAGGTACCTCTCATATTCCGTTGCTGGGACATATTATTGATAAGGGTGACAGTGGCGATGAGAAGTGGGCGCCAATATTTGATGGTTATCAGTTCACTAAAAAGTGGATTCGCGAGCAAAAACCAGATGTGGTCATCTTGGTCTATAACGATCACGCAACAGCGTTTGATATGAAAGTTATTCCAACTTTTGCGATTGGCTGTGGGGAAGAATACCACCCAGCGGATGAAGGCTATGGTGCACGCCCTGTTCCAACGGTAAAAGGCGCGCCGAAACTAGCGTGGCATATTACCGAATCCTTGATAAAGCAAGGCTTTGACATGACGATTGTCAATGAAATGGACGTGGATCATGGTCTTACCGTGCCTTTGTCTATGGTGTTTGGAGAAGTGGAAGAATGGCCTTGCCAAGTTATTCCCTTGGCCGTCAATACCGTGGTTTATCCCTCGCCAACTGGTGATCGTTGCCTAGCTTTGGGTAAAGCTATTCGAGCCGCAGTAGAGCAATTTCCAGAAGACCTAAATGTTCAGGTTTGGGGAACAGGTGGCATGAGTCACCAATTGCTGGGTGAGCGTGCTGGCTTGATTAACCAAGAGTGGGACCTCGCTTTTCTGGATGATTTAAAGAGTGACTATGAGAAGCTAGGAGCGATTTCTCAAGTTGAATATATTCGAGAATCCGGAACAGAAGGGAGTGAAATGGTGATGTGGTTAATCATGCGTGGTGCTCTGAATCATGAGGTTAACGAAATTCATCGTCATTACCATGTGCCTGTTTCTAATACGGCGCTGGGTCATCTGATATACGAAAATGTTGATAAAAAGGGAGAATAAATCACAATGAATGTGCGTATAACTAGACCCAAATTAGTTTGTTTAGCTGGTTTGCTATGTGATCAACGAATGTGGCAGAAGGTCGCAGCTCAATTAGAGAATGATGCCGACGTTGAAATTATTAGTTTTGCAGGGTTTGATGATCTGACCGGCATGGCTCGGTCTGTGTTATCCAGTATTGAAGGTGACTTTGCCTTGGCGGGTCATTCCATGGGAGGACGAGTAGCACTGGAAATATATCGTCTTGCACCGCAGCGGGTAACGCGTCTAGCGCTTTTAAATACAGGTGTTCATCCCAAGTCAGACAAAGAAATTCCGGGGCGTATGCGCTTGATTGAAGACGCGAGAACGAGAGGCATTTCAGTGTTAGCAACGCAATGGCTAATTCCCATGATGTCCCCTAAAGGATTAAACAACGCAAATTTGATGGCCGATTTGGCAAAAATGGTCGAGTCTTACTCGGTTGAAGATTTTGAAAAGCAGATTCATGCATTGATAAATCGCCCCGATGCCGAAGCGCTTCTTTCACAGATATCGGTGCCAACTTTACTGCTTTCCGGCTCGCAAGATACTTGGAGTCCAGTAGCTCAGCATCAGGCTATTCAAAAACATATTATTGGTAGTGAGCTTGTTGTGATCGACGACGCTGGGCACATGGCACCGGCGGAAGATCCAGAAAATGTCGCAGCGGCACTGCACTCATGGTTAAAGAAAAAGTAGGGGATTATGAGCAATCAAACGATCGAAAATATGCTGATTGAGTGGCAGTGCCAAAAGCTGGTAACTCGTTCGATTAATTTGCTAGATCAAGGGCGTTGGCAAGAATTGGCAAATTGCTATGCCGAAGATGGCGAACTGTATCGCCCGAGTGCACCGACCGTAAAAATTGAAGGACGCGACGCGATTCTTGAGTCTTTTACCTCGCGTCCAGCGAAGGAAACCTGCCATGCACTAACGAACATAGAAGCCAATATTATTAATGAAGGTCTTGTCGTCGTAACATCGAGAGTGGTGCTTTTTGCCGCGAATAAAAAAGCCGAAGGTATTGAAAGCATGGTGCAAGCGAATGCAGACATTTTTATTGGTCGTTTCATAGATGAAATTACAAGTGTAAGTGGTGAGTGGTTAATAGCCAAAAGACAGGGTTCGATTGAACTGCACTACAAAGGAACTTCAGACAAAACAGGGTAGCTGTTAAAGAGTAACTGTTAAATAGCAAAAGGAGTCGCAGGGGAAAGAGTCGCGAGGGAAAGAGTCGCGAGGGAAAGAGTCGTTTGAAGACTTGGTAAATTATTAAGAGTAGAGTTTCTATTTAAAAAGGACGGTCCGTTGATTCGGTCAGTTTCATAACAAAAATAACAAAGCCTTCAAGTAAGGCACTAAAGCAACATTGGGAGAACAGAGATGAAATTAAATAAATTCATTATTGCTACTTCAGCGGCCATTGCATTATCCACTCAAGTTTTTGCAGAGGAATTGAAGTTCGCCAGCTTCACTCCGCCGTTTCACACAATTAATGCATCGGTGATTGAAAAGTTAAATGCTGATCTGTCGGCGGCCACAAATGGTTCTCTTACTGTTCGCGGATATCATGGCGGCGAGCTGGGCGCTGGGCCTGCCGAGCAATATGTGCGTGTTTTGCAAGGTGCAGCGGATATGTCTTGGGGCTTACCGGGTTATACCTCGTCACAGTTTGGTAAAACAATGATAGCTGAATTACCCGGTGCGATTCCTGAAGATATGCCTGGTTACGAAGCACTATGGCGTGCGTATGATAAGCATTTGAGTAGTGAGTTTCCGGGGACTAAACCATTAGCATTGTGGACCTCTGAGCCTAATATTTTCATCATGCGTAATAAAGTGATTCGCACACCAGCAGATTTGGCGGGGCTTAAAATTCGTGTTGCTGGTGCAACTGCCGCAAAAGTCGCGAGCGCCTTAGGTGCAACCCCTGTGCAAATGCCAGCCAGTCAGATTTATAATGCCATGCAAACTGGCCTTATTGATGGTGTTATTACCGGAGCATCAACCCTAATAGACTTCAAACTTGACGAAGTGGCTGATTCCCTAACTCTGGGCGCGCCATTAGGTCGTCTTGTCTTTTATACGGTACTTAATCGCAGGGTTTATGATGGATTAAGTGCGAGTGAAAAGGCTGCCGTTGACGCAGCAAGTGGTGCTGGGCTGTCTAAAAGTGCGGAAGATGCTTGGCTAAAAACGGCTACTGAAGCGCTTGAAGTGGCTCGGGCCGATAGTGCAAATACCATAACTAACCTAACCGATGATGAAAGAGCGGCGTTTACCAAAGCTGTTTCTGGTGTGGTTCAGTCTTATGTAAAAAGCGTAAATGGCGCAGCGACACTTGCGGCAATGGAAGGCAAGTAATCCATGCTTGCTATCATTCGTAAACTGGCGGATGGGATTATTTCCCTATCCGCCGCCTTGGGCGCCTTAGGTCTAATCTTTGAGGTGATCATTATTCTCGCGGATGTCATTGGTCGTGCGATGGGATCACCACTTTATGGATCGCAGGACATAGTTACTATGACCATGGTTATTCTGCTCTTTGGCGCAATGGCATTGTGTGACCGTCAGGGTGGCCATATCGCGGTTGATCTTTTCGAACGCAGCTATCCGGCGGTGCTTAATCGATTAATCGATATATTTTCCGCATTACTGGGCACTGCCATCTTTGTGGGCATAGCTTATGCGGTAAATGAAAGCGCTAAGATTTCAACTATGTTGAACCTTTCGACCAATCTTTTACTTATACCCAAGGCGTGGTTCCAAAATGGCCTTTCTGTCTTTGCTTTGATCACAGCGGCTGGAATGGCATTACGTGCTGTTGAATTAACCTTGTCAGGTCGTGACATTCGTAAAGTAGACACGGACAAAGGAGACGCTGCATGAGCGCATCAATGATTGGTTTTGTTGGCATCTTGATCATGTTCGGTCTGTTGGTGCTGCGTATTCCTGTGGCTTTTGCCATGTTTTCCGTGGGATTTGTGGGTATTACAATACTTGATAGCAGCCGATCCGCATTAAGTTTACTGGCATCAGAAACCTTCACTTTAGCCTCATCACCGGAATTGGTTGTTATCCCACTTTTCATTCTGATGGGGAATGTCGCCTCCATAACCGGAATGAGTCAGAAACTCTACGATGCCGCTTATGCCATCATAGGCCAGTTACGTGGCGGATTGGCTTCGGCTACGGTGATTGGTTGTGGCGGCTTTGCGGCGCTGTCTGGTTCGTCAGTTGCATCTGCATTGACCATGGGGAAGGTTGCGTTAGGACAGATGGATCGTTTCAAATATAACAAAAGACTATCTACCGGCGTGGTTGCCGCTGGTGGCACACTTGGGATACTCATTCCACCGTCGACGGGATTCGTTATTTACGCGATTCTCACCGAGCAAAGTATCGGGCGATTGTTTTTAGCCGGTGTTCTGCCTGGGATTATGTTGCTGCTATTATTCATTTTAGTGATCACGGTAATTTGTTGGTTTCGTCCAGAATTCGGGCCTGCTGGGCCCGCTACAAGCTGGCGTAATAAAGGCAAAGCCTTGCTAGGCGCTGGGCCGATTGTAGCTGTGATACTTCTGACGATTGGTGGCATTTATGGTGGATTATTTTCACCTGTTGAGGCAGCTGCCGTTGGCGCAGGAGTTGTGATCTTAGTCGGATTTGTGACGCGATCCTTATCATTAAAAGCCCTTTGGCATGCGTCTAGGGACGCGGTTGTTACCACGGCGACAGTGATGTTAATTTTGATTGCTGCTCACCTTATCAACCCATTTATGGCGCTTAGTCATATTCCCACGGCGGTAGGGGAATTGTTGTCTGGATTGGGGTTGGGAGTAACGGGAACTCTTATTCTTATTCTTGCAATTTATCTTGTGCTGGGCTGCTTTCTGGAAGGCTTCGCCATGCTGGTTCTGACCTTGCCGATTTTCTTTCCTATCATTATGTCACTTGGGATAGATCCGATTTGGTTTGGTGTGCTGACGGTTCTGACTCTTGAAATGGGCTTAATTTCTCCTCCTGTTGGCATTAATGTCTTCATCGTAAAATCAGTTGCGCCAAACGTGGAGTTAGGCGACATCTTCCGAGGAGTGCTGCCTTTCTGGTTGATGATGATCTTAGCAGTGGCTTTGTTGATTATCTTCCCACAGATTGTGCTTTATCTTCCTAATACTATGTTTGGTTGATTTAAGTGCTTTGTAGTCGAAAGGGTAATTAGGCTAAATGATAAAAAGCCCCATGTAGTTTATCCAATCATTGGAAAACAACATGGGGCTTTTCGGTTTTTATAATCCGTTAAATGTTTGCGTGAATAGTTGGAGTGAAGAGACAGTGAATTAAACTAGTTGTTCCGCTTTTTGTTTTTCTGCTTTTTGTTTCTCTAGTACCTCTTCAATCGCACTTTTGAAGACTTCTGCTGGCTGTCCGCCTGAGATAGCGTATGCGTTGTTGATGATGACAGTAGGAACAGAAGTGATGCCATTTTGTTGCCAAATTTGTTCTTGCTGGCGGACTTCATCGGCAAAGTGATTATTGTCCAAAATGCCTTTTGCAGCGGCCGGGTCTAGGCCCACACTAGCGGCAAGGTTGGCCAGAACTGTGTGGTCGCTGACATCTTGATTGTGCGTGAAATGCGCTTTAAACAATGCCATTTTTAGCTCAGCTTGTTTGCCTTCTGACTGCGCCCAATGCAACAAACGATGGGCATCGAACGAGTTACGCATGCGGCTTTCTGGTGAGAAGTTGAAGTCAAAATCGACTTCTTTGCCGCGAGCTTGAATCATGGTTCTGTTTTGGTCTGATTGCTCTTTGTTGATGCCGTACTTTTCTGTGATGTGCTCGTTTAAATTTTGGCCTTCTGCTGGCATTTTCGGATTAAGCTCAAACGGCTGAAACGTCAGCGTGGTGTCGACTGTATCGCTTAGTTGTTCAAGGGCTTTATTGAGATTGCCTAAACCGACCACGCACCAAGGGCACATAACATCGGAAATGAATTGAATGTCTAAGGAGTCTTTCATGATGTTTTCCATCTTTAATGTTAAAAAATTATATTAGGAAAGTAGATTGGGGCGTGGCAAAGGATTAAAAGAGCATTGTTTGAACAGTGATTATGGTTGCTCATAATTTACACAATACTGAAAGGTTTTCGCAGAGTAACAAATAGCTTTGTGTCTTTTGCCAAAATAAAAACCCCTTGAATATTCCTCAATTAGTGAATGGAGAATTGGTGTAAAGTAAGCTTTTTAATTTATTGATGGAGCACTCTATTAATCAAGGTGGTTTTTAGAGTGTTTTTTGAGGGAGTCTATGCTGTTAGAAACGCAAAGCGTGATTTTGGATGTAGCCGCGCCAGTGCTGTTGATGATTGCGATGGGGGCATTTTTGCGCCGTATCCAGCTAATAAATGATGGTTTTATTCTTATTAGTTCGCGATTTGTTTTTCAGGTTTCTATGCCTGCCATGTTCTTCTTCGGCATGCTGGGAAATAATCTAAATGGGCTTATTAGTGTTGATTTAGCTGCCTATTTTATTGTTTCCATTGTTCTAACCTTTCTATTGTCGTGGTTGTTGGCGGTAAAGCTTGATGTTCCTGAGCGGCAGCGAGGCGTCTTTGTTCAAATTGCTTTTCGTGGTAATTGTGGGATTTTTAGTGTCGCGTTAGTGGTTAACATGTTCGGCCAAGATGGGGTTGCGCTGGGTGGCGTGATGTCAGGCTTGAGTGTTTTATTGTTTAATATTCTCGCTGAAGTCATTTTAACCCGTTACAGCCACGGTAAATTACATCTGGTTCCCGTCTTAAAAAGTTTGCTGAAGAACCCGCTTATACTGGGCATCGTGTTTGGTGTGGTCGCGAACTTGATTGGTTTGAAGCTCCCCGCTTTTGTTGTGAAAACCGGTTCTTTAATTGGTGGATTGTCTTTGCCCTTGGCATTGGTTTGTATTGGTGGCTCGCTAGTGACCAGCGGATTTACCTTGCCTAAGCACTTTCCTATGGCGATTTTAAGTAAAGTCGCATTAAGCCCAATTGTGTTTACGGCTTTGGCTTATGTGTTTGGTTTTAGCCAAAAGGAGTTGTTGTTCTTGTTTATTTTTCTTGCTGCGCCAACGGCTGCATCGGCTTATGTTACAGCGGTGGCAAAAGGTGATGATGGAAAGTCAACGGCAAATGCCATTGCCACAACGACGTTAGTGTCTTCTGTCGTGATTGTGGTGTGTATTCCGGTGATTATTTGGGCAACAGGCGGTTAAATCTTACATCTAAGCAAAAAGGCGCTGTTCATCTCGATGTGAACAGCGGCTTTTTTTGTATTTTGCCTTTATCTGGATTAGGCCGGTATAACGCCTAATTCCACTAAACGCTCATGCAAGTAACTTTTTGCTGTATGACGTTCTGACAAGACTACTTCAGGTTTTGGATGAAGGAACAAAGGCAAAGAAATACGTGATTTGGTTTTGTCAGCGCCTTCTGGATTAATTACGCGATGAGAAGTCGACGGGAAATAGCCGCCAGATGCTTCCTGTAGCATGTCGCCAATGTTTACTATCAAAGTACCGAAATCACAAGGCACGTCCATCCAAGAGCCATCTTTCGCTTTAACCTGTAAACCAGGCTCATTAGCGGAAGGTAGTATCGTCAATAGATTAATGTCTTCGTGTGCGCCAGCACGAATCGCCCCCAGCTCTTCGTCACCTTTAAGTGGCGGGTAGTGTAATACGCGCAGCAATGTCTGATCGCTGCCCTCTACCATGCTGGAAAGGGATTGTGAGTAATGCTGTGCTACTTCAGCTGGCGAGTGTTTTTCGACCCATACCAGTAGTTCTGATGCAAGCGTGTTTGCTTCTTTATAGTATTGTTCTAAAAGCGCTTTTTTATCTTCTGGGCATTGCCCCCATGGATAATAGTGAAAGTACTCTTTAATGTCTTTTTTAGTGTGCCCTTTGGCGGTTTCTGAAACATCAGGTGGGAAAAAACCGTCTTGTGTTCCGACATTGTAGCGATAGTCGTATTTAGACTTGCTATCAAAGAAGGTTTGCCATTCTTTATAAATAGCAGACACTAAATCTTTTTGAATAGGGTGGTTTTTAAGAACGCCAAATCCTGTTTCGCGAAGAGATTTTACAAAGTCTTCTGCGGCGGTTGGGCTGGTGTAATCGATCGCTTGTAGTTGCATGATAGTTTCCTGTATTGCCAATTATTTTATTGAAACGCGGCTTTCGTTGAATCGAAAGGTAGTTGGTTGGTTTGGGCAATATGGAAAGTCTAAGAAGACCAGCCGCTATGGAAAAAGTAGCGTAAATCGACGGTTTCTGCTTGGTAGTGCTGAATCCATGCTGCCAAACTCATCGCATGTAGACGATCAAACATCTCAGCATAAGCTGATTGTATTTGGACGTTTTGTGATGATAGTAAGGACATAACATGCCTCCAAAGCTCGAAAAGGTGTTCTTAACCTTGTATTAAGGATTAAGAGTGCTAGTTTACTGCTTGAAATGTGAGTTTTGAAGGGATTCGGTAATAATTTGTAGTTTGGGGGTAGGCAAACGCTCTGTTTGTCCTATACTGCAGGAGTCGGCTATTTTTATTTGCCGTCTTCTTTTGCTCTTCTCTATGTATATATCACGTCTTAATTGGCGAGTTTTGTCTTAAGTTCAGGTACTTCTTAGGTTTTAGTAAATAGCGCTATCCTTGCGCTGTCATCAATTAAAGAGGGCTCATGACTATGAATGCATTTTTCGATTCGTTTAAAAATCACTTTTTAATTTCTATGCCACACCTAGACGACCCACATTTTGAACATACAGTTATTTATCTTTGTGAACACACCAAAGCGGGCGCCATGGGGATTATTATCAATCGTCCCTCAAATGTTGATTTTACAGAATTGGCGGATCACCTTGGAATTCAAATTCACAACCCACGTTTAAGCTCTGAACCAATTTACACAGGTGGCCCAGTGGAAGCTGAGCGCGGATTTATTTTGCACACAACGGATAAAGTCTGGAGTAATACCTTGCGAGTGACTGATGAGGTCTCTCTGTCGGCTTCTTTGGAAGCATTGGAAGATATTGCACAAGGCAATGGACCTGATGCCTTTCGTATAACATTAGGTTGTGCTGGCTGGGATGCTGGACAGCTTGAAGCTGAAATCGCAAATAATGATTGGCTGGTATGTGAGGCGGATTTAGACGTATTATTCCACACACCAAGTGATATGCAATTTACCGCTGCAACGCGCGTATTGGGAATTGATATGACAAGACTTTCACCGGATATAGGACATGGTTAATGACAGGGTCAATCTCTACAGGAACATCGTTAGACGATAACCAGAAGCCCAATACTGTTCGCTCAGTATTGGGCTTTGACTTTGGTACCACGCGTATTGGCGTCGCTATTGGTCAGAGCATTACTGGCACCGCTCAGCCACTTGACCCACTAAAAGCCAAAGAAGGTATTCCTAATTGGGATGAAATCACGCGTATCGTTGAAGAATGGAAGCCAGACGCCTTTGTGGTTGGCTTGCCGCTTGATATGGATGGTTCAGAAAATGAGATGTGTCAACGTGCACGTAAATTTGCCAAACGATTGCATGGACGTTTTAACCTTCCTTACCATATGATGGACGAACGGTTATCTTCTTATGAAGCCAAGGGTCAAGTTATTGCTCGCGGAGGCAATCGTAATTTTAAAGAGAATTCGGTAGATGGTTTGGCCGCTCAAATGATTTTAGAGACTTGGTTTGCAGAGTCTTATTAAAAATCACTTGTTGAACGGTGTTTTATGATGAATTTAAGAGCAAGGTTTGAAAGACAATGAAGTTAGATTTAGAGCATTCTCTGGCGTCGATGAAAACGCAATTGGCAGCGTATTGTGAAAAGAACAACATCGAGGATGCCATTGTCGTGGGGATTCATACGGGTGGTGTTTGGGTTGCTGAGCGCTTGATGGAAGCTGTGCCAACGACAGAACCTTTGGCGACGTTAGACATCACTTTTTATCGTGATGATTTTACCAAAGCTGGCTTGAACCCAAAGGTAAATCAAACTTTATTGCCAGCGATTGAAGATCGCCATGTGATCTTAGTCGATGATGTATTGATGTCTGGCCGTACGATTCGAGCGGCAATGAATGAAATATTTGATTTCGGTCGACCTGCCAGTATCACCTTGGCAATCCTTTATGATTTAGGTCAGCACGAGCTACCGATAGCAGCAGATATCGTCGGTGAGCACTTGACGCTTAATCCTGATCAAAGGGTTAAGTTGGTTGGGCCGAGCCCATTGAGTGTTTCTGTGATTGATACCCATTAATATGCATAACAAAGCTTTATTTTTTGTCGAACACGTACGACAATTAACGCATGGATAAGATTGACGATACAGCGGTTAGAAGAATGAAATCTCACCAAAAAAATACGGTGGGACAACCGTTTAGTGTCATTAATGCCCGGTTGCAGTTTTTCTGTACCGGGCATTTTCCTATCTGAATATCCTATTCTAAATAGAGAAAGACGACACCATCGTCTTTGCAGTTTGAGGAAAGCAAACCATGATGCGATCCGAGCCTCGGGCATTACAGTTAAATGAACACGGGCAGCTTAAGCACTTTTTAACGCTGGATGGATTGGACAAAACTATTTTGACGGAGATTCTTGATCGAGCGGATTCTTTCCTATCAATGGGAGAGCAGTCGGTTAAGAAGGTACCTCTGTTACGCGGTAAAACCGTGGTGAATTTGTTTTTTGAAAATTCAACTCGAACTCGTACGACGTTCGAATTAGCCGCAAAGCGTTTGTCGGCAGATGTCATTAACCTCAACATTGAAACATCAGCGACCTCGAAAGGGGAATCCTTACTGGATACCTTAAAAAACTTGGAAGCGATGCAAAGCGATATGTTTATCGTCCGTCATTCTGACAGTGGCGCCGCTCACTTTATTGCCGAACACTGCACGCCTAACGTCGCTATTATCAATGCTGGTGATGGCCGTCACGCTCACCCAACTCAAGCAATGTTAGACATGCTGACGATTCGTCGTCACAAAGGCAGCTTCGATGGCCTTAAGATCGCTATTGTTGGCGATATTCTTCATTCTCGTGTGGCACGCTCACAGCTTCAAGCATTGACAACATTAGGCGTTAGTGATGTTCGCTTAGTTGGCCCGAAAACTTTAGTGCCGAGCTTCTTTGCGGAGATGGGTGCGACCATTTGCCATGATTTAGAAGCCGGATTAAAAGACGTTGACGTGATCGTGATGTTGCGTTTGCAAAAAGAACGCATGAAAGGCGCTTTGCTGCCGAGTGAAAGCGAATTTTACCGCTTGTATGGTTTGACGGAAGAAACGCTTGCTTGGGCGAAACCTGATGCGATTGTTATGCACCCCGGCCCAATTAACCGTGGTGTGGAAATATCCTCAGAAGTTGCAGATGGCAAACACTCAGTCATTTTGAACCAAGTCACTAATGGTATCGCAGTGCGAATGGCTGTCATGTCTATGGCAATGAGCGGTCAGTTGCAAAGTGATGAAACGCCAGCAGCGAAGGATGAAAAATAACATGAAATTACGTATTCAAAATGGTCGTTTAATCGACCCGAGTCAAGACATTGATGCCGTAACGGATCTGTTTGTTGATAATCAAAAAATCGTAGCGATTGGTGAAGCACCAGAAGGCTTTGAAGACGCTGAATTGGTAGATGCATCTGGTCAATGGATATTGCCAGGCTTGGTGGATCTTGCGGTTTCTCTTCGTGAGCCAGGTCTGACGCAGAAAGGTAACATTGCCACCGAAGGTCGTGCTGCGGTGTCTGGTGGTGTAACCACTTTGGTTTGTCCTCCTGATACACGCCCGATTGTTGATACGGCTGCCGTTGCTGCGCTTATTCAAGATAAAGCCGACGATGCAGGTATGGCTAATGTATTTCCTCTAGGTGCATTGACGCAAGGCTTAGAAGGCGCTCAGCTTAGTAACATGGTTGCCTTAACCGATGCTGGCTGCATCGCCTTATCGAATCACCGTCACCCAATGGCGAGCACCAAGGTGCTGTCTCGCGCGCTTGAATATGCTGCGACACATGATTTGTTGGTGGTTTTTCATCCTGATGAGTCGAGCCTTTCCGAAGGCGGTTGTGCCCACGAAGGCTTGATGTCAACCATGCATGGTTTAGCCGGTATTCCTGAAGAAGCAGAAACCATTGCTCTGATGCGTGATTTGTTGTTGGTTGAAAAAACCGGTGTTCGCGCGCACTTTGCTCGATTGTCTTGTGCTAAGTCTGTTGAGATGATTGCTGATGCAAAAGCATCTGGATTGGATGTGACGGCCGATGTGGCAGTTCATAATTTATTGCTTAATGATCAGGTTCTGAGTCGTTTCGATGGGCATTATCATGTACTGCCACCGCTACGCAGTGATGAAGATCGTTTGACCTTAATCGAAGGTATTAAGGCCGGTGTTATTTCTGCCATTTGCTCAGATCATCAGCCTCACGAAAAAATGGCGAAAATTGCGCCATTTGCGGCAACAGAGCCGGGTATGGCGAACGTCGAGATATTATTACCTTTGGCTATGCAACTGATGGATGAAGGCGATTTAGACTTTTCTACCGTGTTGACGTGTCTAACATCTGGTCCAGCAGCTTGCTTTGGTTTAGAGGCAGGCTCTTTGTCAGTTGGTAGTTTTGCAGACTTTATTTTGTTCGACAGTACCGCACGTTGGGTCTGGTCATATGAAGGTCGCAAGACAAAAGGGCATAACTCACCTTACTTCGGTGATGAATTTGTTGGGCGTGTGATGTCGACTTATATTTCTGGACAACGCGTCTATCAGGCTGTTTAAGCCAATTAGTAAGGCTGATTGAGAGTTTTTCTTTCACTTGGCCTTACTATTCCTTTACTTTTTATATCAGCCAGTTAATCTAGTTTGAATTACAGATTATTATGGTTTTAGTATTTTATGTCGATCGACTCTTCAAATTCATTGCTCAAGGAACAGCAGGTCTTGCGGTCTCGTGTTGCATATCTTGAAAAAGAGCGAGATTTTGTAAAGAACTTGTACTGTGATATGCCGCAGATGCTTCAGGTTATCTCCAAGGGATCCTTGTTAAGTACCTCGCTCAATCGTTTTAAAAATAAAATGCAAAGCCAGTTGCCCAATGCGTATTGTCTTTTTATTGTTTGTGATAAAGAGTGTTTGCAGTGGCGCTTGCAATATACTGATTCTATAAATGATCGTTTACTGAACTCTAACGGTCAATTGAGCGTTGTACCTCAAGCTTTAATTACCTTTGCGGCAAGCCCGTCTTGTCCGAAACGTCACGACATTGATATTCAGAGTGCATCAGGTTGGAAGCATTGGTTGCCGTTTTTAAAGGATCATACGTTTTCTGATGTTTCTATGGTCAGTGTGTCTGATTGCCAAGGTTCGATTTATCTTATGTTGGTGTTTCAGCGTGAAGAGGTTCGGCTTGAAGGTGAGCTGATGGCGCTTGCGCTAGACAGTTATGCCGCTTGGTTAAGTGCCGTATTTGAACGAGAACAAGCGGATTATTTATTGTTAGAAGATAGCCATCGAGATCCTACGACGGGCTTACTAAGGCGCTACAGTTTTGAAAACAGTTTTGGTATTGTTTTAAAGGATTCTCGTCGCCATTTTCAGCGCGCAGCATTATTTTCTCTTCGCTTGCTGTCTTCTTCAAAGGTTAATGATACAGACTTGAAGCTACTGGCTGAGGTAATGAGCGACACCGTGCGAGATAATGATCTTATCGCGCATTATGATGAACGTGAGTTAGTCATGGGAATTCGCATTCAGCATTTGGAAGACGCTGAAATAGTTGCCGCAAAATTATTGAAATCTCTTAATTCTCCCAAGTTTTCAGACAACCGTTTAATACGCGAAGGCTTGTCTATTGGTATTGCTTTTTATCCTGAGCATTCATCGTTGGAATCACTTCATCAAGCGGCTTTATTCGCTGCTAACTCTCTGAAAAACATATCCGGATATCGCCTTGAATTTCATGGTGAATGCTATGGTTCTAGCGCGGACTTTTATTCTTTGTAATAACGCCTTATAAGCATTCTTTTTAAGTCTTCCTTGTAAGCTTTTTTCTGCCTTTTAAAAAGATGCTATTATGCGTCCCCTGTGCTTTCCTGAGGTGCTATTCAGGTATTTATTATGGGGAATGCAACCTCAGTCACAGGATTAACTCGTTACATCTTGATAAGAGCGGAGCGTGGCGCGAAATGGCGATTAAAGTCGAAAGCAACGAAGCACTAGAAATTAAAACAAATTTGACGCGGGTTTCTCAGCAAGTAGATCAGCTTGTGCAGCAGTATCAGCGAGAGACTGGTAGTGTGCGTTTGTTAGCAGTCAGTAAGACCAAGCCGTTATCTGCGCTTGAAGCTGCTTATGCGGCAGGTCAGAGAGCCTTTGGGGAGAACTATGTGCAAGAAGCGGTGGATAAATTTCATGCTTTAGCACACTTAGCAGATATTGAATGGCACTTTATTGGACCAATTCAGTCGAACAAATCTCGTCTTATCGCAGAAACCATGCATTGGGTGCACTCTATTGACCGTGAGAAAATTGCTCGTCGTCTTAGTGAGCAGCGCCCTAAAGATTTGCCGCCGCTCAATGTTTGCATTCAAGTGAATATTAGCGGTGAAGAAAGTAAGGCTGGAGTGGCTTTGTCTGAGTTAAATGACATGGTTGCTTTAATTACAGAGCTACCTAATTTACGTCTTCGAGGTTTGATGGCGATTCCTGCCCCTCAGGAAAGTCATGAAGCACAATGTTTGGTTTATGAACCTTTGAGGCAAGCTTTTGTTGAATTATCCAAATCCGATAGCATGATAGATACCTTATCTATTGGCATGTCTGGAGATTTGCCAGCGGCGATTCAATCTGGCAGTACCATGGTGCGTGTTGGGACGGCGATTTTTGGTGAACGAGACTATTCCGCTAAAGCGTAATTCAGTTAAAGTATGAGCGATTTTGCATACCAGAGCATTTTTTGAATAAGTAGATGGATTATTATCTGCTTAAATAACGAAAGAGTAGGATATAAAATGACACCAAGTATTGCCTTTATCGGCGTGGGAAATATGGCAAGATCGATTTTTAGTGGCATGTTGGCGAGTGGCTATCCTGCTGAGAAAATTATCGGTACGTCTAGAACACCAGAAAAACGTGAGTACTATCACGAGCAATATGGTATCGCCATGTTGGCAGATAATGATTCGGCTGTAAGTCAGGCTGATGTCGTGGTGTTGTGTGTTAAACCAGCACAAATGCAAGCCGTGGTGGAAGACTTTTCATCTCATGTACGCGAAGACCAATTGTTTATTTCAGTGGCTGCGGGAATTGAGTTAGATTCGTTGGCTCATTGGTTAGGTAAACCGGTTGCTGTGGTTCGTAGTATGCCAAATACACCGTCACAAATTGGTGCTGGCATGACAGGCTTAATTGCCAATGAACACACAAATGGCGAGCAAAAGAACTGGGTGAGTGAACTATTTTCTAGCATTGGTAACTCTGTTTGGGTTGAAAATGAAGTTCACATGCACACGGTAACGAGTTTGTCTGGCAGTGCGCCTGCGTATTTCTTTCGTTTTATTGAAGCCATGGTTAAAAATGCCAAAGAACAAGGCTTAGATGAGGCAACAAGTCGTGAGCTAGCCAGCAATGCTATGTTTGGCGCAGCACGAATGGTAATGGAACTAGACGAGCCTATTGCTCAACTGCGTAAGAATATTACTTCGCCAAAGGGAACAACAGAGCAAGCTTTGTTGTCTTTTGAGGCTGCTGATATTGATAAAATAGTCGCAGATGCAATGATGGCCTGCGTTAACCGATCAAAAGAAATGGCAGCTGACTTTGCTGCTAAGAAAGACTAATTAAGGACTATACACGATGTATTCAGATCCATTTGTTATGCTCGTAAAGGTTATCTGTAATCTTTACTTATTTATTGTATTACTACGTTTAGTGCTTCAATTGACGCGTGCGGATTTTTATAATCCAATTAGCCAAGGCATTGTGAAGGCGACAAGTCCTCTGGTTTTACCTTTGCGGAAAATCATTCCAGCCATTGGTCGATTGGATACCGCATCTCTTGTGTTGGCGCTTGCAGTTCAGTTATTGACAGTATTCTTTATTGTGATGATTAAAGGTGTGGCGATATCACCTATCAGCTATGCTATTTATACGTTTGCTGGCACCTTGTATCATTTGTTAGATCTGTATTTTTGGGCGATGCTTATTTCGGTTATTTTAAGTTGGGTAGCGCCAGGTGCAAATCACCCAGGAGCTATGTTAGTAGGGCAAATTACTGCTCCTTTATATCGTGCTTGCCAGCGAGTTATTCCAACTTTAGGTGGACTAGATTTATCACCAATTTTTATATTTCTTGCGATTTCTTTTTTGAAACAAGTACTAGCACCTTATAGTATTTAATATAATAAACATACTTAACCTTCGACGGGAGTATTCTCGTCGTGACTCGGTGAATTGAGAACAGAGGCGTATTCCTATATGATGCGACCCCTAAACGGGAACTAGAGCGGACAAAAAGTCGTCGCTGCCCGACTCCTTCTCCCTTATTAATTTGTTGGATGAAAGCTATGAGTACGATTGCGGTTTATCCGGGGACATTTGACCCTATTACTAACGGCCATACGGATTTGGTTGAACGCGCATCAAAGCTATTTGAAAAAGTTATCGTAGCCGTCGCTGCGAGCCCTAAAAAGCGCCCAGCACTGTCCCATGAGTTGCGTATATCATTGGCAAAAGAAGTACTGGGTCATTTGACGAATGTTGAAGTGGTTGGCTTTGATAACTTGCTAACTGAGTTTACACGCTCTGTCAGTGGCAAAGTGGTGATTCGTGGCTTGCGTGCTGTTTCTGATTTTGAGTACGAGTTCCAACTAGCCAATATGAACCGTGCGATTGCGCCAGATGTAGAAAGTATCTTTTTGACACCTTCTGAGAAGCACTCTTATATTTCATCAACATTAGTACGTGAGATTGCGTCTTTAAATGGTGATTTTGGACAGTTTGTTAACCCTGAAGTGAAGCGTGTTCTGCAAGAACATTATCAAACGATTTAGTTTCTGTTTTTTTACGTCCTGCTACATGATGGTGTTATAGATTATGTAGCGGTTTTAGGAGAGAAGAATGTCTCTTATTATTACCGATGAATGCATCAATTGTGATGTGTGTGAACCTGAGTGCCCGAACGAGGCTATTTCTCAGGGTGATGAGATTTATATTATTGATCCATCAAAATGTACTGAATGTGTAGGGCATTTTGACGAACCTCAATGTCAGCAAGTGTGCCCTGTAGATTGTATTCCTTTGGATCCCAATCGTAAGGAAACAGAAGAGCAGTTAATGGAAAAGTACTTAACGCTTACAGGTCAATTATAACGAATAGGTTGTTATCGCTATCGACACAAATAGTTTTATATTTTTAGCTGGAATACTGCTACTAGTCAGTATTCTAGCAAGTTCTTTTACCGTTCGTGTCGGCTTACCTTTATTGCTGGTTTTTCTCGGGATGGGAATGCTTGCTGGTGAAGAGGGATTAGGCCGTCTGGATTTCGACAATCCAAGTCTTGCCTTTTTTGTTGGTAATCTTGCTTTAGCCGTCATTCTTTTGGATGGTGGTATGCAGACCAAGACCAGCACCTTCCGAGTTGCCCTTTGGCCGTCTTTATCGCTTGCTACCTTAGGTGTTGTGATTACGACCGCATCTGTTGGTGCTTTTGCCGCTTGGTTGTTAGACGTTAAGCTGATCTATGGCTTATTACTCGGCGCCATCGTCGGTTCGACTGATGCTGCAGCGGTCTTTAGCTTATTACGCAATAGCGGTGTTAAGCTGAATGAGCGAGTTGGCGGTACATTGGAAATAGAGTCTGGTGCCAACGACCCAATGGCTATTTTGTTAGTCGTCATGCTAACTGGGCTATTGCAAAGCGCGGATCAGTTAAGTGTTTTGGCTTTCTTAGGGCAAATGATTCAACAGTTTGCCATAGGTGGCGTGTTAGGTTTACTCGGCGGCAAGCTATTGTTAATGATTCTGCGTCGTGTTCCTTTGATCGAAGGTTTGTACGCACTTCTTATTATTTCATTTGGTTTGGCCATATTTTCTGGCGTCAATATGATTGGCGGCAGTGGTTTTCTTGCGGTTTATTTGGTTGGTTTGAGCGTTGGTAACGGGCGAATTAAGCAACAAGAAGCTATTTCACAAGTGATGGATGGCTTGGCTTGGTTAGCACAAGCTGGCATGTTCTTGTTATTGGGATTGTTGGTCACGCCATCGAGTCTTTTGACTCATGGTTGGCAAGCTGTTGCGATTGCCGCTTTTCTGATTTTCGTGGCTCGTCCTGTGGCGGTGATGATCTGTTTATTGCCGTTTGACTTCCGCTGGCCCGAGCGCATTTATATTAGTTGGGTTGGTTTGCGTGGTGCAGTGCCGATTGTCTTGGCGCTTTACCCTGTAATTGCTGGTCTTTCCAATTCTGAGTTGTTGTTCGAAATTACCTTTACTGTAGTGCTGATTTCTTTATTGCTACAGGGTTCGACTGTTCCACAAGTGGCGCGATGGTTAAAGATTGTCGTTCCTCCAGCACCTGCGCCAACGACGCGTTTCTCCTTGATCAACGATTCAGATTCGAATCATTCTCTAGAGTTATATGAGTTTTTGGTTCAGGCGGAAGGTGTTCGAATTCCAGCGGCTATCGTGCAAAATGTGCCGAGTGCGACGGTATCTACGCCTCAGCTGGTATCGCTTGTTCGTGATCAAAAGCCAATTGTGGTCAATGCCGACACCGAGCTGAAATCGGGCGATAGAATTTGGATGTTATTGCATCCTGGTGATGTAAATGATGTTGCGCAGATTTTCTCTCATAAAGCGTCTACGTCTTTCTTGTTGCAGAATTTCTTTGGTGAGTTCGCTATTCGTGGTGATGCCTCTTTGATCGATTTAGCGAAAGTGTACGGTGTGCCGGTTGATGGTATTGATGAAGCTGACACTGCCGCTGAATTGTTGCAGCGTCAGCTTGGTAAACATCTAGTTGTCGGTGACCGAGTACGTTTTGGTAATATTCGCCTTACCATTAGGCAGATGGATGGCAACCAGGTAGAAATTATTGGGCTTAAATTGCAAGATAAGCAAGTCTGAGACCTTTGCACGACTACTGTGCTTGTTACATCGTGAAAAGGTCTCTTGAACACCCATTTCTAAGTTTTCTATTCGTTAAAAAACAGACCAATTTCAGCTAATGACGGAATCTCTTGGTCGTCGTTGATGAGGACAATCAGTCCTTGTGCATCGATGAGTGAATAGGTTTGCGGATGGGTGATAATATCCCCGTCTTTATTGACATACCCGAGTGCAGTGCCAACATCCTTTTGGATTAAGGTCGTGACGATTTTTGCCCACGTCACGCCGGTTATTTCCACATCAAGGCGAATCGTATGATCTCCTTGGTGGCGGAACAAATCTTCCAGCACTTGCTCTGTTCCCGGAGCAATCAATGACCGTACCAGCATTTCAGGATAGGCTCTCACAGGGCGTATGACCGCGTTTGCGCCAGCGGCCTTGAATCGTGGTCGATTAGAGTCATTAATCGCCTCAGCCATCACGAAGGCCGATGTATTTAACGCTTGAACGCGATGCAAGGCATCAAAGGTTAAACTGTCTGAGTGGCTGTCCTGAGCGTCTTGGCAAAGTACAATAATGTATTTCGCTTTGTGAGTTCCAGCTGACTCCAACATACCATCTTCTAGTGCATCGCCAGTGTGATGAACTACGCCTTGTGATCTTAGATTAAGCGGTAAGCCTTCAGGAAACGCCTTCGTTAGGATTTGAATGGGAATATCTACTAACTCAGGTGTTTGGCTGATCTGATTAATCAGCAAGCCTAAATAACGTTCTGCATCGTATTTTGGTGTATTAATGATAAGTATATGATTTTGCATGTCGTCCCACTTCATACGGCCTTTGATACGCATTTCTTTACGCATTAGCCTGATTTCAACATAGTCACTGGCGATTTGTGCTAGCAGGGTAATACCCATGCCATAAATTAATACGACAGTAGAAAACTGTCCCCAAAAGGTGGCTGCAGAGATATCGCCATAACCTGTGGTGCTGGCCGATGTCATGGTCAGCCAGAAGGCTTGCCACCAATTTAAATCTTCAAAGAACACCATCGCCAAACTGTGAATCGCAATCACACCCGCTAACAGCATCAGACGTTTATTCAAATCGCCCGTTTCATGCAGGTGTACTTTTTTCCGAAATTGGCGACGGCTATTTTTTTTCTTTAAGAGCAGTGAAAGAGAATTCATCGTACCTCGGTTGGTTATTCGCTATCAGCTGGCATGGCATAACCTAGCTGACGCCAAGATTCGTAAACCATCACAGCAACGGTATTGGATAGGTTCAAGCTGCGAGAATTAGCTTGCATCGGCAAACGTAAGCGCTGAGCGGGTGGCAAGGCCTCGATAAACTCCGCAGGCAATCCACGAGTCTCAGGGCCAAAAACCAACACATCATTTTCAGCAAAGCTTGCTTCACTGTGCGTATGGCTGCCCTTTGTTGTCAACGCGTAGATAGTGCCAATCTCGTTTTGATCAACAAATGCCTGAAAGTCTGGATAGCGTTTTAGCCGCGTGAATTCATGATAATCTAACCCGGCTCGACGCAATTTCTTATCTTCAAGCTCAAAGCCAAGCGGCTCGATAAGATGAAGATGATAGCCAGTGTTAGCGCATAATCGAATAACATTGCCTGTATTAGGCGGAATCTCAGGTTGGTAAAGTACGATGTGAAGCATTGGTTTATCTCCTTGATATAGGAAGATAATACCAGACGAGCAGAAGAAACTAAGTTTTTAATTTTTTTTCAAAAAAACTATTGACCAAAAAAAAGGTTTCTCTATAATACGCCCCACTTGCCCAGATAGCTCAGTCGGTAGAGCAGAGGATTGAAAATCCTCGTGTCGGCGGTTCGATTCCGTCTCTGGGCACCATGATTAAAAGAAAGCCTGCTAATTTAGCAGGCTTTTTTTTGGTCGAAATGGCTCGCACCTCTCCATAGTCATTTTTCTATATGCCCAGATAGCTCAGTCGGTAGAGCAGAGGATTGAAAATCCTCGTGTCGGCGGTTCGATTCCGTCTCTGGGCACCATTTCCTAGTGTTCTCCAAACTTTCTTCCAAATGCTTCGATACTGTTCTTAAAGTCAAACTAATTAGCCTTGCTAACCGTCTATTTTCAATAAATCCTTTAATCTGATATCCCTCTTTAGCTCAAAAGTCTTCTTGTGCTATCTGCTGGAAGTGTTGGGGTCAGATCAAGAAACTAGGTTTACACATCTACTTGATTCCACAGAGGATTTGAAGGGTATGTATAACGTGGCACCCCGAACAGATTAGTTTTTGATCTGACCCCAAGCTCATTCCGTCTCTGGGCACCATTTCCTAGTGTTCACCATCCTTTCTTCCAAATGCTTCGACACTGTTCTTAAGTCAAACTAATTAGCCTTGCTAACCGTCAATTTTCAATAAATCACTGAACCTAATAGCTCCTTTCGCTCACGCATCTTCTTGTGTTATCTGTTATAAAAATATTCTCACTCCATTCATTTGAGTTTTGTTCTTTCCTATTGGCGGATTAGCGAACAAGGATCCATAAAAATGTTTTCAAATGGGGGAAAATAAAACATAGTAAAGTAATTGTCAGTTTAGCTTGAGGGAGAAGGGGGATGGCATCAGAGTTTAAAGATATATCAGATCTGATCAAGCAGGGTATGCAGGTTGAAGCGATAGAGAAGCTTTTAGATCTCAGAGAAATGATGGCAGATATACGCGACGAAAATTTAGCGTTGAAAGAAACAGTAAAAAAGCTTGAAGCATCTTTAGAGGAAAAAACAAAGCTCGTCTATGAGGCTCCCTTTTATTGGATGATTGATGACGGCAATAAAGACGGGCCATTTTGTCAGCAATGTTCTGATAGTTCGACGATAACTATCAGGCTTCAGTTAGAGGGCAATGACTATTGGACGTGTCGTACTTGTAAACAAGCTTATAAGGGGCCTGATCATCAAATCCCACGACTATTTTGATAATAAAGGGAATTTCAGAAAATGAAAATTGATCCAGACTATCTATCCTTGCTGCTAAGTCCATTAGAAGATAATAATGTTCTAACGCTGAAAGAATATTTCATTGAACTTGAGAGAAGAGAAATCTTCAATAAAAAGCTTGATAAATCACATAAGTTTGAAACTCATGTTGAATATCTTGCTTCAAAAAAAATGATCTCAAATTCAGAAGGATTTAGCGATTTAAAGTTGATGGGATTTATATCTGATAAATCTGGTGGTTACGCAATACTTGGTATTGCAAAGATAATGAAGGTTGAGAAGGAGGAGGCGACTATGGCGCAGAATTTTAATATCGGGACTTTAAACGCCCAAAGTGCGCAACTTGGTAACGGAAATACTCAAAATGTTACTATCAACATCCAAGAGCTTGTCGAAAAAGTAGCGGCATCTGGTGACAAAGAAGCCAAAGGAGTGCTAATGAAACTACTGGAGAATCCGACGATTAGCGGTGTGATCGGTGCTGGTGTGTCTGGGTTGATTGGGATATTGGGTGGTGGTTAGAGCTGGTCGATACCTCATAAACAGCCAAATTGCCGGCGAATATCTTTTGCAACTCCATCCAAACCGGGAAACATAGTGGCATCGGATATACCTAACATGTTTAACTGCTTTCTTATTTTATCTTTGCTTTCGGCCTCAATAATGAAGGTATCAATGCTGACTATTTGATCTTGAGGATTGAAACCTTTTTTTTCTTCCGAAAAATCGTCATCTTCCATTTTGTTAACAAAAGGAAAAATAGTAAAACAACCTTCTTGAGCAGCGATTCGATCATTAATAAACGCTGAATTAAAGGCTGTTAATACTAATTCTTCTTCTTCTCCTAAACCGGCAGAAGTACTTCTTTGTGTTCTTGGGTAAAAAGAATATACAATGCCATCAAATTTGTCATGGTTTGGGTTTTCAACAGCAAAGAATAAGGCTTTTAATGGGTTTGTCGACCAGTCTAATAAGCGCGTTGGAACGCCATGATGTTGAGCATGAATCATCCACTCTATTTTATTTTTAGGCTCTCTATTGATATACCTAACCGCATGTTTCATAAAGAGATCAAGTAAATCATCCTCAACCCGTCGCCACCCTCCAACATAGTTGCTCTGCAGTTCTTTAGCATTGATTCGGGCTATTGAAGGTAATAGCTCCCATTCCGAGTTTGCTTGCCCACGATACATGTAATGTGGATGAGCATCTTGTATTCCTTCTAAAAATTGAATGACGGATTTGATTTTCAATTGAATGCCTCTGTTTAAAAATGCTATTAGCATAGCCCTATGTCGTGCTAACCAAAAGATACTTGATATCGATTTATTTTGGATTTATTAACCTCAACTTTGAGCCCATACTTATCCTGAGTAATAGAACGTACAAGTTCAAAAAACCAATTCGGTGCATCGGGTGCAACTCTCACTTCTATTATGAGAGTGTTTAGATCGACTTCTAACAAAGTACCTACATCATCTTTTTTTCGTTCTTCTAGAATTTTTTCGTTGGGATTGTAAGCTATTAATCTAACTTCATTTTCAAAGGTATAAAATTTTGATTTATGCAGTAAAGGGGATAGAGGGTGTTCATTTTTGAAGTGATCATTTTCGTGGTCTATGTAATGAATTTTCGAAATGGTTATTTCCTTGTTGTTTGGCTTAATAATAGCGGCAGAAAGTTTTTCTACACTGCTGATAATGCAAACAGAATTGATACCTCCACCATAGATTTTCCACATTGCCATGCTCTCTGAATCGTTTGCATGCCAACAGCTTACGTCTATCCATTCTGTGTGCTTTTGATAAAGGTGATTGAAATCATGATCACTTGCAGGAAATTCACCAAAAGCTGTCGATATGGTTCTATCCTTCTCAGATTGTTCGTAGGCTTTCTCTCTTTTTTTCTTTTCCAGCTTTTCTTCCGGTGTTAGAGGTGATGCACTGGGCCATGCATCAATTAACTGATTAAGTGCTGCAGCGCTTCCATTTTTTATAAAAGAAAAAGTTGGTGTTAGTCCTCCTTCCAAATTGTCTTCAAAATTGGAAGTCTTTGATAAAAATAATTTATTACTATCTAGAAGATGAACGAATTTCGAAAAATCCATATATTTTTGTAGTTCTGTTTCATTATCTAATGGTTCAATTGTTTTCATAAAACGACTGCTTACTAAATTAGAATGTTTAATATCAGATAGAAAAACTATCACTCTCTCAAATTTCGATACTGTTCTAGCTTTATTTTTGACTGCCGCTTTTCTTCATCATCGATCTTACGACGGACAATATTAATCAAGTCATCCAGATCGCTGACGGAGTGTTCTCCCCACGTTTTATACCGCTTTATGGCTAGCTCCAGCGAAAAATGCCAGTCGTAGTTCTCTTCCTTAATTGCCTCGTCAGTGATCTCACAGCGAATGTCGGACCTGCTTTTCCTCTGCATATTCGTTCCTTCAATGGCCTGTCTTCCAGACTAGCAAGACAATCCTCTATTTGTCTTTAAATAGTCACTCAATGCTTTCAATTAAAGACAAATGGTGACAAAACAAACATAATAAACAGCATAGCTTTAAAATAGTTGAGTTAGTAAAAGGACGTTTTGCGGTCATGAAAACTTCAGATTTTTTAGAAAAACTTAAAAAGATAGATACTACAGTGCCCTTTGATGCTGAGTTAGTGATTGGTGATGACTGGATGCCACAGCGTGTAACAGGGCTTTATCATGAACCTCCTCATACTTTCATAAAAGTTGAATCACCTACGACATATGACGAAGACGATTTTATAACTAGAGAAGAGCAGAAGGCCACCAGAGCAGCCGTTATGATGGCGCTGCAGGAAGCAAAGAAAATTGCTGAGAACTCAGCCTGTGATGCATCTACACAAAGTGCTCGAACGATCATTACATGGCTAGAGCCAATCTTAGGTAAGAAGAACTAATGAAAGAAGAACAAGAGGCCGAGTATCGCACTAAACTTGAGACTTTGCGCCAAGCTCTACAAGCTGGAGAGGATAGCGGCGAGAGTACGCTCACACATGCACAAATTATTGCCAAAGCGAAAGCTGAGTTAAATGGCTAATCAATAAACATATTCAAAGCTTGTTGAACAAGACCTGATTGATATTTACCTCTATACCGCCCAAAAGGGCCATAAATTCGAAGCCCACCTTCCCCCCCACCTAGTTGCTTTTTATTACATAACGTAACCAATATTAAATCTTAAAAACTCGTTGTTTTAGCTATGCTTAAACCATCTTTGATGGAGCAAGTGAATATGATGAGAGTGATGACGATAGTCGCTTTAACTGCGTTGGGGTATTTTATCCTTGGCGTTGTGGGGTTGGCTGTTGCGATTTCACCAGGATACTCAACGATTATTTGGCCTGCTTCTGGCTTGGCGGTGGCAGCGTCTATCTTTTTTCCTAAGCAAGCGCCGTTCGGTATTTTCCTAGGTTCTTTGTTACTAAACATTGGTGCGACTTGGGTTAATCATCATGTTTTTGCTTGGTCTCTTCCTGCTCTTATTGCTTTTGGCTCGACGTTGCAGTCTTTTGTTGGCGGCTATTTGGTTCGCCGCTTTGTAGGTATACCTTTTCAATTTCATCGTACTAGTTTAGTGGTTAGGTTTATCTTTTTAGCCGGTGTCTTATCCACCTTGATTAGTGCTAGTGTTGGTACAACGTCGCTGCTTTCTTTTGGCATCATTGGTAAAGAGGAGTTTCTAACCAATTGGCTGGTTTGGTGGGGCGGTGACATGATCGGGGTACTGGTTATGGTGCCTTGGTTAGCCGTGTGTTTCCCCAAATATTTTGGTAATAAATTTGATCATCCGCTGCGATTAATCGGCGGTTTTTTAACTGTGTTGGTTATTACGATTGTTCTGTCTTGGGGAAGCAGTTACTCGGAATGGAGCAAGCAATCGAGAGAGTTTCGTTCTAATGCTGAATTGTTAGAAGTGCTGCTTAATAATCGAATTAAAAACAGTGTGGATATGCTGCATAGCTTTGTTGGTTTGATAAACGGTAGTGAGCAGATTGAGGCGAATGAGTTTGAGCTTTTTGCTGACAGTGTAATGCGACGAGATGATTCTATTCTTGGGGTGTCATTAAACTTTGCTGTAGCCGGAAAGGATATTGCTAGCTTTGAACAGATGATTCAAAAAAGCTACCCAGACCATACCTTTCAAGTGAAAAAAAGAGACAGCGAGGGCAAACTTATACCTGTTGCGCCAAGAACTCGACATATTGTAGTGACCTTTATTAGTCCCTTAAAGGGTAATGACGCAGCGTTGGGCTACGATGTTTATTCGCAGGCCGATCGACGTTTTGCCTTAGATAATGCGATTTTTCTTCGTGAAGCGTATCCAACAGCGCCACTTAAGTTGGTTCAAAATTCAAATGGAATATTGCTCTTCCTGCCTTTTTTTGATCGAAAAACAGATGCTTTTTTAGGTGTTGCTACAGCGGTTATTGAATTGGATGTGTTAACCGAAACGATTGTTAAGCAAGGGCTTCTCCCCAATACTGAGCTCTACTTGGTCGATACTGATAACGCGACATCCAAGCCTATTATCGTGACAAAAAATACGGCAGCTCATTTGTCTGCAGAAGAATTGGTTGCTCGTTACCATGCTGGTGAGTTTCATCATGCGGTGAATTTCGTAATTAATGTCGGTGGTAAAACCTGGCAGTTGTATCAAGTTAGTGACAGTTACTTTTTCAAACAGCCTTGGATCGTAAAATTCGTTTTAGCTTGTGGCTTTTTATTCACGGGATTGTTTGGTTGGTTTTTATTGATTGTGAGTAGCCATACAGCGGAAGTTGAAAATCGAGTGAGATTAAGGACGCGAGATTTGCAGTTGGCAAACGAGCATTTAAAAGCGTCTGAACTAGAGCAGAGTAAAGCCAAAGAAGAAGCGCAAGAAGCCAACCGCGCTAAGAGTGAGTTTTTGGCAAATATGAGCCATGAAATTCGTACACCATTAAATGGCGTTATTGGTTGTTTGTCTTTGTTGATGAATACGAAACTGCAGCCTGAGCAGTCGAATTTAGCAAAAATATCTCAGCAGAGTGCGGAATCCTTGCTGGATATTATTAATGATATTTTAGATTTGTCTAAGATTGAGATGGGAACTTTAGTATTAGATAAACAGGATTTTGAGTTACGTGCGTTAATTGAAGAAGTGACCAATATCTTTGTTTTAAAAGCCGAAGAGAAAGGCATTATATTAAATTCGCCAACGACACCTATTCCTAATGTTACGTTGTTTGGAGATAGATTACGCATCAAGCAAGTATTGGTTAATTTGATGGGTAATGCGGTTAAATTTACTCAAGAGGGTGAAGTGGCGTTGCGATTTGCGATTGAGCCGCTAGCAGATGATAGTGTTATTTTGCGTATTGTTATTGAAGACTCTGGAATTGGTATTTCTAAAGAGAATCAAAGCCATTTATTCCAGCGTTTTAAACAAGCCGATGGTTCGACAACACGCAAGTTTGGTGGCACTGGATTGGGTTTAGCAATCAGTAAAGAAATCATCCAAGCCATGGATGGTGAAATAGGTTTAAACTCGGTAGAAGGTCAAGGTTCATCTTTTTGGTTTCGTATACCACTCACGCTTGTGTCTGCTATGGAGCATACTTCTGTGGCCAGTTATGCTTCAGAATCGGCGGTTAGAGTGACGTTAATTTATCGTAATAAAACTGGTCGCGAGTATGTTGCTGCATTGCTCGATTCATTTGGTGTCATTTACAATGCTTACGACAGTGTTAACGGTGCGCTTGCTGATAGTGAATGGATAGGAAATTGTATATTACTGGACTCAGATGTCGTTTCGGCTGTTTCTGAAGTTTCTGAATTAGAAGTGTTCTGTAAGAAGAATGCGATTAAGCAAGTATTACTACAAGGACGTTCAAGTATGGATTTTGATAAAGAGAAGTACGATGCTTCTTTAACGAAACCCGTATTTCAGCAGCCGTTACTGGACGTTTTTGAAAATCTAAAACAGTTAGTTGAAGGAGAGCCTGTGATGGCGGCGAAAGACGTAGAAAAAACACCAGATGGACGGCCAATATTTACAGCCAAAGTTCTATTGGCGGAAGACAATTTAACCAACCAGATTGTTGCCCGTGGTTTGCTGAATTTATATGGCGTAGAAGTTGTGGTGGCGGAAAACGGTCAGAAAGCTGTTGAGCAAGCCCAATCAACTCAATTTGATATGATCTTCATGGATTGCCAGATGCCGGTAATGGATGGTTATGAAGCGACTCGAACCATTCGCCAGTTTACCGATGCTCAAACGCCTTCTGATGTAGCGATTGTTGCTCTTAGTGCTAATGCCATGAAAGGCGATGAAGACGAATGTTTTGCAGCAGGAATGAATGATCATATTGCAAAACCGATTTCACAAGATAAATTGATCGCAATACTCACAAAATGGCTTCCTTAGGGAATAGTATTGAGATGGAGATTCTTTGTCATGTTTGAGCCTAAGGTATTTGATAATACAGATTACGAGAGTCGTCTGGCCTACAACCACGAATTAATGACATTGGTTGCTGTGGAGTTTGTTAAAGAAGCAACGACCTTGTTAGGAGTGCTGCAGGCTCATATGGCAGATGAGGATTGGGATAATTTCGCTCTGGTGGCGCATCGTTTAAAAGGTGCTGCGTTGGAAGTGTCTGGTTATCGTTTTTGTCGATTAATTGCCGAGATGGAAAAACTCTCGATAAAGCGTGAAAGTGGCCTGTTTCCGACTAGCTATGTGACTTTGAATGATGAGTTTAAGGCCTTAGTGCTTGCCCTTAATCAAGAAGTTTTGCGTTAAATTTTATCTAATAGATCTTTTAATAACCTTTCATAGTGCTTTCGTTTTCACTTATTTTTCTTTCATTTCTGCTGTTTTTGCCTATTTCTCTTCTGTTTATTCGTCAAAAAGTTTCATTTGAATTGTAATTGTATTTCAAATGAAACCTAACTATCATCAAAGTGAAACATTTTCTTTCTATAGTCGTTCTTTCTTTTCTAATAAAAACTCATTGTGAGGAACACGGAAATGCATAATTTGAAGTTAGCGTCAGTTGTTGTTGGTTTATCTATTGCGAGTTCAGGCTTTGCCGCCACAGAAATAGAATGGTGGCATGCAATGGGTGGTGCAAATGGCGAAAAAGTAAATGAAATCGCCAAAGCGTTTAATGACTCTCAAGACGCTTATGAAGTGAAACCAGTTTATAAAGGTAATTATACCGAGACAATGACGTCAGCTATTGCCGCGTTTCGTGCGAAACAGCAACCGGCTATCGTTCAAGTCTTTGAAGTGGGTACCGCCAGTATGATGGCGGCAAAAGGCGCTATCTATCCAGTATATAAACTGATGAAAGATTCAGGTCAGGCGTTTGATGAAAGTGCTTACTTGAGTGCAGTTACGGGTTATTACTCGAACAGCGATGGTCAAATGCTTTCTATGCCTTTCAACAGTTCTACTCCAGTACTGTATTACAACAAAGATTTGTTCAAAAAAGCGGGTATTAGCCAAGCGCCAAAAACATGGCAAGATGTAGAAAGTGTTTCTAATAAATTGCTGGCGTCTGGCGTGACTTGCGGTTTCACAACGGCTTGGCAGTCTTGGATTCAATTGGAAAACCTAAGTGCTCGTCACAATGTGCCATTTGCTTCTTTGGATAACGGCTTTGGTGGTTTGAAAACAGAATTGAAATTTAATGGGCCATTGCAAGTTGCTCACGTACAGAAAATGGGCGAGTGGCAGAAGAGCGGTATTTTTAGCTATTCTGGCCGCACCAATGACGGTGCGGCTAAATTTTATAGCCAAGAATGCGCCATGTTTACCGAGTCTTCTGCAGGTTATGCAGGTATTAAGCGTAATGCGAAATTCGATTTCGGTGTTGCCGAGCTTCCTTATTGGGAAGGTAAGGTAAAACAGCCTTCTAACACTATTATCGGTGGTGCATCTTTATGGGTGTTGCAAGGCCATTCTAAAGAAGAGTACAAAGGTGTAGCTTCTTTCCTAAGTTACTTGTCGAAAGCTTCTGTGCAAGCGGATTGGCACCAATTTTCTGGTTACTTGCCAATTACTAAAGCGGCATACGATTTGACGAAAGAGCAAGGTTTCTACAAGGCGAATCCTGGTACAGAAACGGGTGTTACTCAAATGACAACGGGCACACCAACGGCAAACACCAAAGGTTTGCGTTTGGGTAACTTTGTGCAGATTCGTGGTGTTATCGACGAAGCACTAGAGTCTGTATGGAGTGGTGATGTAGACGCGCAAACTGCACTGAATACAGCGGTTGAGCGTGGTAATGCGCAGCTTCGTAAATTCGAAAAAGCGAACGATTAAATAAAATCTACGCCCTTATGTTTTAACGCATAAGGGCGTTTTTTTATAGAGACCTTTACTTGCGACTTCGTACAAAGGTCTTACTTAAATTGTTTTTCTTTTTTAATTTGTCGTTCTCTTTTTTTGGATTGTCCGATGACGGTTACCTTCCCCCAAAAAGGCCTGCCTTGGCTGTTGTTATTACCACAGTTGTTGGTGACGGCGATTTTCTTTCTTTGGCCTGCTGAGCAAGCTTTAGAACAAGCGTTTTACCAAGAAGACGCATTCGGTTTGAGTCGTGAATTTATTGGCTTAGAAAACTTTGCAGCCTTATTTACTGATCCTTTGTATTACCAGTCTATGTTAACTACTTTGGTATTCAGTTTTTCTGTTGCCATTGTGGGTATGTCTTTGGCGCTGTTGTTGGCCGTGATGGCGGATCGAGTGATCCGCGGCAAACTGGCGTATCAGACATTATTAATCTGGCCGTATGCCGTTGCGCCTGCTTTAGCTGGTGTATTGTGGTGGATTTTATTTGATCCGAGCATGGGGCCGATTGCCCTATGGTTGAAGTCTGCTGGTGTCGATTGGAACCATTACCTTAATGGTAACCAAGCCATGATATTGGTGGTGATAGCTTCTACTTGGAAGCAAATTAGCTACAACTTTTTATTCTTCCTCGCTGGTTTACAAGCCGTGCCACGTTCGCTTATTGAAGCGGCGGCGATTGATGGAGCGAGTCCCTTCAAGCGCTTTTGGACAATTGTCTTTCCTTTATTGTCGCCAACAACGTTTTTCTTGTTAGTGGTGAATCTTGTGTATGCCTTCTTCGAAACCTTCGGGGTGATCGATGCGACCACCAAAGGTGGTCCTGGTCAAAGTACGACTACCTTGGTTTATAAAGTGTTTAATGACGGTTTTGTCGGCTTAGATCTTGGTGGATCTGCGGCGCAATCTGTTGTGCTAATGGCGATTGTCGGTTTGATGACGGTCATTCAGTTTCGTTTTATTGAGCGTAAGGTGCAGTACTCATGATCGAAAATCGACCTTGGTTAACCTTTGCTAGTCATGCAACGTTATTAACGGGTATTGCTTTAGTGGCGTTGCCTGTTTGGATGGCGCTGGTGGCATCGACTCATCCTGCATCAGCTTTTGGTGCTGGGCATATTCCTTTGTGGTTCGGCGATGCTGGTGCGGAAACTTGGGGCACTGTATTGTTTGAAAAAGCCGGTAACGGCGTGGATACGCCAGTCTGGTTTATGATGCTGAACTCTTTGATCATGGCGCTGGGGATTACCTTCGGCAAAATCGCCATTTCGTTGTTGTCGGCTTATGCGATTGTGTTCTTTCGCTTCCCGTTTCGTAACCTGTGTTTTTGGGTCATTTTCATGACCTTAATGCTGCCTGTTGAGGTACGAATTGTACCTACTTACGAGGTGGTGGCGAATCTGGATCTGCTTAACAGCTACACGGGGTTAACCTTGCCACTGATTGCCAGTGCGACGGCGACTTTCTTGTTTCGTCAGTGCTTTTTAAGTATTCCGGGCGAGCTGGTGGAAGCCGCTCGAATGGATGGTGCTGGGCCGTGGCGTTTCTTTTTTGACATTTTGTTGCCGCTGTCTAGAACCAATATCGCGGCCTTGTTTGTGATCTTGTTTATTTACGGTTGGAATCAATATCTATGGCCTTTGTTGATCACCACAGACGACGCTTATTACACCTTGGTAATGAGTATAAAGCGCATGTTGTCGGTGACCGATGGTGATATCGCATGGAACCAAATTATGGCAACCACCTTATTAGCGATGTTGCCACCGGTTGCGGTGGTGATTGGCATGCAGAAGCTGTTTGTTAAAGGCTTAGTGGATTCGGAGAAGTAGTAATGACGGACGTTATTTTAGAAAAAGTTGGTAAGACCTATCCTAATGGTTATCACGCGATTCCAAGCGTAGATTTATCGATTGAAGAAGGTGAGTTTATTGTTTTAGTTGGTCCATCAGGCTGTGGCAAATCTACCTTGTTACGCATGGTGGCGGGGTTAGAAAGCATTTCGACTGGCGAGCTACGCATTCGTGGCGAGCGCATGAATGAAAAAGAACCTGCTGAACGTGACATCGCCATGGTGTTTCAGAATTACGCCTTGTACCCGCATATGTCTGTGTACGACAACATGGCCTATGGCTTGAAAAACCGCGGAATGGCAAAAAATCTTATTGAAGAAAAAGTCACTGATGTGGCGACTATGTTGGGTTTAACTGAATTGCTACAGCGTAAACCGCGTCAATTATCCGGTGGTCAGCGTCAGCGTGTTGCCATGGGGCGCGCTATGGTTCGAGATCCGAAAGTGTTTTTATTTGATGAACCCTTGTCTAACCTAGATGCTAAGTTGCGAGTGCAGATGCGCGTCGAGATTCGTCAGTTACAGCGCAAGTTAGGCACTACGACCTTGTATGTTACCCACGATCAGGTGGAAGCCATGACCTTGGCGGATCGCTTGGTGGTGTTAAACAAAGGGAAGGCAGAGCAAATTGGTACGCCAATGGATTTATACAATAAACCTGCAACACCTTTTGTCGCAGCGTTTATTGGCTCGCCGTCGATGAACTTGATCAATGCAAATCTTACAGAGCAAGGTATTAAAATCTCTGAAGCCTTAACGTTGCCGCTTTCTCATCAACATCGAGGGGGTATTGTTTGGGGGATTCGTCCCGAGCATTTAGAAGTGAGCGATGAGCATAACGCCGATTTCGCTTTGCGTATACTGGCAGTAGAATCCTTGGGAGCAGAGACTCTAATTCACGGCAAAATAGAGACTGAATTAGGTAATGGCGAGCCGATGGTGGTACGTTTATCAGGGCCACATTTACCGGAGGTGAATAGCCTTATGTGGTTAACGGCGCCAGTGTCGCATTGGCACTTATTTGACGCAAAAACTCAACAACGATTGTGAGGTCGATATGGAAAACGGCAGTGTTTCAACAGGTTATATTGTTAAAGATAAGGTACTAAATACCAAAGTAATGGGGCATCGTGGTGCTGCATTATTGGCGCCAGAAAATACCTTGGCGTCTATTCGAGCGGCAGCCGAAGTCGGCGCGACTTGGGTAGAAATTGATGTGTATTTAATTGCCGAAGGTGGTCTGGTTATTTTTCATGATGACACACTGGATCGCTGCACCAATGGGACTGGCTTAACTCGCGATGCTCGTCCTACTGAAGTGGCTGAATTGGATGCTGGTGCTTGGTTCTCAGAAAAATTCGCAGGAGAGAAAGTGCCAACTCTATTGGACGCACTGGAATGTATTCAATCGTTGGGCCTTGGTTTGAACCTTGAGATTAAACACGATAGCGCAGACGTGGAAAATATTGTGCCTGCGGTCATGGCGATGTTGCGTGATCACTGGGAAGACAACAATAAGTTGATGATTTCTAGTTTTAACTTAGCGGCGTTAGAACTTTGTTATGAGATTGATGCCCAGCGACATCTTGCTCCTTTGTATGAATACATCCCTGATGACTGGCAAGAGCAGCTTGCATCTATTAGAGCCTATAGCTTGAATTGTGATTACTCACGATTGACCGAAACTCAGGCGCGAGCGGTAAAAGCGGCTGGATATAAATTGCTGTGTTATACCGCTAATGATCCTAAAAAAGTGGAAGCGCATTGGGAATGGGGAATGGATGCGGTAATTACCGATGACCCAACGAAGTTTGCTTTTTTATCGGCTTAGCCTTTTCTGTGGCTGAGCTGTTTTTTTAATAATTTCACTAGGGCTATTTTGTGGGTTTGAATGAGCGACAAAACCAGATATTAAACTGGGTGCAACAAGAAGACGCGTTATTGGTGGAAGACATGGTGGCACGTTTTAACGTGTCATCACAGACCATTCGTAAAGACATTAATCAGCTTGCTGAGCGTCATCTTGTTCGTCGTACTCATGGCGGTATTGCTCCGGTTTCTAGTACGGAAAATTTGCCTTTTGATCATCGTCAATTTTTGAACAGTGATGCGAAAGAAGCAATTGCTGCTCAGGTTGCACAGATTATTCCTGACGGCGCCTCGGTGTTTTTAGGTATCGGTACAACGGTCGAATACGTGGCGAAAGCTTTGGTGTCGCATAATAATTTGCAAGTCTTTACCAACAACTTAACCGTGGCGAGCATCTTGGGTGATTACCCTGATGTTCGAGTGCGTGTGCTGGCAGGAAAATTACGCCATCGTCATCATGATTTAGTCGGTGAAGAGACCTTATCTGGATTGCGCCAATACTATTTCGACTACGGCGTATTAGGCTGTGGAGGCATGGATGAAGATCAAGGGATATTGGATTTTGACCCTGAGGAAGCGGCGGTAAGTCGAGTGTTGGTTGAACAAAGTCGTCACAGTTTGTTGGTCGCCGATCAACATAAGTGGGGACGCAAAGCAATGGCGCGGGTACAGCCTTTTTCGGCGATAGATTGGCTTTTTAGTGATGTGCTAACCGAATCGCAAACCCATTTACTCACCTCTCATGGTGTTCAAATTCAACTCTGTTCTTAGGACGAATATGTCGATATCTGTTTCTTCTTCGTTAGGCTCTTCTGGTTTAGAGCTTTCTGCTTTAGAACTTTCCTCTATAGATAAAAGTGCATGTCAAGGTTTGCGTTTTATCTTAACCGACTTTGATGACACGCTGACATGGGAAGGTCAGCTACCTGTTGAAACATTACGGGCTCTGGCGCAACTGGAGGCGAATGGCATTAAGGTGATTCCAGTAACGGGCGGTTGTGCTGGTTGGTCTGATATGATTGCCAGAGCACTTCCTGTTGATGGGGTGATTACAGAAGGTGGCGCATGTTTTATTGGTAGAACTGCAGACCGTCATCTGACGTACTCTTTCTGGCGTGATGAGTCAGAAATGCGTGCAGAGCAAGCGCACATATTGACTCAGGTGAATCAGGTTCTAACCCAATTCCCGCGTTTACGTTTGGCAAGAGACCAAGCTTATCGACTCACTGACGTGGCAATTGATTACGCTCAAGACGTTAAACCCGCTGCAGTAGCCGACAAAGAGGCTTGTTTGGCAGCTCTGATTGCTATGGGTTTAAACGCTAAGGCTAGTTCGATACACATTAATGTGTGTTCGCAAGGTTACGATAAGTTTTCCATGGCGCAGCGCGTGTTAGGCGATGTATATGGCTTGAGTGAAGCGCAGCAGCAAGAGCAAGTGCTCTACGTTGGTGATGCGCCTAACGATGAAAGTATGTTTGCGCGTTTTCCACTGAGTGTCGGTGTGGCAAATATCGCCGAGCACTTGTCGATTATGAGTCACCATCCTCGTTATCAGACGACGCAACCGGGCGGCTTGGGTTTTGCCGAACTAGCTGAGTTTATTCTTTCTGCACGACAAGCTTAAATTATTGCTTGTCGTGTGGTTTCTTAGGTTTTTTTCTTGTTATCTTTTATCTTATTGAAAAGTGAAGCAATGCCAACGGCAACGCCACCTAGAATTAAGCCAACTGAGAAGCTAATGCCTGTGTTTATTAAGCCTGTAACAAGTGGGATTTGGGCGATTTCACCAGACACTGCCATGTCAGCAAGATGGTGCAAAGTTGGCAAGCCATGAACAAAAATACCGCCGCCAACTAAGAACATAGCAATGGTGCCGACGATGGTCAAAAGGCGGATCAGCATTGGCGCGCCTTTCAATATGACTAAACCAAGTTGTTTGACGAATACTGTGTTTGATTGGTTTAGGTGTAAGCCAATATCATCAAGACGCACGATTAACCCAACCAAGAAATATACACCGACGGTGACAATAACGGCGATCAGGCTAACGACAATGGCTTGTGTTAATAAGCTTTGTCCCGCCACAGTGCCAAGGGCAATAACGATAATCTCGGCCGATAAAACGAAATCGGTACGAATAGCGCCTTTCACTTTGCTTTTTTCTAGGGCTAATAGCTCTTTCGCTGAGTTCGCTTGCTTGACGTTTTTTCTTAGTGTTTCTTTTTCTTCATGGTTGTCTTTAAAAGTGTGAAGGACTTTTTCCACGCCTTCAAAACACAGATACAAGCCGCCGGCCATTAATAAAGGCTGAATCAGCCAAGGTATAAACGCGCTGATGGCTAGCGCTAACGGCACAAGAATTAGTTTGTTAAGAAAGGAGCCTTTGGCCACCGCCCAGACGACAGGCAATTCACGATCTGCTTTGACACCTGAAACTTGTTCGGCGTTTAACGCAAGATCATCACCTAGTACGCCGGCGGTTTTTTTGGCCGCGACTTTGGAGAAAACAGCAACATCGTCCAGCAATGTAGTGATGTCATCAAGAAGTGCTAGTAAGCCTGTCATTGCCATGATCGTTTTCCCTGTGAAAATAAAGTGTCTTTATTACTTATTCGCAGGCGCCTAATCGTTTTGAAATGGTATCTGCTGCTTGTTTGACTTGTACTTTCATTTCTTCATAAACGTCATCGTTGGTACGAAAAGCGGGAGCTGTCACACTAATGGCTGCCACGGCTTCATTGCGTGAATTGAAAATCGGTGCCGCTGCACACTTTATACCTATTTCATGTTCTTCTAAGTCGAGAGAAATACCCGTTGTTCGAATAAGTTCTAGATTGGCTTTTAGGGCTTCAGAAGAGGTCAATGTATGTTCTGTGTGGCGAAAAAATGCTTGAGTGTCGATGACTGCTTGTTGTTTATCGTCTGGTAAAAAAGCTAGCATGGCTTTACCAACACCTGTGCAATAGACAGGACCTTTTTTGCCAACTGCAGAGTACAGCCGCAGACTTTTTGGGCTTTCTAGCTTATCAATATAAATCACATCAGAGCCATCTAGGACAGCAAGGTGAATGGTTTCTTGTGTGCTTGACCATAAGTCTCGCATCGGCTCAGCGGCAATATCTCGAATATCTAAATTAGCCCAAGTGCGATGAGCAAGAGCAAGTAATCCATACCCTGGATAATAGGCTTGTTTGTGTTCGTCGAAGCGGACTAGACCATGTTCGAGTAAGGTGTTTAATTGCCGATGAGCGGTAGCTTTAGGGAGTTCTGAAAGATCAACTAATTCAGCAAAACGTAAGGGTACCGGAGACGTGCAAACATGGTTGAGCATGTTTAACGCTTTGCTAAGTGATGACCCCGAGGTTTTGGTTTCCATGACGTTTCCTGTTGGTAATACGTGCTATTGTTTATTTCTCATTAGACATTTTAGCACCCTGTAGGATGGGAAGATAATACTCACCCATTTAAATATATTGTCACAACGCTTTGTTTTTTGATTTGCTATTATAACGTTGTTTCTATTTTGGTTTTATATAGATGAGGATTTGTATGACAAGCTCTATGCGTATTTGGCGTCGTATGATTATGCCTGATCTCGTCCGTGTTCATCGTTATCAGAGCTTGCCTGAGCAAGGCCCAAAGGTATTGTTTTTTAGTGGTGGCTCGGCTTTGAATAAAATTAGTCGAGTGTTTAAAGAATACACTCATCATTCAGTACACTTAGTGACACCTTTTGATTCGGGTGGCAGTTCTGCACGATTGCGTGCTGAATTTGATATTCCTGCGGTCGGAGATTTGCGCAGTCGCTTAATGGCGTTAGCAGATGAAACCGTAATGGGTCAGCCAGAAGTATATGATTTATTTACGCATCGTCTTCCTCAGCAAGCGGAAGCGTTAGCATTAAGAGAGCAGTTGCAGCTGTTGGTGTTGGGTGAGCATCCGTTAATTGAGTGTATTCCTAACCCGATGAAAGCCTTGATTCAAACGCATTTAGCGGTGACTCAAGCACGTATTCATGCTGATTTTGATTTGCGCGGTGCCAGTATTGGTAATCTGATAATGGCTGGTGGATATTTAAATAATCAGCAGCAGTTGGATCCGATCGTTTTTTTGTTTTCGCGATTAGTTAAAGCTTTAGGCGAAGTGAAAACGACACTGGATGCTAGCTTGCATTTGGGTGTCGAACTTGATAGCGGCGAAATTGTCTTAGGGCAGCATAGGATTACGGGAAAAGAAACTGATGAACTGTCTAGCCCGATAAAGCGAATGTGGTTAAACAAAGGTTTACGTAATATTGTGCCGACGAATTGTCATATCGCGGATGATCGTAAAGACGCCATCGAAAGTGCTGACTTGATTTGTTATCCACCAGGTAGCTTTTATAGCAGTTTACTTGCCAATCTTTTGCCCGAGGGTGTTGGTAGATCGATTTGCCAAAACCCTAACCCTAAAGTGTATTTGCCCAATTTGGGTACTGACCCAGAGCAACATGGCTTGTCATTAATGGAGCGAGTAAAACGTTTAGTTTCTACGGTTATGGCCGATACAGAGGTTACTGGTTTGTACTCAGCATTGGATTATCTGTTACTTGATGATTCATATAATTATGGCGAGCTAGACAGCCAATTATTGAATGGTCTAAATGTTGTTGTTATAAGAACGCCATTGATTACTGAAAAGCAGCATAAGTACGATGAGCGTTTAGTTGCTAGAGCTTTGTTGTCTTTTGTTTAAATTCACAGACTTAAGTGACAAAAAAAGTTTGTGCTATCTTTAAATAAGATAATTAAATGCGGTTTGGATTAATTCTGGTTACGTGACGTAACATTTTTGTGTTTTTAAAAACAAGGTCTTAAGTGTCATAGTATGTAGTATATGGTACTGATCAAAAAGAGAGTGGTAATGAGTACACGAGTACTGATTTGTGACGATTCAAAAATTGCGCGTAAGCAATTAGCAAGAATATTACCGATAGACTGGGATGTCGAAGTCGAGTTTGCTGAAGACGGTCAAGAAGCACTGGATATATTATCGTCTTCTGCTTTTGATATTTTATTCTTAGATTTAAATATGCCGGTGAAAGACGGCTATGAAACCCTTGAAGTCTTGCGGTCTTTTAATCCGTCACCTGCTGTCATCGTTGTGTCTGGTGATGTTCAACCAAAGGCCATTCAGCGGGTAAAGGATATGGGAGCAATTGCCTTTCATAAAAAGCCAGCATCCGCAGAAGAACTACGTAGCTTACTAATTTCTTTGGGACTTTTTTCAACTGATAATGATGATAAGCAAAATAAGGTTGTTGTCGATCAGCCTACAGCTGCAGAGCAGTTTACGCTTAACGAATGCTTGCAAGAAATTTCGAATATTGCCATGGGGCGTGCTGCTAGTGTTTTAGCAGAGATGCTGAATGTATTTATTAAATTGCCGGTTCCGAGAGTTAATATTTTGGAGGTTGGCGAACTGCAAATGGCACTTGATTACAGTGTTAAAGATGACAGCTGTTCAGCGGTTTCACAAGGTTTTGTTGGTTCTGGTATTGCATTTGAAACACTGCTTATTTTTAGTGATTCCAGTTTCCCTGATATGGCGAAACTTTTAGGCGTAACGGACACCATTACTAGAGAGTTAGAAACAGAGCTCTTGATGGATGTGTCTTCTGTTTTGGTGGGCCCTTTTATGTCCGCCATTGGCAAGCAGCTTAATATCGATTTTAGTCATAGTCATCCGTTATTACTGGGTCAACACGTTAAAATTGCAGACTTGATTAACGAAAAGAAAGCTACGTGGAAAAGAACGTTAGCGGTTGAAATTGTTTATGAAGTGGAAAACTATCAAATTAGTTGTGACTTAATTATGCTTTTCACCGAGGATTCTGTGCCGACACTAGAAAATTTATTGTCCTTTTTGGTTGAGGAAGACGAATGAGTAATGAAGCAGAAGGAATGGCAGATCTTCACTGGATGTTCGATATGCTTCATCATATCGATGTCGGGCTTGTGGTCTTGGATTCGAAATATCGGGTGCAGCTATGGAATAATTTTATGGAAAACCATAGCGGTATTAGTTCATCGATAGCGAAGCAGCAATCTCTACTCACTCTTTATCCAGAATTAGATACGGGGTGGTTACACCAGAAGTTAGATAATGTTTTTGGTTTGAAAACACCGATTTTTATATCGTGGGAGCAGCGACCTTACTTATTTCCATTTAAGAGCTATCGCCCAATTACTGGAATTGCGGATAAAATGTATCAGAATGTGGCAATACGCCCGATATCGAGTCCAGATGGATCAATCAAGAATATTTGCTTGGTCGTCTATGATGTGACTGATATTGCAACCAATAAAATGGCGTTATCTTCCGCTAACCAGAAATTACGACGTTTGAGTCAAGCTCTATCTAAATAGCTCTTTCTAAATATAAGCAGCGTTCTCTAAATAGGAAAAGTGCCTTCCTTTTGTGTATTCGGTGGAAATAAGGAAGGCGATTTTTTACTGTTTCTTCTTTGCAGTTTTTTTCGCCGGGATTTTATAGAGCTCTACCAAGTTTTCTTCCTGCCTGTCACCCTGTAGGCATAGGCCCTCAGGGTCGATGAGAACGCGTCCATTCATTGCTTCCCGCCCAAGTAACATTCTGTAGCCCATGCTGTCACGATTGGTTAGCGTGACTTCTGCTTCCCATGAGATACCGCCAAGAGAAAGGGGTATGCGAATGACTGGGCGGCTTTCTTTGTCTCCGCTAGAGCTTTTAATGACTCTTTGATCAACAAGCTGTGCTTCGCAATGCACGGTTACTTTACGATTTTTTTGTAAAGGGTGAACTTCAAAGCTTACCCAGCTCTCACCATCACGAGAAAAACGTACGATATTGATTGCATGCATTGATGACGTTTTTGCGCCCGAATCTACTCGTGCTTTAATCGCTGGGATATTAAGGGAAGGAAATGCGCACCATTCGTCGCAGCCAATGACCATTTTGGGTTCGTTCTGTTGATTCATAAAAAATATGACACCTTTTAAAATGAAAGCAGCATACGTTAACGATAATGAAAACGTGCCCTAAGTTGCTGTGTTTTATAGCGTAAAAGTGCGATCAGGTTAAGTCTTTATTGATACACAACAAGGTTATCCGTTTTGTTATATTGTCAGTATAAGCTCAAACTATTGTAATCATGGCATCTAAAGTTAATATGGGCGTACGAAATTACTTTAATGGAGTTGTTGATGAATGGCCGACTGATGCAAGAGTTGGAAGAATTGGGTGGTGAAATACGCCCAGCAAGCTTAAGAAAGTGCGACGAGATCGTCATTGAGCAACCAGGCTTTAGTGCGGTCATTGCCTTATGGGGCGGGCATTTGGAAAGCTTCATTCCTGCGGGTCAAGAGGATCTGTTATTTCAATCGACAAATCCTGGTGGTGAAGGCCGTTTTGGGCGTCGCCACTTTGGTGTTCCTGTTTGTTGGCCTTGGTTTGGTGCTAATGAGACGCATGCGGATTTCCCTGCACACGGTCTTGCTCGTTATTTTCGCTGGGAATTCATTGAGGCAGGGCGTTTTAAAAATGGTGATGTGAAAATCGTCATTCGTTTGGCTTCAGAAGATCATCCTTTGATCGAAGAGATGTGGCCATTTGCCTTTGAGTTACGACAAGTCTTTCGTTTCTCTAATAAGGGTTTTCGAGTGAATTTCTCGGCGGCGAATCTATCCGATAAGCCGATGCTAATTAGCGAAGCTTTGCACACCTATTTTAATGTTTCAGATAACCAAACGGCTGAAGTGCATGGCTTAGATCAAGTAAGTTATGTCGATAAGTTTGATAATAGCAGTCAGAAGTTGCAACAAGGTGCAGTGACACCATGTGATCACATGGACAGGGTGTATACTTCTGCTCCAGAAAAATGTGAAATCCTAGATGCTGGGTTGCAAAGAAGATTGGTGATTAGCACAGAAGGTAGTAACAGTACTGTGTTGTGGAACCCAGGTGCAGAAATTGCTAAGCAGCGCACTGATATGGAAGATGATGACTATCGTCGTTTCGTCTGTGTCGAGGCTGGTAACGCGCTTAGCGATGCTTATAGCATTCCAGTCGGTGGAATTCATCAGCTTAAGTTAAAAGTGAAGAGCAAGTCTCTGGTGGACGAATAACTTTCTACAAAGACTCCATAGACAGTTTAATACATAAAAAAAAGCCCGCTGGTGTTGACTGTTTAAATATTAAAAGTCACACCTAGCGGGCTTTTTAGTTTTTGATTTTCAATTCCAATGAAAAAACTGTGCTCTTTCATTGGAATTGATGCAGCGCTTAATCAATATTATATTCCATGATTAATGGCGCGTGATCTGAAAATCGTTGGCCTTTATAAATCGTGCCGCCTTGGATCAGATTTTTGATGCCTGGAGTGGTGATTTGGTAATCTAAACGACCACCTTCATCTAATTTCCATGCACGTTCATAATCTGGCCACCAAGTATATTGCTTGTCTTGCTTGTTTACTTGGCGGAAAGCGTCGATGTATTCCAGCTCATTGAAAATTTCATTTATCCACTTACGTTCTTCTGGTAAAAAGCCAGAGTTACGTTGATTGACGAACCAGCTGCTCACATCGATCGGTGAACGAGCAACATTGGCTGTACCGCAGAAAATAAATTCACGACGCTTGCGACGAGTTTTAATGAGATGGTTTTTAAAACCTTCCATAAAACGATACTTATGTTCTTGCAGCGTTTCCTCGTGGTTTGAACCGTGAGGTGTCAAGAAAGCTCCAATGCTGACTTTATCGAAATCCGCTTGAATAAAACGACCTTCAAAGTCGCATTCAGGGAATCCCATGCCAGTCATAATGGCTTTAGGCATGGTTTTGCAATAGATAGCCACACCTGCTTGCTCTGGATTTTCCATCGAGTCAAAGAAGTATGTGTTATACCCAGGTGGGAAAAACACACTGTCATTTAGTGTGCGTTCATCTGCCTGTATGTCTTGCAGACACACAACATCTGGGTCCTGACGAACCATCCATTCAAAAAAGCCGCGTTCTGCTGCTTGTCTTATACCGTTTACATTAAGGCTGATGACCTTCATTTCTGGTCCCTACAATTCCTAGCCGTGTGTTATATTAGCGCCTATCCAATGTTGGCATGGCTTCGCTCGTTCTTGGCGGCGCTTTGTTGTGTACTATTTATTATCTTTCTGGAGTTGGCATGAAACCTTACCAAAGAGACTTTATCGAATTCGCTATTGAACAAAACGTGCTGCGCTTTGGCGAATTTACGCTTAAATCAGGTCGCGTAAGTCCTTACTTTTTTAATGCAGGCCTATTTAGTTCTGGGCAAGCATTAGCTAAATTAGGGCGCTTTTACGCAACCTCATTAATGGAAGCAAATGTTCCATTTGATGTTCTATTTGGCCCTGCCTATAAAGGCATTCCATTGGCAACGACCACAGCTGTTGCTCTCTATGATCATCATAATGTAGACACACCATACGTTTTCAACCGTAAAGAAGCAAAAACTCACGGTGAAGGCGGTTCTCTAGTCGGTGCTCCGTTAGCTGGTAACGTCATGATTATCGATGACGTTATTACTGCAGGAACTGCCATTCGAGAAGTGATGGCTATTATTCAACAAGCCAATGCCCTTCCGGCTGGTGTTCTTATCGCCTTGGATCGTCAAGAACGAGGCCAAGGTGAATTGTCTGCTATCCAAGAAGTCGAACGTGACTTCGGTATGCCTGTTATTAGTATCGTATCTTTAAATGACATCATGACGTATTTGGCAGAACAGGATTCTCCTGAATTTGCTAAACATCTTGATGCCGTTAAAGCATATCGCCTTCAATACGGCATTTAATGCTAATACAAATACTAAGGTTTGAGGTTTTTCTCAAGCCTTAGCGATTTAGCATCAAGTTCTGTGCCAATACTGTCCATTGTTCGGGCCAAATTTCCATTGGCTTAACTTTGAACTCACTACGAACGTAATGGCGTATTTTTCCTTCGATAATAGCTATCAGGAAATTTGCACAAGGCGCAACGCCCATCGCAGGTCGTAAACCTTGTTTCAAGTCTGCTTCACGAATAACTTGTTTTAGCTGGGTTTCAATGCGATCAAATACTTGGGTAATACGAACGCGTAAACGCTCAGTTTCGCCTGCTAACGCATCGGCTGTTAGCAAACGACACATACCAGGGTTTTGTTCAGCAAATCCTAGTACTAGTGTGACTATCATCTCTATTCGAGCAATCACGTTACTTTCTTCTTGTACGATACGGTTGATGCGCGTGAAGAGACTTTCCTCAATAAACTCGATCAAACCTTCAAACATCTTAGCTTTACTGGGAAAATGACGATACAACGCCGCTTCTGACACACCAACTTGCTTTGCTAAAGCGGCCGTAGTGATACGTGCTCCTGGGCTGCTTTCTAGCATTTGAGCGAGCGCTTGCAATATCTGTGTGCGACGATCGTTTTTCTTGTTGCTCATTTTTCGTGTCCAGTTTCTAACCAGTGTTGTTAATTGCTAGTATCGTTAAGTGATAGTATCAACAAAAGCGAAAAATCTTATTCGCCAACTTTGGTGTTTGATATTAGTGTACCAACGCCAGTGTCGGTGAATATTTCCAATAAAGTCGCATGTGGAACTCGTCCATCAATAATATGAGCACTTGTTACGCCAGCATTAACTGCTGATAGCGCGCAGCTGATCTTAGGTAACATGCCGCCATAAATCGTGCCGTCAGCAATCAAGGCATCGACTTGCGCTGTGCTCAATCCAGTTAACACATTGCCTTGTTTGTCCTGTACGCCTGAAATATTGGTCAGTAGCATAAGCTTTTCTGCGCCAACCGCTTCGGCTACTTTACCGGCAACAAGATCCGCATTGATGTTATAAGAGTTGCCCTCGTCATCCACACCAATTGGTGCAATAACTGGAATCAGGTCGCTGTTTTCAAAGAACTTTAAGAAGCTGGTGTCGACACTGGCGACTTCGCCAACGTGGCCAATATCCACTTGTTCTGGTGCTGTCATACCTTCCGCTTGGTGTTTCACAAAAAGCTTCTTCGCTTTAATGAAGCGGCTGTCTTTACCTGTGATGCCGATGGCTTTACCGCCAGCTTCACAAATTAAGTTAACGATTTCTTTGTTTACTTGACCGCCTAGTACCATCTCAACTACATCCATGGTTGCGGTATCGGTTACTCGCATGCCATTGATGAATTTTGATTCGATGTTCAGTTTAGCAAGCATTTCACCAATTTGTGGGCCGCCACCGTGAACCACGATAGGGTTAATACCAATGGCTTTCATTAAAACGATATCTCGCGCAAAACCTGCTTGTAGGTTTTCATCTGTCATGGCATTGCCGCCGTATTTAATAACCAGCGTTTTACCAGCAAAGCGTTGAATGTAAGGAAGCGATTCGCTTAAAACCTTAGCAACATCTAAAGCAGACTCACGAGAAAAAGCCACGGATTACGTACTCCTGTAAACAAAAATGGGTCGCACAAAAAAATATACAAACTCGATAGGCGTATTGTTCTATCAACGACAAAATATACTCACTAAGTATGGCAAAACGGTGACAGCCAAGGCTGACAACGAGTGTAAGCAACCACTTAGGTTTGAAATAATAGCGTGATCTTGAAGGATTAACTATAGAAATTTGTATGAAACTTACGAAGTTTGGACTTATGAAAGTTAATTTCGTTTGTGTGAAGAAAGATGAGTGAATGAATGTGGTGACGAACACGAAAAGGGTGAATTAATCTCACTCTTTTCGTGTGTTTTTTGCTTATTTTGTGCCTGTGTGGCCAAAGCCGCCTTCGCCACGTTCAGTACTTTCGAATTCAGTAACAATATTAAATTCAGCTTGAACGACAGGTAGTAGAACTAATTGCGCAACACGCTCACCTGGTTCGATAGTGAATGTCGTATTACCGCGATTCCAACAGGAAACCATTAGCTCGCCTTGGTAATCCGAGTCGATTAAACCAACCAAGTTACCCAAAACGATACCATGTTTATGACCTAATCCAGAGCGTGGCAAAATTGTCGCAGCCAGATTTGGGTCTTGGATATAAATAGACAAACCAGTTGGTAGTAGTGTCGTTTCACCCGGAGCAAGATCAATCGCTTGATCAAGGCAAGCGCGTAAATCTAAACCAGCAGAACCCTCAGTTGCGTAGGTTGGCAGCGGAATCTCTTTGCCGATTTTGTCGCTAAGGATTTTTAATTGAATAGCTTGTTTCATGGTTATCTTCTCTTTTTTTCTTAATTCATGATGGGTGTTAAGACGAGGACTTAATATGTTGTTGAATAAATTCAACGAGTTGATTTGCTAGCTCGCTTTTTGCAGCTTTATCTGGAGACCAAGTTTTGTCTTGAGTAATAACAGTGACTTGGTTTTCATCTTGATTGAAGCCAATGTCGGCACGAGAAACGTCATTGGCGATGATAATATCCAGACCTTTTCGTTCCAGTTTGCTTTTCGCGTATTCGATCACATTCTGTGTTTCAGCCGCAAAGCCAACCATGGTTTTTGCGCGTTTTTGTTGAGCAAGTGTCGCGATGATGTCTGGATTTTTTACTAATGTCAGGGTGATTTCATCTGTATCGGATTGCTTTTTCATCTTCTGGTCGCTAGCGGCTTTCATTTTAAAGTCTGCAACCGCAGCGGCACCAATGAACACATCGGCTTGTGTGTTCATGCTTCGCTCACAAGCCGCCAGCATGTCATCGGCACTTTTTACAGCGATGATGTTTGCACCAGCAGGAGTTGCTATTTGCACTGGGCCACTTATTAATGTGACCCTTGCGCCACGAGCAATCGCAGCAGATGCGAGAGCATACCCCATTTTTCCAGAACTGTGATTGCTGATGAAGCGAACTGGATCGATGGCTTCCATCGTTGGGCCTGCAGTAATCACCCAATGTTGTCCCGCCAAATCTTGTTTGATCGATGAACCTTGGAAATGCGTGATGACTGCATTGAAAATATCACTCGGCTCGCTCATGCGCCCAGGCCCAATGTCACCGCAAGCTTGAGCACCATCAGCAGGTCCGATGTTTAATACGCCTCGTTCGGCCAGTAGTTTTGCATTGGCTTGTGTTGCAGGATGACGCCACATGGCTTGGTTCATCGCAGGAGCAAGCAAAACAGGGGATTCGGTGGCTAAACATAGGGTGCTTAATAAGTCGTTTGCCATGCCTTGAGCATAACGAGCCATGAAGTCAGCAGAAGCGGGTGCTATTACAATTAAGTCCGCCCATTTCGCCAGTTCTATATGTCCCATTCCAGCTTCGGCATTTGGGTCTAATAAGGTACTGCGTACTGGATGGCCAGAAATCGCTTGTAGGGTCATTTCCGTGACAAAAGCCTTTGCGCCTTCTGTTAAAACGACTTGCACCTCTGCGCCAGCCTTAGTTAACAAACGAATTAACTCGATGCTTTTATAGGCTGCGATGCCACCAGTAATGCCTAATAGAATGCGTTTTTGAGCGAGATTTGACATAAAAAACTTCTCAATTCGATCTGTGATAGATAAGGTTAACAAATAAGGCAGGAAGCCTTTTGCGGTTATATATACGCCGCCGCTATATTTGTTTGTCTAAATAAGAGCAAGATTATCATGTATCAAGGAGTAGATCATGAGTATTAAACATTGGCCTGAGCAAGAAAGGCCGCGCGAGAAGTTAATCCAGCAAGGCGCTGGCGCGTTAAGTGACTCTGAGCTTTTGGCTATTTTTCTTCGTACTGGAACGCAAGGTATCAGTGCGGTAGAACTTGCTCGACAACTACTTACTCAGTTTGGTGGGTTGCGTTCGTTAATGTCGGCCAGTCGAGAAGAGTTTTGCCAAGGCTTTGGCCTTGGTGATGCTAAATATACCCAGCTACAAGCTGTACTTGAGATGTCCAAGCGTCATTTACAAGAACAGCTGATGCGCGAAACCGTGTTCGCTAGTGCGGAACATGTTCGAACCTACCTTTCTTCCCAACTGCGTCATTCTCCACGAGAAGTTTTCGCGGTGCTTTTCTTAGATACCCAACACCGATTGATTCGTTATCAAGAACTCTTTATGGGAACCATTGATGCCGCGGCAGTATATCCGCGTGAAGTTGTTAAAGCCGCGCTGCAATATAACGCCGCCGCGGTCATTCTGGCTCATAACCATCCAAGCGGTATCGCAGAACCCAGTCAGGCTGATATCAGTATTACCGATAAAATTAAACGTGCGCTAGACCTCGTTGATGTGCGATTGCTCGATCACTTTGTCGTCGGTGATGGCTCGCCTGTGTCGTTAGCGGAGAGGGGATTGGTGTAGGTACTGCTTTTAAGTCTGATGATAGAAAAATGAGAAGTAGTTTGTATGTTATTTAATTTTACAATTTCGTTTAAAGTTCCTATTTGATTACTTTATATAGATTTTTAGGTGTCAAAGTAACTGTTTTAGGACTTAGTGTTGTTTTTCTTGATGATCTGTTCGGAAAGTTCTAAATTTAGGACATAAAAGTTATTTTAATCTTACAATGTCACTATATTGGAACCTTGTATGGCTATCGAAAAATCTGCGGCCGCTCTTTCTGAGGAGCTTGGTGAACGTTTAAAGCAGGCTAGGTTGAATCTTAACCTGACTCAGTCTGAGGTCGCGGCACTTGCTGGCGTTGCTCGGAAAACGGTTTTAAATGCCGAAAAAGGGAAAGTGCAATTAGAAGTGTTTGTGGCAATCATGATTGCACTGAATTTAACGGATCAATTGAATTTATTCCTGCCAAAACAAGAAATATCACCATTGCAGCTGGCTAAGCTAGAGGGCAAAAAACGGCAGCGAGCGTCAGGAGTGCATCGAGAAAATAATAAAGGGATATTAGAATGGTAATGGAAGTTATTAGGGTCTCTTATCAAGGTCATGATGTTGGGGCTGTAAGCTTTGATGTCGAAAAAGGCATAGGAGCTTTTGAATATACAGCAAGTTTTATAAAAAAAGGGATAGAGCTTTCTCCTCTTAAAATGCCGTTATCCAGACGGATTTTTAGTTTTCCTGAACTTGATTTTAATACCTTTAAAGGCTTGCCAGGCTTAATAGCAGATTCTCTCCCCGATAACTTTGGTAACTCAGTTCTTAATGCTTGGGTGGCAAGTCAAGGTAAGTCTCCTAATGACATTTCTCCTCTACAACGGCTTCAATACACTGGGAAAAGAGGTATGGGAGCTCTGGAGTATTCACCCGCTACAAAACTTCGTAGCCTAAATGCATCGCAACAAGTTGAAATTCAATCTCTTGTTTCAATCGCGCAAGAAATTTTAGATTCTCGTGGTGTATTTGAGGTAGAGCTTAATAAGGATGGACGAGAAGAAAGAGAAGCAATGCTGTCGTTACTCTCTGTTGGTATGAGTGCTGGCGGAGCAAGACCTAAGGCTGTACTGGCATTTAATAAAGACTTTACTCAAGTTCGCTCTGGGCAAACGACCGTTCCTGAAGGTTTTACTCATTACCTAATGAAATTTGATGGTGTAAATGAACACAATCAAAACCAAGAGACATTTGGGGATCCCTTAGGTTACGGAGCTATGGAATTTGTTTATTATTTGATGGCCAAAAGTTGTGGTATTAAAATGATGCCCTGTAGGTTGCTTGAAGAAGGTGGCAGGCGGCACTTTATAACGCAGCGTTTTGATCGCGTAAGTAATACCAAAGTCCATGTCCAGACGCTCAATGGGTTGGCCCATGTTGACTACAATAAACCAGGCTCATTCTCCTATGCAGAAATATTCAGTGTGGCTCGGCAATTAAAGCTGCCTGCAACTGATGCCCTGCAGATATTAAAGCGTATGGTATTTAATATTATTGCTCGGAATCATGATGATCATGCCAAAAATTTTGCTTTCATTCTGAAAAATGAGGGTTGGTCTTTAGCCCCTGCCTATGATTTGGCCTATAGCTACAAGCCTGGAAGTAAGTGGGTTAATAGTCATTGGATGAGTTTAAATGGAAAGAGAGATGGTTTTACGCGAGCGGATTTTTATAGTCTAGAGAAACTCAGCCCCTTATTTGGCAAGAGCAAAATTGACAGTATCGTCGATGAAACGATCGAATGTGTCTCTAGGTGGCCGACCTTAGCCCAAGAGTGGGGTGTTCCTAAGTTACTAATAGAAGAAATTTATTCTAATTTAAGGCTTAATCTTTAGATCAACGACAGAAAGCTAAAACTCGTTAGTGTCCTTGGTTTAGTGGGGGAGGTGTTAGCTACGTTGTCTTTTTAGAAAAACATAGTATTAGAAGAACATAGTTGGGCTCTGCAGAGGTAGACGTTGGATTCGATAAGGAGCGCCATTATGTTTTTCTTTGATGCTTTTTGTTCGACAGAGTCAATTGATCATTTTTTAACAAAAGAATTGCTCAATTGGTTGGCTTATGGGAAAATGCGCGCCGCTATATCCTCGGTATGGGATTTTTTTGATTCATAAGGAATCATGCTCCGCCTGAGGAAGTGAAACACTTCCAATAATCTTTCTGGATAGCAAAAGGTATTTAATTATGTCTCGCGTATGTCAAGTTACTGGGAAGCGTCCTGTTACAGGTAACAACGTTTCTCACTCAAAACGCCGTACTAAACGTCGTTTTCTTCCTAACCTTCATTGGCACCGTTTTTGGGTCGAAGGTGAAAACCGTTACATCCGTTTACGTGTATCTTCTAAAGGTATGCGTATTATCGATAAAAAGGGCATTGAAACAGTTCTTGTTGAAATGCGCGCTAACGGCGAAAAAGTATAAGGATCTGAATCATGGCTTCTAAAGGCGCTCGCGATCTAATTCGCATGGTATCTTCTGCTGGTACTGGTCACTTTTACACAACTGACAAGAACAAGCGAAATACTCCGGACAAACTTGAAATGAAAAAGTTTGATCCAGTTGTACGTAAGCACGTTATGTACAAAGAAGCGAAAATTAAATAATTTTTGCTTCTTGTCAAAAGGAACCGACTCATTGAGTCGGTTTTTTTGTATCTAGTAACAACACCTTGTTCATTTGGTCAATATTTTTTCTGTGGCAATTAGTAGCTGCACTTTATTTGTTTACTCAGTATTGTCTGTGTGTCTAGTCATCATTGAGGTTAACTATGCCTGAGTTACCAGAAGTAGAAACCACCTTACGTGGCATCGAACCCAAATTAGTTGGGCGCTCTCTCGCTAGGGTCGATATTCGCCAGCCAAAGCTGCGCTGGTTAATCACGCCTGAGCTAAGCTCTGAAATGGTAGGTGAGGAAATTACTCATCTTTCTCGTCGTGGTAAATACATCGGCATTCATACGTCAAAAGGCACCTTGATTGTTCATCTTGGTATGTCTGGCAGCTTATATTTTGTGCCAGCTGACACGCCACCGTTATTTCATGATCATGTAGATTTTTGCTTTACCGATGATGATGTGTGGCTAAGATACACTGACCCTCGTCGCTTTGGTGCTATCTTGTGGACAACTGAAGATTGGAACGAGCATGAGCTAATAAAGCACTTAGGCCCAGAACCGCTGTCTGATCTTTTTAATGCTGATATGCTTTACGCGCGAGCGAAAGGTCGCAAGGTTCCAATTAAGACCTTTATTATGGACAGCAAGGTAGTTGTGGGTGTTGGTAATATTTATGCCAATGAAGCGCTATTTAAAGCGGGCATTCGTCCTGATCGTTTGGCCGGTAAGATAAGTAAGGTGCGTTTGGCCCGTTTGGTTGAGTGCATTAAAGTGGTGCTAGCAGCTGCCATTAAACAGGGCGGAACGACATTAAAAGACTTTGTTGGCGGTGATGGCAAGCCTGGTTATTTTAAGCAGGAGTTGGCTGTTTATGGTCGGGCTAATAAAGCTTGTATCATATGTAGTGCGCCACTTAAAGAAATCCGGCAAGCTCAGCGTAGTACAGTTTTTTGCATCAACTGCCAATCTTGACCAATTGTTTAGGTTAGGCACAAGAATTGCTACCTAGTCTGTTGACTAAGTAGATGCTCAGAAAAAGATTATTTTTGAGTGGGCTTTTTGTAAATACGTAAAAATGTTGCTTAAAATGTGCAGATTACATTGCGGTATTCTGCTAATCGGTTTATTTTTGACCAGTTAGGCAGGGTTTATAGTTGCCTAGACTAAATTACATATATAAGAGGAATTGGAATGAAAGCTGTCTTTCTTGCGTCCGTTACAGCGCTTGCTATCTCATCAACCATGGCTTACGCTGCGACAGAACCAGCGGTTGTGTATGACCAAGCAGGTAAATTTGATAAGTCTTTTAACGAAGGCGTTTACAATGGCGTGAAAGAATACACGGCTGAGACGGGCATTCAGGTTCGAGAATTTGAACCTAAGAACGAAGCTCAGGTAGAGCAAGGTCTACGCCGCCTTGCTAAACGTGGTTATTCTCCTATCGTTACCGTTGGTTTCAACATGACTTCTGCGGTTGAGAAAGTCGCTAAAGATTTCCCTGAAATCAACTTCACTATTATTGATGGTGTCATCGATCTTCCAAACGTTCAGTCTGTTGTTTTCAAAGAGTACGAAGGCTCCTTCCTTGTTGGTGCTTTGGCTGCGATGGCATCTAAAACCAATACTGTAAGCTTTGTCGGGGGCATGGATATTCCTCTGATTCGTAAGTTTGCTTGTGGTTATGAGCAAGGCGTTAAATACCAGTCCTCTAATGCCACTGTTTTGCAAAATATGACAGGCTCTACTGGTGCGGCGTTTAATGATCCAACAAAAGGTTCTGAATTGGCAAAGAGCCAATTCTCTAAAGGTTCAGATGTTGTGTTTGCGGCTGCAGGTGGTACAGGTATCGGTGTATACCAAGCTGCAAAAGACGAAGGTAAATTGGCGATTGGTGTAGATTCAAACCAAAACCATGTTCAGCCAGGCACAATGCTAACCTCTATGGTTAAACGTGTAGACCAAGCGGCTTACAAAACGTATAAAGATGCCGCAGCAGGCACTTGGAAACCTGGTTTGGTTGTTTTAGGTTTGTCTGATGGTGGTGTTGATTGGGCGCTAGATGACAACAATGCCAGCCTAATTACTGCAGATATGAAAGCGAAAATGAAAGACATTCGCGCCAAAATCATCAGTGGTGAAATTAAAGTTCACGATTACATGTCAGATAACACTTGTAACTACTAAGTTGCATCAAAAAACAGTTACTTACATAGAGTAGGTAACTGTTTTTTTTGTTCTAGTGTGTTCCATTTTAAGCAGATGAATTACTTTTAGATATGACGAATAAAACAATGCCATACGCAATTGAATTGCGAGACATCAGTAAACGTTTTGGTGCGGTTCAGGCCAATAAAGACATTTGCTTACAAGTTCCGGCTGGCACGATTCACGGTATTATCGGTGAAAACGGCGCGGGCAAATCCACTTTGATGAGTATCATTTATGGCTTTTATGAAGCCGATACGGGTCATATTGAAGTTGATGGTAAGCGCGTTGATATTCGTAGCTCTCAGGATGCTATTAATGCTGGCATAGGTATGGTGCATCAGCATTTTATGCTGGTAGAAAATTTTAGTGTTCTTGAAAACGTTATTTTAGGCGCTGAAGGCGGAGCAGTACTAAAAAATGGTATCGGTGCAGCTCGCATAGAATTGCAACGCTTGGCTCACGAATACAGTTTGGATATTGATGTAGATGCAATCGTAGAGGAACTTCCGGTTGGTTTACAGCAACGAGTTGAGATCTTAAAAGCGCTATATCGTGGCGCACGCATCCTTATATTGGATGAGCCCACAGGCGTATTGACACCACAAGAAGCAGATCACCTGTTTCGCATTCTAAAAGCCCTAAAAGATCAGGGCGTTACCGTATTGTTAATCACCCACAAATTACGTGAAATAATGGCTTCCACCGACAATGTGTCGGTGATGCGCCAAGGTGAAATGGTTGCTCATCGAGAAACAGCTCACACCAGTAAGGAAGATCTTGCCGAATTGATGGTGGGCAAAAAAGTTCGTTTAACAGTCGATAAAGATGAAGCTCAGCCAAGTGAAGTGCTGTTGTCTGCGCAAAACTTGTCGCAGTTTGACAGCCAAGGCGTTAAACGCTTAAAGAATGTAAGTTTAGAGCTGCGTGCTGGTGAAATTCTGGGTATTGCTGGCGTATCTGGCAATGGGCAGAGTGAATTATTGAATGTCCTATCTGGTATCACACCTATGGACGAGGGCGAGATTCACTTTGCTGGTCAAGTTATCACTGCGAAAGCGCCAAAAGATGCGGCACAAATGCGTGATTTGAAGATGGCTCATGTGCCTGAAGATCGCCATAAAATGGGTTTGGTAACGGGCTTTGAAGCGTATGAAGCGGCTGTCTTGGGCTATCATAATTCGCCTGTTTATAACGGCAAAATTCTAATGAATCGCAAGGTAATGCTCGATGAATGCAATGAGCGCATGGCAGCTTGGGATGTGCGTCCACCGAATCCTCATTTGAAAACGGCGAATTTTTCCGGTGGTAACCAGCAAAAAATAGTTATTGCCCGTGAAGTTGAGCAAAACCCTGAAGTATTATTGATTGGCCAGCCAACTCGTGGCGTTGATATTGGTGCAATTGAAAATATTCACGAACAAATCGTTAAATTAAGAGACTCAGGTAAAGCCATTTTACTTGTGTCCGTTGAATTGGATGAAATTATGGCACTAAGTGATCGCATCATTGTGATGTTTGATGGTGCGGTAGTCGGTGAGCTAGATGCAAAAGATGCCGATGAACGAACCCTTGGTCTGATGATGGCTAATGCCTATAACGAAGAGCAAGAAGGCGAAGAGCAAGCAGAGGTGTCCGCATGAGTCAGGCGAAAGTCCCTACTTGGGTAAATATTGCCCTTATTCCTGTGCTAAATATTATGTTGGCTTTCTTGGTTTCTGGATTGGTGATTCTTGCCATTGGTGAAAACCCAATTGAAGCTGCTGGATATCTTATTTATGGCGCTTTTGGTTACGACGAAGGCATTGGTTACACGCTTTACTACGCAACAAACCTTATTTTTACTGGCTTAGCTGTGTCTGTAGCCTTTAAAGGTGGTTTGTTCAATATCGGTGGTGAAGGGCAAGCTTATATTGGTGGTCTAGGTGTTGGTTTGATCTGTTTGTCACTGGATCACACCATGCCATTATATGTGATTGCGCCTTTGGCTGTAATTGGTGCAGCAGTTTTTGGTGCAGCATGGGCATACATTCCAGCTTATTTACAAGCTCGTCGCGGTAGCCACATTGTTATCACTACCATCATGTTTAACTTTATTGCCTCTTCGTTGATGGTTTACTTGATCGTAAACTGGTTAAAAGAAGATGGCCGTATGGCACCAAACAGCCGAACGTTTGAAGAAAGCGCTTGGTTGCCTTATCTACATGAATTGCTTTCTCCAATAGGTATCGAAATTGGTGACTCACCATTGAACCTTGCTTTCATTTGGGCTTTGTTGTGCTGTGTGTTTGTTTGGGGATTAATTTGGCATACACGTTGGGGTTATCAGCTGCGTACGCTAGGAACCAATCCTACGGCGGCTCGTTACGCTGGTATTGATACTGCGAAAGTGACCATTTGGGCAATGTTGATTTCTGGAGGCTTGGCAGGTTTTGTTGGCCTTAATGAAATCATGGGTGTGAATCATAACTTGTTGCTCAACTTTACGGCGGGTTACGGTTTTGCCGGTATCGCAGTGGCCTTGATGGGACGTAATCATCCGATTGGTATTATTCTAGCAGCTATTTTATTTGGTGCCTTGTATCAAGGTGGTGCCGAATTAGCATTTGAAATTCCAACTATTACGCCTGAAATTGTCGTTGTTATTCAAGGTTTAGTGATTCTATTCTCTGGTGCGCTTGAGCATATGTTCAAGGATCGTATCGAAGGCTTTTTTATTCGCAGAGCGGTCGCGTAGGGGAAAACTATGTTTGAAACATTAATACTCATGTTAGACGCGACAATGCGCGTATCTACTCCGCTTATCTTTGCTGCGTTAGCTGGCTTGTATTCTGAACGTGCGGGTATTGTTGATATCGGTTTAGAAGGTAAGATTTTAGGCAGTGCCTTTGCAGCGGCAGCAGCAGCAGCTGTTTTTGGTTCGGCTTGGATAGGTTTGTGCTTTGGCATATTGGCCTCTGTTAGCTTAGCTATGATTCACGGCTTCGCTTGTATTACTCACCGCGGCGATCACATCGTTTCTGGTGTGGCGATTAATACTATTGTGGCTGGTTTGACGGTTACTTTGTCTATGCACTGGTTTGGTATGGGCGGACAAACACCGGCACTGGTTGGTGATGCGCGCTTTTTAGACATTACTTTCCCATTTGTCGATGCAATGGAAAGTGTGCCTATAATCGGACAAATTTATTCGAACTTGCTTAGCGGCCACAATATTTTGGTTTACTTGGCCTTTATTATGGTACCAGTGACCTATTGGGTTATTTATAAAACTCGCTTTGGCTTGCGCCTTCGTGCGGTGGGTGAGAACCCTCATGCGGTTGATACTGCTGGCATTTCAGTGTCTTTCATTCGTTACCGCGCTTTGATTATTTGTGGCATTTTATGTGGCCTTGCTGGCGCGTATTTGTCTACTGCTCATAACGCAGGTTTCTTGAAAGATATGAGCGCGGGTAAAGGATACATGGCATTGGCTGCGCTTATCTTTGGTAAATGGCGTCCAGTTCCAGTATTGCTTGCTTGTTTGTTGTTTGGTTTCTTAGACGCTGTTGCGGTTCGTATGCAGGGCGTTGTGATTCCAGGTATTGGCGAAGTACCAGTACAAGCAATCGAAGTATTGCCGTATGTATTAACCGTCTTGTTATTAGCAGGTTTCATCGGCAAAGCTGTTGGGCCAAAAGCTATCGGTCGCCCTTACGTGAAAGAACGAGCCTAACATGCCAAATAAGGAGCAAAGCGCTGAATTATTTGCATTGGCTAAAGACGCGATGAATAAAGCCTATGTGCCTTATTCTCGCTTCCATGTGGGCGCGGCGATTTTAACGGCTGGTGGCAAGACTTATTCTGGTTGTAACGTGGAAAACGCGGCTTATCCAGAAGGAACGTGTGCTGAAGCGGGCGCTATCGCTTCCATGGTGCTTGGTGGCGATACGCTGATTAAAGATATTTACGTTATTGGGAAAGGTGAGGAATTGGTAACACCTTGTGGTGGTTGCCGTCAGAAGATTCGTGAGTTTTCTTCTGTGGATACCATGATTCATATTTGTGGCGCAGAAGGCGTGAGAAAATCCCTCACAATGAACGAGCTATTACCCTTCTCGTTTGGCCCAGAAAATCTTGACCAGCAAGCCAGTTAGACGTCAGAGCTAAATCCTGATAAAAAACCACCTTCGGGTGGTTTTTTCGTTTATATGGTTTTTATTTAGATATTCTTTGATATAGAAAGCTTTTAGGCGGTCTTATTAGTTGAGAGCCAACGAGCAAGCATCGGCCCAGCAATCAGTACCAATAGAAAGCGAGCAACCTGCATGGCCATCACAAAAGACACATCAGCATTGGTTGACGCGGCGATTATGGCAACAGAGTCAGCACCGCCAGGGCTGGTGGCAAGGAAGGCCGTGAGCGGGTCGATATCGGCAAAAGTAATCAAAAGCATGGCCAAGCAGGCATTAATCGCAATTAAGGCTAGAATCGCGGCTAATACATGCGGAAAGACATGCCAAGCGTGCTGCAACACTTGTCGAGTGAAGCGAAAGCCAATCCCCCAACCCAGCATTGCAAAGCTAATCGCCAAGCACCAATGGGGCAGAATAATTGGTAAAATACCGGAGAACTTGATCACCAACCCTACTGCAAGAGAAAGCAGCAAAGGCCCGCTTGGTAGACGAAGTTTTATACCAACAATGCTCGCTACCAAGATGACTGCTAGCGTAATAGCAAAACCAGACCATGACGACACGCCAAGCCAATCAATCGGTTCAGCAGAAACACCATCGACGTGAAATACCGCCGCAACAATCGTTGCCGCGATAGCACAGCAAGCCACACGTAAATACTGCATAAAGGCGACCAGCCGCATGTCCGCTCCGTAAGACTCAGACATAATAGTCATTGCGGATGCCGCGCCAGGAGAAGAACCCCAAATGGCAGTAGTGCCGGGCAATAATCCGCTACGACTAAGCAACCAGCCCAAAAAGCTAGACGCGACAATCGTCGAGACAGTGCCAATTAGAAACAACGGCCATTCCATGGAGATTTTCGCAAAGACCGTCAGCGGAAGACTGTTGGCTATCATCATGCCCAAAATACCTTGAGCCATTAAAAACATTGGCTTTGGCAGTGTCATACCTGCGCCACTGGTGGCTAAAATAATTGCTGTAATCATAGGACCAAGCAGAAGCGCCGCTGGCAAATTAGCGTATTCAAAACAAACCACTAAAACAAAAGATACGGCTAATAAGACGGTTAATCGCCAGGTTGTTGGCCAACGAGAAGGGGTTTTGCAAAGTGATAAAAAGCGAGAAGTCATGTCTATCTGTCGAAAAAAAAGCAGTGGGTTTAATGGCGCCAAGCATACCTTAAATAAGCTGGTATTATTGGCGCCTCTGGTGATGTTAACCATACTCGCAACTTATGTTAGTGCATTGTCATGTTGGGAATTGCTATGAGCATTAAGGCAAAGAATAGGAAGATACACCAAAAAACTGACAAGAAGCTGACTGATGTTTCGTTAGGTTGAGTTTGCTAGGCGGACGTATCTGTTACTATGAGACTAAGAGCATAGCATCTGAAAATCAAAGCGACTTAAAGGAAAAGAAAAAACAATGCGAAAAATTAGCACCTTATGTGTGGCAATCTTGTCTCTTGTTCTAACCGCATGCGCAAGTGGTCCAATCAGTCGTTCCGATTCAGTAGGGTTCGAAGAAAGCGGCGGAGCCAGTTATTACGCCATGAAGTATCAAGGACGCAAAACGGCCAGCGGAGAATTGTTTGATCAAAAAGCCATGACTGCCGCTCATAAACGATTGCCTTTTGGCTCAAAAGTAAAAGTCACCAACGTCGCCAATGGCAAGAGTGTTGTGGTGCGAGTTAATGACCGTGGGCCGTTCGTAAGTGGCCGAATTATTGACCTTAGCAAAGCCGCTTTTCAGCGCATCGGTAATACTCGCTCTGGTGTTATAGAAGTTGAGATTGAGGTATTGAACTAGTTAGGAAGCATCCCGACACTTTTCCAGCAAGCTCGGTGTCAGTTTAATACTGGCGACCATTTGACCGAAATCATCTGGATCGCGTTGAATGGAAAAGCCTAAATGTCGGCAGAATTCGATCATGCGTTTGTTTTCGGCCAATACAATACCTTTCATCACACGAATGCCTTTGTCTGCGGCGACTTGCATAAGTCGTCGCATTAGATAAGACGCTAAGCCTAAACCTTGGAATTCATCGCCAAGTACCACGGCAAATTCACAACTTTGATCGTCGAAGTTATCTATGTATCGTGCGGTGCCGATCAATAAATCTTGGTCATCCCGCTGAATCACCGCGAGTAAGGCCATTTCTCGGTCGTAGTCGATGTGGGACATGCTGGCGAGCATGCGCGGTGTCAGTTCTTCGATATTGGAAATAAAACGAAAATAGCGAGTCTCATGAGACATGCTGCGAACAAAATCCGCCAAAATGCCTGAATCTCTCGGTAAAACAGGTCTAACGGTGGCGATCTCGTCATTTTTCAATACTCGCTCCGATACCCATTGTCTTGGGTAAGGATGAATGGCGAGATGTTCATAACGACGCCAATTTTTGCAAAGACGAAGGTTGGCCGTGACGTCAGCGTAAACACTACCACTGTCATGAAGCCTCACATCGGCCATTTCTAGGCTTTCAATTTCAGGTAATTCGCAAACCATAGAGGATAAGTTGCGCAGTAAACTTTCTAGCTCAAATGACTCTTCACCGGGAAAGGCGCGTTGAATTAAATCTTTCGCCAAAATGGTATTGAGAGGTGGCAAAGCAACGGCTTCAGCTTGTTTATGTTGCTGAGCACCTTCCAACGACAAACCAATGGCTGGGCCAAATACTTTATCCTGAAATACTCTAAGATGGATCGGTGCAGATAACTGATTTGAGGCCTGACGGCGAGTAATTAAGCGAATATGAAACAGCTCAAAAATATCTCGTAACGAATCCGTATGAGGCGTTTTTTCAACCTGTTTGAGCTCTTGTCTGCGTTCTTGTTTAAAAAGGCGATTAAGCGTTTTTGTTGCTTCTGAAACATCAATTTTAAAACGAAACGCATGACTGTCTGGTGATTGTTTGGCGAGTAATTGGTTACGCTGGAATTGCACCAAGAACTGAAATCCTTCAATAGCCGTCTCTGGGGTACGGAAGGTTGGAATGCCAGCTTCGTTAATACGCGTACGCATGTTAGTCATGTTGCCACCACCAAGCAAACATACCATAACGAGCTTTTTCTGTGTTCGATGCAACTTGATGATGAGATCGTAAAGGGAATCTATGTCTATTAGCGCAGTTGGGCTTAGCGTTAGTAACACCGCACCACAATCATCACTCTGCAAAGCATTAGCGGCAAGATCAATAAAGAGATCTGTGGCGCAACTTGCCCAAACCGTTGTCACCGGGCCAATGCCACCGCGACCCGCCATGGTGGATTCCAATCTATTGTGTAACTCGCCTTCTGGCGTGAGTAGGTCAATGCCTAATTCCATAGCGCGTTGTGCCGCGAGTTCGCCCGGCCCTGCGCCGTTACCTATAATTAACAACGAGCCATCTTTTACCCGACGGGCATTTGTCATTACCGAGGCTGCCGCGATTAAATCATTCAAGCGTCGTCCACGTACTGCACCAGTTCGGCTGAGTGCGGCGTCGAGTACTCGCTCATCGGCACCGACGGAATGTTCGGTGACAACGGCAACGGGTTTGCTTCGCCCTGTAGCGCGTAAGCTGCTAAGGAAGCGTGTCGGACGACCTATTTTTTGCAGATACATCAAAATGGCCTGACTGTCGAAATCATTGGATAAGTAATCCAATACTTGCGATGGCATCACATCGACAGGTGACCCCATAGAAACTACTTGAGAAAAGCCGATGCCTTGCCAAGTCGCCCAATCTACAAGCGCACTGGCGACCGTGCCAGATTGCGACATTAATGCTAAGCGTCCCGGTAAAGGCTGAGTTAAACCAAGCCAAGCAAAGACGCCTTGTTTAGGTCGACAAATACCAAAACTGTTCGGGCCAAGTAATCGAACATTGTGTTTGCGCAGCGCTTCAACCAGTGATTCTTGGCTGTCGCCTGTCCAAGACAACATTAGTAATGAGCCAATGCCCGCAGCGCCACAGGCGGCAATAATGTCTTCCATGGAAGGTTGGCTTTCTTTGGAAGAATAAGAGCCAACTAACACGGCAAGATCAGGGCTTGTGGTTAATTCGCCGAGCGTTGAAAAAAGCGGGAAGGAGAACTCTGTCGCAGGCTGAACACCAACAAGACTAACTGGACAGGACTTTTTTGTATGAGATAAGGACGTTAACAGCGCCAGCATGAGAGGGTCGTGCGCATCATCGCCAGTGAGCACCACCATAGACTTTGGGGCGAGTAGAGATTGTAATGCGTGTTGGCTCACTTAATTTTCTCCTGAAACTCACTTTATGCTTTGTGACTGTAGCTCTGTCTTGGGACTGTATCACAGTCCTCTATAATACGAATTGTAGACCATGGTAGGGTAGACTGTCTTTTTCATTCGTGGCTTGATATAAGAAGATCGTTTCATGCTTACTGCGCTTGTAAATACTGTGTTAAAAACGGACTCGAAATGCTCATTTATAACCCATAAACTCTGCTTTCTCGTCCGTTTTTGCCTTGTCTTTACTTTGCTCATGACAGCCTGAAAGGACTTCTACAGTTTTTAAAAATAAAAAACACTGGAATAAAGATGACAACGGCTTACATCACACACACTTATTGCGACAAGCATGATATGGGAGAAGATCATCCTGAGTCTCCGTTGCGCCTTGGTGCGATTCAAAATCGTTTGATCATGGGGCAGTTGATGGATTTTCTACGTCGATTGGAATCCGATCCAGCAACGCGAGAGCAATTGCTTCTGGCTCATGATGAAGCCTATGTGGACTCTATTTTTGCGCGAGCGCCAGAAGAAGGTCATGTGGAACTAGAGCCAGAAACCTTGATGATGCCACACACGCTAGATGCTGCGCTATATGCAGCAGGTTCGGTGATTAAAGCGGTAGACTTAGTTATGACAGGCGAAATGGGCAATGCGTTTTGCGCGATTCGTCCGCCGGGTCATCATGCAGAGTACGACAAAGCCATGGGCTTTTGTTTGTTCAATAATATTGCAGTTGGAACACGTTATGCCGTTGAACAATACGGTTTAGAGCGTGTGGCGATCGTAGATTTTGATGTTCATCACGGTAACGGTACGGAAGACATCTTTAAAGCTGATCCGAAAGTGCTTTATGCTTCCAGCTACCAACATCCGTTTTATCCCTACAGCGATCCAGGTGCTTCTCACGATAATATTCTACACATGCCTCTGGAAGCAGGTTCTGGTAGCGAAGCCTTTCAAAACATCATTACTGAGCAGCTGCTGCCCGCACTTGAAGCTTTCAAACCACAACTGATTATGATTTCAGCAGGCTTTGACGCTCACAAAGAAGACCCAATGGGGCAACTAAGATTAAGCGAGTCTGACTTTACTTGGATTACTGATCTTTTGATGGATGTTGCTGATCGTCACTGTGGTGGAAAAGTAGTATCGGTGTTAGAAGGCGGTTACAACATAGACGCGCTAGGTCGCGCTGCCTTTTGTCATATCAAAAGCTTAATGAGGCTTTGAAGCTAGATTTTTAATTTAAGCTTTTGGTTTTATTTTTTTAGCTTTAGGCGCTAGCCAAAAGCCTTTTGCCAAGCTGGTGGTTGAACTCAGATAAATTCTTGAGTTTGTGTGGTGCTAGATCAAATTTATCATGATCAAATTCGTCTGGGTGCGGTATGGCAATCGCTTTAATGCCAGCAGCTAATGCCGCTTTTATACCGCCGAGTGAATCCTCAAAAGCAATGCATTGATGAGCTTCAATACCAAGTTTTTCCAGTGTTAGCTGGTAAACATCAGGAGCGGGTTTACCTTGGCTTACTTCATCCGCTGAGCTGTAAGCCATAAAATAGTCGGCAATATTAAGGCGTTGTAACACGCTAGGAATAATGTTTTTTGGTGAGTTGGTAGCAAGGCCGATTTTCACTTTGGCTTGTTGTAGCGAGTCGAGTAAATCATGAACGCCATGCATGGCTTGCCCTTGAGTCTCGATCAGATATTTGACTCGCTCAACAACACGATTCTCGACTTCCTCAAGAGAGGCATTTTGCCAAGGCTGTTTTGCAAACCAGAACTCAGTGACTTCTCTCGTCGTCATTGCCGCAGTTAGTGTCGCTAACTCGGCCGTAACTTCAACACCAACCGATGAAAACACATCGTATTCCGCTTGCTTCCAGAATGGTTCAGAATCAATCAGTAATCCATCCATGTCAAAAATAACTGCCTGCATAATCGTCTACTGCTCTTTTATTTGTGAGGAATTAAGCTTTGTTTGTTTCCCAATTCAATAGCACAGGTTTTTGTGCATCATGGGCGAAGAAGTAACCTGCTTTAGGTGTGACGTATAAGGTTTGACCTTTTTCGAAGCAGTTTTTGTCGAACGCTTTGTGAGGAAGGTCGATTTCCCAAACATCGTTGCTTTGCCAGTCAATCGGGGTGAGTTCTAGACGAACTTCGGCACCAATCGGGTTGATGGCAATTACACGTAACGGCAAATTGGCTTGAGCAGTTGGCTCTTTTGAGACAAAGAACTCGTGAGAACGAATGTATAGCTGACCATCTTTCTGTCCCGCACCATCTGGTAAGACAATACTGGCTTGTTGGTTATGCCATTTGCCGTTTTCGACTTTGCCTTCAAAGACATTGGCGTTGCCAAGGAAGTCGAATACAAATCGACTATTTGGTGACGCATAAAGCGCACCGGGTTGGTCGATTTGTTCAATGTTTCCGTTGCTCATGACAACAACGCGATCCGACAATTCCAAGGCTTCTTCTTGGTCATGGGTCACAAATACGCTAGTAAAGCCGAGTTCATCATGTAAGCCGCGTAACCAGCGACGTAGCTCTTTGCGCACTTTGGCATCCAATGCGCCGAACGGTTCATCTAGCAGTAAGACTTCCGGTTGCGTTGCCAAAGCACGAGCCAAGGCAATACGTTGTTTTTGACCACCAGAAAGCTGGGATGGAAAACGGTTGGCAAGATGTTCAAGCTGTACCATTTCCAATAAATGCATCACGCGGGTTTTGATTTCTGTCGCGCTTGGGCGTTCTTTACGAGGTAATACTTCTAGTCCAAACGCCACGTTGTCAGCCACTGTCATGTGACGGAACAAGGCGTAGTTTTGGAATACAAAACCTACGCGACGATCACGAACGTGCAAGTTGGTCACGTCTCGGTCGCCAAATTGAATACGGCCAGTGTCGGCGCCTTCTAATCCAGCAATAATACGTAATAGGGTGGTTTTTCCTGAACCTGACGGTCCAAGCAAGCCAATCATTTCGCCTTCGTTAATATCTAATGACAAAGGTGACAAGGCTTGAAAATGCCCAAAGTGTTTGGAAATGTTTTCAATCAAAATGCTCATTGTGTCACCTGTCTTTCTTTTTCAGCTTCAATTTTTAAACTACGTTCCTGACGCCATTCAATGAAGGCTTTCAACAACAAGGTAAGTAGGGCAATCATCGCCAATAGCGAGGCGCTGGCAAAGGCGGCAGCGGCTTGGTAATCCTCATACTGCAACTGAACGTGCAGTGGCAAAGTATTGGTTTCACCGCGAATGTTGCCGGACACCACAGACACGGCGCCAAATTCACCCACAGCGCGAGCATTGGTAAGAATGACGCCATAAATCAGCGCCCATTTGATATTCGGTAAAGTAACTCGACGGAATAACTGCCAGCCAGAAGCGCCCAGAATCACCGCGGCTTCTTCATCTTCTCTACCTTGTTGTTGCATCAGGGGAATCAATTCACGCGCCACAAACGGACAAGTTACAAATACCGTCACCATGACAATACCGGGCCAAGCGAACATCAATTGGATGTCTTGGTCATAAAGCCATGAGCCAATCCAGCCGTTATTGCCGTACAGCAATAGATACAACAGACCGGCAACCACAGGCGAAACGGCAAAGGGAATGTCCATTAAGGTCATCAAAATTTTGCGGCCGGGGAATTCAAAACGTGTCACAGCCCACGCTAACATCACACCGAACACTAAGTTAATCGGCACGGTTAACGCCGCAACCACAAGCGTTAGTCCAATAGCGTGCAAGGTATCTGCTTCAATTAAGCTATTAAAGTAGTGCGCGGCACCTTCCACAAACGCCTGTTGGAAAATGGCAATGAGTGGCACAACCAATAATATCGTGGTTAAAAATAAGGTAATGCCAATGAGCAGGCCTTTTACCCAAGGACTGTCGCCAACTCTTAGCTGGTGGCGCTGCCCAGATGATGTTTTAGAAGATGACATAATATATTCCTAACTGCGTCCATGAAGGCGACGTAAATAACGCGCCTGCCAGATGTTAATGGCGAACAAGAGGATTAGCGACGCCATCAACACAACAGACGCAATGGCGCTGGCGGCAGGGAAATCGAACTCTTGTAAGCTAACGAATATCATCAAAGACGTAATCTCGCTGACGTAAGGCATGTTGCCCGCGATGAAGATCACTGCGCCGAATTCGCCCAAACTACGAGTGAATGACAAGGCAATCCCTGTCATCAATGCTGGCCACAAGGCTGGGAAAATAACCCGACGAAACACCGACCAATCGGAAGCGCCTAAGGTCATTCCGGCTTCTTCTTCCTCAGGGGATAATTCTTCCAATACTGGCTGAACGGTTCTGACCACAAAAGGAATACTGGTAAATGCCATCGCAAGCACGATACCCCAGGGCGTGTAAGCAACCTTGAGTCCTAGGCTTTCGAGTATTTCACCGTACCAACCATTTTGAGCGTACAAAGTCGCCAAGGTGATACCTGCAACCGCAGTTGGTAGCGCAAAGGGCAAATCCACCAACGCGTCTAAAATACGGCGTCCGGGGAATTCATAGCGCACTAATACCCAAGCGAGTAAAAGACCAAAAAAGCCATTAAAAATAGAGGCTATTAAAGCCGCCCACAGAGTCACTTTGTAACTGGCAACTACGCGTTCATCGCTGATCACTTGCCAATATCTGTCCCAGCCCATGTCGACCGATTGCATAACTAAGCCGCTCATCGGGAGTAACAGAATCAAACTGATAAACAGCAAGGAGGTTCCCAAGCTTAAACTGAGTCCGGGCAAGACTCGCTTATGGCGAGGTCTGGTTTCAGCCGCGCTTAAATGTGTTGCCATGTATTTGCCTATTATGGTCTTAACAAAAGTATTTCAATGAAAATGCTAGTAGTTATAGAGACAGAAAAGCCGGACACGCAAGCGTATCCGGCTAGTTGTTATCTATTCTGATATTAGCGACGCTGAAGTTGGTCTAGTTTACCACCATTTGCGAATATTTCTTTAGTCGCTTGTGGCCAGCCGCCTGCAATATTTTCGACGGTTAATAAGTTCACTTCAGGGAACTTATCCGCGAATTCTGCTTTTACTACATCGTTGTGTACACGGTAGTTAAAACCAGCCAATAAACGCTGAGATTCTTCGCTGTACAAGTAGCTTAGGTATTCACGAGAAACTTCTTCAGTACCGTTTTTCTTCGCGTTTTTCTCAACGACCGCTACTGGGAATTCCGCCAAGATAGAAGTTTTTGGTACAACTACTTCGTAATTGTCTGCGCCGTATTGGTTACGAATATTGTTTACTTCCGATTCAAACGTAATCAACACATCACCAATGCCACGCTCAACGAAGGTTGTCGTCGCACCACGGCCACCGGTATCAAACACAGAGACGTTTTTCAGGAAAGTGCCTAGGAAATCGTCGATTTTAGTATCGTTGTCTTTACCGAAGGTTTTTTGAGCATAACCGTAAGCCGCTAGGAAAGTGTAACGACCGTTGCCTGATGTTTTAGGGTTTGGGAACACCAACGCCACATCATTGCCCGCTAGGTCGCCCCAGCTTTTGATGTTTTTTGGATTGCCTTTACGTACTAAGAAGGCAATTGTTGAGTAATAAGGAGAGCTGGCATTTGGAAACTCGTTTTTCCAATCTGCTGGGATCATCTTGCCTTTGTCATGCAAAACTTGAACATCGGTTACTTGGTTAAAAGTTACAACGTCCGCTGACAAGCCGTTCATGATGGCATTGGCTTGTTTTGAAGAGCCTGCATGAGACTGTTTGATCTCGATAGTTTTGCCAGTTTTTTCTAACCAATGTTTTTCAAAGGTTGGGTTATAAGTGGCGAACAACTCACGAGCGATATCGTAAGACGTGTTAAGAATTGTTTGATCCGCAGCCGACGCTTGAACGGCTCCGCTCAACAATAATGTACCAATAATTGATTTCAAAAAATGCTGTTTAGATTTCATAGTGCCCTCGTGTGGGAAGCAGTGAATTATATTGAGAGCGAGATTACTTAAAAGATTTAGTTATTACAATGGCTGCAAATAAACTTTTTTGGAATATACATAAGGTTTTTTTCAAACCAGATGTTTTTCAATAACTTGACCAAAATCGCTGTGACTTTTATTACGTTGCTTGAGTTATTGATTGCAGCCAATCCATAAATACAGTCAGGCGTTTGGTTGGTTGTCTGCGTGATGGATAGAGCAAGGATACCGGCATTGGCTCTGCTTCGAATTGAGGTAATACTGGAATAAGTAAGCCTTTTTCAATAAAGTTTTCAGCACCAATAACGGGTATTTGAGCAATCCCAAGCCCTGATAAACAGGCGTTCAAATAAGCGTCTGTACCATTCACAGCTAGGCTGCTTGGCATGGATTGCTGTTTTACCTTGTCGCCTTCTAGGTATTCAAATTGTGCGTCGAGATTACCTAGCGAATGGGAATACTCGATCAGCTTATGATTCGCTAGCTCTTCGATTGTTTGCGGAATGCCAAATTGTTCCGCATAACTGGGTGAGACGCAGTTGAGGCTTCGGTATTGCGTTAAAGGTCGAGCGATAAGGCTGCTATCGTCGAGGTTACCGACTCGAATCACGCAATCAATGCCTTCTTTAATCATATCTACTCGATAATCCGCGCTACTTATCTTTAGGCGGATGTTTGGATATTGCTCGATAAATTTTGCCAATTGGGGAATAACGACAGTGGTTGCAAAGCGACTTGGCATGTCGACTCTAAGTACACCGCGAACAACACTTGGTTCTCGTTGGAATTGGCTGTCCAGTGCGTCTAAATTAGCGAGTAATGCTCGACACTGTGGTAAATAGATCTCACCGTCTTGAGTTAACGTGATATTGCGAGTGCTGCGATGGAAAAGTCGTGTCCCAAGTTCGCTTTCAAGTCCTTGAATAGCAGTTGAGATGCTTGATTTTGGTAAACCAAGTGCGTCTGCTGCTTTAGTGAAACTACCAAATTGAGCAACCAATACAAAGCGTTGCATGGCTTCAAACTTGTCCATCACCTCTACCTTTGTTCGTTTAATGCGAACAATGTTATCACTTTTGGTGTGTATATCCAGACTAATAAAATCTCTATTCTGCACTTGTGTTTCGACATCGAACAAATAAACAAGAGGGATAGACTATGAAAAAGTTAGCGATCATCACAGGTGGTAGCCGCGGTTTAGGAAAAAGCAGTGCCTTAGCGTTAGCGGATAAAGGTGTAGACGTTATTTTTACTTATCACAATAATGTCCACGCAGCACAAGATGTGATTGACGAGATTAAACAAAAAGGACAAAAAGCCTTTTCTTTACAATTAGATACGAGAAATGTTGTCACTATTTCTGAGTTCGTGGGCCAAATTCAAACTGTGTTAACTAATGAGTTTTCACGAAGCGACTTTGACTATTTATTAAATAACGCTGGTACGGGGTTACATGCGAGCCTTGAAGACACGACTTATGACGAGTTGGAAGATATGTTGGCGATTCATGTCAAAGGACCCTTCTTTTTGACTCAGTCGCTTTTACCATTGCTTAAAGATGGTGGACATATTCTTAATGTTTCTTCTGGTTTGGCACGTTTTAGTTTGCCTGGCTCTGGTGCTTATGCAATGGCCAAAGGCGCGGTTGAAGTGATGACGCGTTATATGGCAAAAGAGCTTGCAAACCGCCAGATCAGTGTGAACACATTGGCGCCAGGAGCAATCGCTACGGATTTCCGCGATGGTAATGTCCGAGACAACCCACAAATGAATCAAATGGTAGCTTCTGTTACTGCCTTGGGCCGTGTTGGCGAAGCAGGCGACATTGGTAAAGCCGTTGCTATGTTGTTGAGTGAAGACAGTGGTTGGATAACTGGACAGCGTATTGAAGCGTCTGGAGGAATGTTTCTTTAGTCTGTACGTCGCATGATTGGGTAGCGGCAAAGACTGTAAGGAAACCTGATCATGCGGCATTGTTATTAACACAGTTGAACGCCTTGTATGTTTTTAAACGGCAGGAAAACTGTATTTTGGAGACAGGTATTATGATTCGTCATATTTTACTTATTCAGTTTAATGAACTTGCAGCGGCCTCAAATATCTCACTATTTTTTGAAACGCTCGATAGCATCACCGAGAGAGTAGAGGGAATTGCGTCAATAGAATGGGGAGTAAATAATAGTAAGGAAGGAGCTAATAAAGGGTTTACACATTGTGTGACGATGACCTTTATTAATGAAGCGGCACGCGATCATTATTTGCCGCATGAAGCGCATGACGAGATAAAAAAACTACTAGGACCGTTGCTCAGTGATATGATTATTATTGATTACAGTATTTAAAAGCCTCCTTTACACCTTCCAAAGCCCTCTTCGCGAGGGCTTTTTCATCTTTTTTATGCCTTTCTAGATTTAGACTTTTTTTGTTTGTGTTTACCGAATCGTTACATTTTTGTTCTGGTGACTTTCTACCTGTGTGAGCCATAATATGAGTACAATTTTATTTGATAATTATTATCACGTTTGTTCTTGGAGAGATAATGCTTCTATCACAGTTACCGAAAGGTACGGTTGCTGAAATCCATTCTGTAGTTCATCCACAAGAAGACATGCAACGCCAGCTTTTAGCATTAGGTTTTGATCCAGGTGAAACCGTGCAGCTGATGACAAAAGCACCATTTGGCCATTCTTTGCAAATAAAGGTCGGCTCTACTTTGGTCGCCATTCATTCTGAAGACGCAAGCTATATTCACCTCTGCGATTAGTATTTAGCTTCAACAAGAGATCACCACAAGCATGACATTCCACATCACTTTAGTCGGTAATCCAAATACAGGGAAAACGACTTTATTTAATAAGCTGGCAGGAACTCGGCAAAAAGTAGGCAATTGGGCCGGCGTTACAGTGGATTGTAAGACAGGTTTTTTTAATAGCTCGGATCAGCGTGTAGACATGACAGACTTGCCGGGCATTTACAGTTTGAATAATCAGACTGGCGGCATGGATGAGGTTATTGCGCGACGTTTTTTAACCGAGAGCGATTACGACGTTATTGTCAATGTGGTGGATGCGACCAACTTAAAACGTAATCTCAAATTGACGCAAGAACTTGTCGCGTTGGGGCGTCCAATATTGATCGTTCTCACCATGACAGATTTGGCTCGCAAGCTGAATGTTATGCCAGATCTAGATATATTATCGAAGAACATCGGCGTGCCAGTAGTTGATGGTCATCAGTTGTCAGTAACTGATTTACAAAGCCAATTATTAGTACATTTTCATGCTTTGCCAACGGATCGTGAATTGGCTCTGCAACGAAGCTTCGGTGATGAGTATTCCGATTCTTTAAGGATTCCGAGTGTTGCGCTTTGGTTGTCTAACGTGACCAAAGGACGTGCGCAGGCGAAAAATTTCACAGACAGAATAGATCAAATCGTGCTGCATCCTTGGTTTGGTATTCCGATCTTTTTGTTTGCCATGTACGCCATGTTTGCAGTGGCTATTGGTGTTGGCACCTTATTTATCGACCCTATCGATATGTTTGCAGGCTATTGGTTTGTGACCTTTCCAAGCTACTGGCTAGCGCAGTTAGGTATTCCTCAGTGGATCATTGTCATACTTGCCAACGGCTTAGGCGGTGGTGTTCAGCTGGTGGCGAGTTTTATCCCTGTCATTGGTTTCCTCTATTTATGTTTAAGTATCTTGGAAGACAGCGGATACATGGCGCGAGCGGCGTTTATTGTTGATCGTATTATGTCGTCGATTGGTCTGCCCGGTCAGGCGTTTATTCCGTTGCTATTAGGTTTTGGCTGTAATGTGCCGTCTATTATGGCGACGCGAAGTTTGACCAATGTTCGACAACGGATGTTGACCATGGCGATGGCGCCTTTTATGTCTTGTGGTGCGCGTTTGGCAGTGTACGTAATGTTTGTGTCGGTGTTTTTCCGCGAGTACGGTGGACTGCTGGTGTTCGGTTTATACCTGTTTGGCATCATCATGGCAGTTGGCACGGCGTGGATTTTCAGAAAACAACTGTTTCGCAATACGCGCGTTAGCGTCTTGATGGAAATGCCCCATTATCATCGTCCGCGTTGGAGCAACGTCGGCTTGTCTAGCTGGCATAAAGTGCGTAGCTTTATTTTGCGTGCCGGCAAAACCATAGTGCTTGTTTCAGCGATTCTAACCATTTTGAATTCGGTACCATCTTGGAGAACCATTGACGAAGGTGGTAAGCCTTCCGCCTTGGCTGAAATCGGTCAAGTTATCACGCCAGTGTTTTCACCGATTGGTATGGGGGACGACAATTGGCCAGCAGCCGTTGGTGTGTTTACTGGTATCTTAGCGAAAGAAGCCGTGGTCGGCACCATGGATGCGTTGTACTCCAATGCTGACAATGAGCTGAGCAACATTGAATACGAATCCCCAATAAGTAATATCGTCGGCGCTGTGACCTTATTAGGTAGTAACCTTGCAGGCATTGTAACGACATTAACTGATCCGCTAGGTTTGACGAGTGTCAGCGAAGCCAAAGGCCAAGCCATGACGCCGGGTCATCGCAACATGGTGTCTTTATTTGAAGGTTGGAAAGGCGCGTTTTCGTATCTGGTCTTCGTGCTGCTTTATACACCTTGTGCTGCGACTATTGGCGCCTTGGTAAAAGAAGGCGGCATACTGTGGTCTAGCGTAGTTGTTGCGTGGAGTACCACGGTAGCATACGTTGCTGCGGTGTTCAGCTTTCAGCTATTAACTTTTGGTGATCATCCGGTTAGTTCGTTGGTTACGATTGGTATCGCAGCAGTCTGCTTAATCCTCTTTATTATTGGATTAAAAGTCTGGGTGAAACCGAGGATAGAAAGCAACATCATCGCTGTTGGATGATTTGATTACTGCTTAAGATAGAGCTTGAGAAAGAGCCCAATAAAGAGCTTAGGTATTAGTGAGGTTAGGTGTGAAGACAACCGCGCAGCTTTTTCCTGCTTGCTTGGCAAAGTACATTGCTGTGTCGGCGTCTTTAATAGCAGTTTCTGTATCTAGTTTTTCAAACCCTAATATGCGGATACCAATGCTCGCGCCCACATGAAGTCGCTTGTTTTTAAACTCTATGGGCTGCTTGATGATGTGGCAAAGTTTGTTGGCGACCTGTATGGCAGAGGCACGTGAAATTTGTTCCTGATTGTCTAAGTTGGTCAGCAGAACCATAAACTCATCGCCACCTAAACGCCCAGCACTGTCTTCAGTGCGAACATTATCATTTAAGCGCCGTGCTATTTCGATAAGTACTTCGTCCCCCGCAGCATGTCCTTCAATATCGTTGATTACTTTAAAACCATCTAAATCAATAATTAACACAGCCCCTGATGCTCCGTGACGCTGTGTCTGCGCGATTAATTTTTCTAAAAACAAAGACAAACCACGGCGATTGGCTAATTGCGTGAGAGGATCGGTATGAGCAAGGTGATGGATCTGCGTAATAGCTTGATCGCGAGCTAGAGTAAAAGGGCGTATTACCCAGCAATAAATACACGGTGTAGATAGCATTGATAATAACAAAATATCCAGAAACGCTAACCAATAAAGGCCAATATCTACCTTTAATATGCCTAGCGCTAGCATGATGACAAATTCCCAGACCATAATAATCGCAGCAATACGAACAATCACCTGAGTAGTACTAAGGGAAGGATATGAACTGTAATCAGAAGGTGCTGGGAGATTCATGAGCGAACATCATATAAAATTTATTAATCCACAGTAATGGAATCTATTGTCTAAATCAGTGGATCTTCTGTAAGAAAATGTGAAAATAAACAACAAGATAGTGAAGTAAATAAACGCCTGACTTTAAACGCTGCCTTCTTTTTCAATCACCAAAATACGGGCTTCATCAATCGGGTGTGCAACATGTTCTGTGCCAATTGCCGCGAAGAAAATATCGCCTACCGTCATCAGTTGAATATATTCTTTCCCATCGACTCTATAGTGCATATTGACCTCGCCGTCTAACACCACAAAGACTTCTTTACCATCATTGATGTGCCATTTATACGGCTGATCCGTCCAATGTAAACGTGTTGTCACGCCGTTCATATTGGTAATATCCAACGCGCCCCAAGCGCGATCCGCGGTGAAATCTTTAGCTTTGATGAATGTCATGAACTGGCCTTTTGGACTTTGATAAATTGTTTGATACGTAAAAATTACAAGTTACTTAATCGTTAGACAATCGAGAAAGTGATAAAACGTCACTTTGACGGTAAAAGCGACGTTTTATCGGACAAGAGAGGGAATGTGTTGTGAACCTAAGTAATTCAAAGTTTATTCGGGTTTAGCTAAGATGGTCTTTTTATGGTTTTATTAGATAGAAACATTGAATATTAGTCGCCGTCATTTAACAGGATTCTAATTGGAAGCATATCAGACACTGTATCAACCTTTTCAGCCGACGTTGACGAATACGGGGCAAGAGCAATTAGGGTTGAGTGTACAAGTTCATAAACCTTGCTTGGCATTATCAGACGATGTTTATGCTTTTGTTGAAGTGAATACTCGCTTTTCTACTATGTATCCCATTGTGCCTGATGGCACCAACATGCTTTTTTTCTCTATCTGCTCTGAATCATTCGGAGGTACTCAATCCTCTATTTTAGATATCCCTCTAAATGCTGGAGGAGGGCCCTATTTTGGCATTTGGTTTCAGCCAGGAAAGCTACGGAGTTTCTTTAATGTGGATGTTTCAGAAGCTACTAACCAATTGACAGAAATGGATTTTTTAGAAAACAACGTTTTCTCATCCTTACAAGAAAACTTGTATGAGAAAGCGTCTTTTAATGATCGAGTTAAGTATTGCGAAAAAATGCTGATAAATCATACTCAATCGATATCTTTCCCTGAGAAATTGAAACACGCTCTTAACATTCTCTATCGAGAGTATGGTGATATCAGTATGGCGCAGTTATCGAGCAAAGTAGGTTGGAGTCACCGTCATTTGAATCGGCAGTTTTTGTTGCATACTGGACTTACTAGCAAGGCATTTGCTCAGACTATCCGTATTAATTATTTTTTAAAGCGCTGCTCTCAAGGTGGAGATTCGTATCTTCATCATGGATTAGATCTCGGGTTTTATGATCAGTCACATATTCTGAAAACTACGGCTCAGCACAATGTAAAGTTGCTTTCTCCTATCTCCCAGCAGTTTATGTCCAATTTTTACAAGCCTCAACCTTAAGCCAAGCCCATACTCGCTAAAACTGATTTTTAAAGTATGAGGTGAGTATGAAATTTTCTAACGCTGATATTATTGCTATGTCAGAAGGGCGTTTCTTTGGAGAGGGCAACGCGCAATTGCCTAGTGATCAAATGCTGATGATTGATGAAATTATTCACATTGATTCTATTGGAGGTAAATACAATAAAGGCCTATTAAAGGCGAGTTTAGCAATTCAGCCTGATCACTGGTTTTTTGCTTGTCATTTTAAAGGTGACCCAGTAATGCCGGGATGTTTAGGGTTAGATGCACTTTGGCAACTGTTGGGGGTGTTTTTGGGCTGGTCAGGTTTGCCGGGAAAAGGTCGTGCTTTGGGTGTTGGGAAAGTTCGCTTTACCGGACAGATTTATCCTGATGCGAAAGGCATTGAATACCAAGTGCACATCAAACGCATCATCAAAAAACCTCTGGGAATGGGCATTGCTGATGGCTTTGTTTTACTTAATGGTGAGGTGATTTATGAGGCAACGGATTTAAAGGTTGGATTAATAAAAAACTAGTTAAGTGCGCTGGTATTTAGTATTAACGTTTCTAATCATTTTTTCTCGCGCCTCTTGGCTTGAAACGCCTTTGCCTTCAGCAAACTGTTTTCTACTTCCTCAACAAGTTGCCGTTCATTGTGGATAGCGACAGTTTGTTCTAGCGATTCTTTTAACTTCTCATAGCAGTTCATTTTTAATAATTCTTGTGAGTACTAGCTCTAAACTTAATGCGGGTGTGGTTTTTGTCAAATTTGATAAGTTTTTTAAACATCATGCGACATTTTTTGTGGTGTTAAGCTGAGCTCAAAACCACAAGCATGGGCGTATTTTAATAATGTCGCCCAGCTGGGGTTGGCGTTGCCGCGTTCCAATCGGCTGATGTTGCTTTTTTGAGTGTGCATGCGCTTTGCGAGCTGTTCTTGGGTTGACCCCCGCTTGGGCGCGCATAGAAAGCAATTGATCAATGAACGCGAACTCATTTTCAAGCCGTTCATATTCCACACGAACGTCTGCATTAGCCAATGCTTGTTGTTTTAAGTGTTGTAGACTCATGATGACTGAACCTCTTTTTGCCTTGATTTAGCGAGTTCTAATTCTTTCTTAGGTGTTTTTTTGTGACTTTTTCACAAAAGCGAGCAATACAAATATCTGTTGGCCTTTTAAATAGCACAATAAACTCCGGCCTATGCCTTCCTGCGCTTTGGCTCGAATCTCAAACAAACCATCACCCATTGCCTCAGTATGAGGTGGGCCAAGGTGTGCGCCATGCTTTTACTCTAATAGCTTAATCATCCGTGCTTGGATCTTTGGTGGCATGTTAAGGATGGAATCCTCTACGCCATCATAAAAATGTATTTTCCAGCTCATGGTTCCCTCTTGGCTGTTATCTTATATGATAATCTTGGTTTTATATTCTTGTGAACTTCATTAAGTAAGCCCCGACTTGTTTGTCAAAGCGCAAAAAACATTGTAATTATGCAAGATTCATTGGATTACAGTTTTCAATTTTGACCATATGAAGCGTAGTATTTGAGCGTATACCTTTGACTAAGAATGAGAGTATTAAACTTCTAGATTTGACTCTCAATGCTTAAGGGAATGATACGGTGATGTGCACATCGCCTGCCAGTAAAAAGACGGTCTCGTTCCCTACATTAATCCACTAAGGCCAGTTATAGCTTATTACCATTCTCTTTAAGCCATTCTATGAGCTTCCCTTGTTCCCATCGCGGACTTTTTCCCATATAAAATTCCGGTTCAGGAAAAGGTACTTTCTCTCCACTCTCTATTTTTTTTTGGTCTTCTTTGTATTCTAGTGAGGTAAGATGATCTGCATACTCTCTTACACCATCTCTCTTTAATTCTTCTATCATTGAAGCAAGATCGATTGGTTTTGCTCTCATGCGTTCGAGGGTACGACGGCTAATGCTCAACATTTCACATACATCTTCAATCGTTAAATACTTCACTTTTGCCTCACTAATCATATCGAATCTTCATTTTTATGTCGCAAATTGTCGCTCAATGTTATTTTTTGTCGTATATTGTCGTACAAAAAACAATTGACATCATTTTTTGTTTGTCATAAGTTTATCATACGATATAAAGTCGCATATTGATGCTTTTTGTCGTATATTTTCGCATATTTGATGCGATGTTTTAAATGGTAAATTAACAAATTTATGTCAGGAGAATAACCATGTCTGATCCATATTGTGCACCGCTAAATTATAATGGCCGAATCATCTCTGGTGGAGCCGCACGTGCGGTAAGAATCGCCCAAGCAGGTGGTCTTAATAATATGATAGAAGTAGCTGTAAGAGCTGGTGTTGTAGTTGCTATACAGCAAATCTTTGGAAGCTCAAATCGACCGCTAGATGAGGGATAAAATTCACTGCAATTTGTTTGGACCATTTCTTCTCTTTGATTCAACTATTTATGAAGATCACTTTGATAGAGTTCAAGTTCATGAGCTATAAACAAAGATAGCTCATGAACTTTTGAACGGGCTATTTTTAACAGAGTTGGTTAGCTATTTTTTCTTTGGCTTGCCCAACTTCTACTGGTTAAGTGATTTCCGCGAATAAGCCAGTCATTTTATAGTAGACAGAAGGAAGCATGCTCTAACTAGCTTATTTTGACCGAGCAATCTCCTGACCATACAAATGTGCCGCTACTATTCCAGCTATACCAATGGTTCCAATCGCTCCCAGTAATACCTTCATTCGATCCCAAAGCTCCTTATCCCTACTTGATAATTTTAAATATTGATTTAGGTATTAAAATGAAATACTGTACTAGTACATGAATACAAACCTCCTTGTGAGAGTCTAATCCTATGAAGGACTTGGTCCAGTTTTTAACCGAAGCCGGTGATGAAGCGGTGTTGGAGAAGCGCTTAAAAGCCTTGCTAACTCCGAATGAAATCAACGAGATGCAACACAGATTACAAATTTTCTCTCTGTTGGAGCAAGGTGTGCCGCAGCGAGACATTGCGAAACAATTGGGTGTGGGTATTGCCACTGTGACCCGTGGTTCCCGAGCATTGAAGGAATTAAAAGAGATATGAGTTCATATAATAAAAAGCCGCAGCGCATCACGCTGCCGCGTAAACCTAAGTATGTCACCATCAGTTCTGCCTGCGATTTTTTTGACTTGTTTAAGAAAGTCGAGAAGCGTTTTGATAACTGTTTTATGTTGGAATCCCTTGGTGAAGAAAGTTACATTTCTCGTCACTCGATTATTGGTTTTGAACCTGAAAAATTGATCTGGGCCGAAGGCAAGCAGCTGTTTATTCAAGAACGTGATGGCAGCACTGAGTCTTTCGAATCCGATAACCCTTATTATTTGCTACGCGATATCGTGCCGCAAAATATTTTGTCGCGTGGTTTTGCCGGTGGTTTAACGGGTTATATTGGTTACGACAGCATGAACTATTTTGAGCCGACGTTGGATCTACAATCAAGCGAGATGTTCGACGCATTTCGTTTTGGTTTGTACAAAGATGGTCTGATTCTGGACAAGATGACAGGCGAGGTTTTCTACTTCTATTACGACGACGATTCCACAGGGAATCGTGTGGATTTAGTGAATAGCATGATGGCGGAACCGACGCCAGAAAACGGCTCATTTGTGGTTCGTCCTGCTGGTGAGTCGATGAGCAAAACCGATCACGCGGATGCGGTTGCCAAGGTGAAGCAAGACATCATCGAAGGTAAGATCTTCCAGTGTGAAGTGGGCTTCAAAAAATGGTTCGATATGGAAGGCGACACCATTAATTTGTACGAACAATTGCGTGAAGTGAATCCATCCCCGCAAATGTATTACATCAAGTTTGGCGAGCAAAAAGTTATCGGTGCGAGCCCAGAATTATTGTTCCGTGTACGCCAAGGGGAAATGGAAACCTTCCCACTAGCTGGTACAGCTAAACGTGGTAAAGACGCCGCAGAAGACACTGCCTTTGCGCGTGCTTTGTTGAACGATCCGAAAGAAATCGCCGAGCACAATATGATTGTCGATTTGCATCGCAACGACATTGGCCGAGTGGCGCGATTTGGTACAGTGAAAGTGCGTAGTTTGATGGACATTAAACGTTTTAGTCATGTTCAGCACATTTCCAGCGAGATTGTCGGCATCATGGCGGAAGATCACGACATGTTCTCAGCATTAGCTAGCAACTTCCCAGCAGGAACCTTGACTGGCGCACCGAAAATAGAAGCGATGAAGATCATCGATGATTTGGAAAACGACGGTCGTGGTCCTTACGGCGGCGCGGTTGGTCAGTTCTCTTTCAATGGCGATTGTATGTTTGCGATTCCGATTCGTACCGTGTTTGCCAATGGTAACAAAGCCTATGTGCAAACCTGTGGCGGCAATGTGTATGACTCCAATGCCGAAGACGAATACGAAGAAATCCAACGCAAATTTGCCGGCACTAAACGTGTGTTAGACAGCTTTGCGCCAAAAGCGAATTAGGAGTAAGGGAAGCCGACATGAAAGTTTATATTATCGACAACTATGATTCCTTCACTTACAACCTGTATCAGTTTATTGGTGAAGTGTTAGAAACTGAAAAAAGTCGTGGTGAAATCGACGCCTTCGAAGTGATCGTAAAACGTAACGATGAAGTCACGTTAGACGACATTCGTGCCGCTGCGCCAGATCGCATTATTATTTCCCCAGGACCAGGTTCCCCAGACGACAAAGCTTACTTTGGTGTGTGTGCTGACGTGATTTTGGAATTCGGTAAAACCATTCCATTGCTGGGCGTTTGCTTGGGCATGCAGGGGATTTGTCATGTATTCGGTGGCAAAGTGGTCAAAGCGCCATTGCCAATGCACGGGAAAACCAGCCCGATTACCCACAACGGCGAAGGCATCTTCCACGACATTCCTGATCAACTAGAAGTCATGCGTTACCACTCGCTAATCGCCGAAGCAGAAAGCTTTCCTGACGTGTTGGAAGTCACAGCCTCAGTTGGTGATTTAAAAGAAGCTGACTTCAATGATATCGCGAAGATCCACCAAGGTGGCAAGTTCGAACTCATGGGCGTTCGCCATAAAGAATACCCAATTCAAGGGATTCAGTTTCACCCAGAATCCTTTGCTACCGAAGGCGGTAAAGACCTGATCAAAAACTTCTTGTTTCAGGTTTGATTAATTAGAAATTTAGTACCTTTTAAATATTAAAAAGCAGTGTCCAGCAATGGTCGCTGCTTTTTTTGTGTTTATAAAATATTTGTCTCTTTTGAGAGACTAACCTATAGTTTTAGATATCAACTCATGCAGATGTGGCGTAAAGCAGTGAAGGGTGAGAACCCGGGGAAGTTGGAGGATTTATGTTAAAAATTATTGATGTAGATTGGGTTAAAGATCACACCTTGGCTTTAATCTTTAGCGATGGTTTTGAAGGCGAAGCAGACTTGTCTGATTACTTTTCAAGACAGCCATTTGCTAACGTGAAAGATTTTAAACGCTTCGCTTTAACCTCTGACGGAGCATTGAATTGGAATGGCAATGAACTTACTGCGAGCATATTACGAGGCATCACAAAAGGTGTTTATCAGACATCAAACGTACGGTTTGATGTTGAACAAATGGAAGAAGTGATTAAACAGGCTTCATGGGACTCTATGAAAGAAGGTCGCCCAGACATTTTGCAAGCCGCTATTCGTTCCTATGTTGAGTTATTCGGACACAGTGTCGTGATTGCAAGAGCGGGGATTAAAAGCCGAACCAGTGCTTATCGATCTCTTAAACCTGAAACTAAGCCTAACTTTGCGACCTTGGTACAGCTTGCCCATGCGGTAATTGAAATTGCCAAAGAGAGAGTTGGGGAATCGTTGCCAAACTCGACCATTGTTTCGCATTAGAGGGTTTAGTTCGAGACAAATACAGCAATGTCGTCTTTCACTTTGTTAAAAGCGACGATCAGCAGTTCAGATTGAGTCAGTACAGCTTATTTTTAGCTCGAATTTTCCTTTTAAACTCAGTCATCTGAGCATTGGCTTCTTCGTTTGACACAAAAACCGCAAGGCCGTTTTCCATATTCTCGAAAGCGGCGTTTACTTGCTGTGTTAACCAAGCATCATGAGATATTTGGTTATCTTTTTCATCAACTTCGTATGTAATTATAGAGTTCATTCTTTAGCCTTATAAGGTCCTTTGTCGTATAAATGCTAGTAGGAGACATGACGTATAACAACCAACTCTACTGAGTCATTTTTCCATCCATTTAACGACCTATATCAATAAATTCTCTTCTATTGCTGGAGTAACTGATTATCTGTGCTTTAATTTATATATTAGTATTTTCTAATGTTTTTTTTGCACTGGTCTTATTGCTTGATAGGAGAGCGAAATGAAGAGCGTTAAATTATGGTTGAGTGGTGTACTTGTCTCTTGGGTGATTGTTTGTTTTCCGTCTATTGCTGCGGCTGAAGGCTATGGTGCTGCTGGCGCACAGAATGAAGTAGATAAAGTGCTGACGTTGGAGTCCATGCTGAGCTATGCCTTGGAAGATGAATATTTAGCGCGAGGAGAATATCAAGAGGTGATTCGTACTTTTGGTGGACAGAAACCTTTTACTAATATCATTAAGACCGAAGAAAGACACATTTCTTGGTTAGAGCCTTTGTTTGAGCGTTATGATTTCGCCTTGCCAGTGGATCGTGGCGTGGAAAGCGCGGTGATGCCTGCGAGCTATGCCGAGACATTTGCTGTTGGTGTTGCAGCTGAAATCGCGAATATCGAGATGTATGAACGCTTTTTAAAACAAGATTTACCAAGTGATGTGAGAGACGTGTTTATTCGCTTACATGATGCTTCAGAGAATCATTTAGCTGCTTTCCAAAAGTGGCAAAATAAGTTTTAGCCTTTAATCCATTGCCAAGTACGTCCAAGCCATTCGTAAAACGCTCTTTGGCTTTTGTAGTTGGCAGTGGCGTCTATTTGCCAGTCACTTTTTTCTGATCCTAAATACATCGCTGGTGCTGGGATGATATTTACGCCTGCTTTTTCGAAGAAGATAGACGCACGTTTTAGGTGTGACGCTTCTGTTACCAGCGCTGCTCGTTTTTCTTCTAGGTAAGGTTTCATCATATTGGCTTCCTCTTCTGTGTCTTTGGCGAGAGGAAAGGCTTTGATCCTGTCTGGTTGTATTCCTAATTCAATGGCAGCTCGGCGCATGACTTCTGCGTGAGGCTCTGTCATTTCACCTGAATAACCAGAAACAAATAATTGCGCGTTTGGGTTGGCTTTTAGAATACGCAAACCTTCTTCGAGTCGAAATAGTGCGCTGTTGCCTAGCGCCATGATCGTCGGTGTATTGCTAAGATCTTTATGGCCACTACCGAGGACGATAACGGCATCAACAGGTTGCTTAGTATCAAATACTGGGAAGTCGTGTTCTACCGTCGCAATCAATGTATTTGCGACAGGGTTCCAGCTGGTTAATCCCAACATTAATATGCCGCATAACAAGAAAAATCGGGCGATTTTCGGCCATTTCTTCATCAGTAAAAACGCAAGGCACATAGCTACTAAGGTTAGAGGAATTGGCATCAGCATATAGCCGATGATTTTCTTGATGTAAAAAAGAACAATGCCCAAGGTGTTATATCTCTTTAATCGTGTCAGTTTAGAATGCAGCGATGATAAAGGAGTATGGTTTTGCCTTAAAGCTTAAAAGGACTCTATTAAGTTTTGTTTTTCAGGTTGTTTTGTCGGTATTATTTTGCTTATCAAGTTTTCAACGTAAGGACACTACATGTTTTCCATTCGCCCTGCCGATTTTCCGCAAGACAATGACAGTGTGTTAGCTATTTTTCGTGAGTATATAGCGTCGGCGCCAGTAAGCTTGGACTATCAGCAGAATGAACAAGAGTTTGTTGCTTTAGATGGTAAATACTCGCTTCCTAATGGTGTGGTTTTACTTATCTGGAAAGATAACGAGGTCGTCGGCTGCGGGGCTTTTCGTCGAGTTGATGCGAAAGTTTGCGAAATGAAGCGAGTCTATATTCGTCCAACTGAACGCGGTCATCGTTTGGGCGAGAAATTAGTCACTGCTCTTATGTCTTGTGCCAAGGAAAATGGCTATCAACGTATGTGTCTTGATGTATTGGCAGATTTTGAAACCGCAAGACGCTTGTATGTTCGTTTGGGTTTTGAACCTTGTGATCCGGTGAGTTACAACCCAATTCCGGGAACGCATTTTCTGGGGTGTTATTTGTGATGAAAGCAGCAAAAAAGTTACCTAAAGAACCTTTATCTATCAAGGCAATGCCACAAGAAGCCATTTGGTGGTTGCCTCGTCATGAGGAAAAATTAGCTGAAAAGAGTGCCATGGAGCGAGTGGATTTGGTGTTCCTTGGGGATTCCATTACACAAGCTTGGGAGAAAGAAGGCGCGGATGTTTGGCAGGCTTTTTATCAACTAAGGCATGCACTGAATTTAGGATTCAATGGTGATAAAACAGAGAACGTTTTATGGCGACTTGCCCATGGAGAAGTCGATAATATTCAGCCTAAGTTATTGGTTTTATTAGTTGGTACGAATAACGCAGGTCATCGCATGGACAAAGCTGAAGATACAGCGTTGGGTATTAAGCAGATTTTGTCTGTATTGGCAGAAAAGTTACCGCAGACAAAAATTCTGCTCTTGGCTATTTTCCCTCGTAGTGCGAAACCAACGCAGAAACTGCGTATGTTGAACAACGAAGTGAATCAGATTATTTGCAGCTATGCAGATGATAAAAAGATATTTTTCCAAGACATTAATCACGTTTTTCTGGATGAAAAAGGTCGCCTAACCAGTAATATCATGAGTGATTTTTTACACCCCAACGCTAGCCAATATCAAATTTTTGCTGATGCCATAGAGCCTTATATAGTTGAGTTAATGGCAGAAAATTAATTTTATGGTGAAGGTTTTTAGTTAAATTCTACGTATTAATACTGAGTCTAGTACGTAGTTTCCGCTTTATAAAGTCGGTATTCGTACGAATTGTTTGCACTTTCTATACGCGCGATTATTAATCCTGCTCGATCTTAAATTATAAAAAATAAGACTACAGGATGATAAAAACAATGAAATCCTTAAAACTCACAACTCTTGTTGCTGCAACCGCAGTGGCATTAAGCGCTTTCTCTTTACCTGCTCTCGCAGCAGAAAAAGTCTACAAATTGAAAATGGCCGAGACTTGGGCAACTAACTTTCCTATCTTTGGTGATGCACCAAGAAACATGGTTCGTATTGCAGAAGAAATGTCTGGTGGCCGTCTTAAAATCACCATCGATTCTGCTAACAAACATAAAGCACCTTTGGGTGTGTTTGATATGGTGCGTTCTGGCCAATACGACCTAGGCCACTCCGCGTCTTATTACTGGAAAGGTAAAGTTCCTAATACTGTTTATTTCACCACTATGCCTTTTGGTATGACTGCGCCAGAGCAATACGGCTGGTTCTATTATGGTGATGGTATGAAGTTGATGGAAAAAGTGTATCAACCATTCGGTTTGCTTTCTTTCCCAGGTGGTAATACTGGCGTACAGATGGGCGGTTGGTTCAGAAAAGAGATCAATTCCGTTGAGGACCTACAAGGTCTGAAAATGCGTATTCCAGGTTTTGCCGGTGAAGTGTTAGCAAAACTAGGCGCAAAACCAACGAATATCCCACCGGGCGAGTTATACACAGCGCTTGAGCGTAACACGATTGATGCGCTTGAATGGGTTGGGCCGTCACTTGATTTGCGTATGGGCTTCCACAAAATTGCGCCTTACTACTACACAGGTTGGCATGAGCCTGCAACGGAACTTCAGTTCCTTGTGAACGAACGGACGTGGAAAAAACTGCCAGACGATCTTCGTGAAATATTGCGCGTAGCGATGAAGGTGTCAGCTTATGATATGTATATTCAGAGCTACCATGAAAGTGGTGTGAACTGGGCAACGATGAAATCTGAATACCCAGATATTCAAGTTAAAACCTTTCCTCAACCTGTTTTGAATGCGATGAAAAAAGCCAACGACGAACTTTTGACGGAAGAAGCCGCGAAAGATCCATTGGCGAAAGAAATTATCGATTCTCAGGCCGCGTACATTAAAACAGCACGTGTTTGGTCGAATATCTCCGATCGCGCTTATCTTGAAAGCGTTGACCGTCTAGATCAATAAAACCTCTGACAGGGTGAGTGAGTACTTAGTATGACCTCGCCCTTTGTCTTTTCTAGGAGTTTGTTATGTGGTTAATCGGCCTAGAACGGGGTATCACTCGTTTTTCGAATCTACTGGGTATTATTTCTACCATCTTATTTATTGGCCTGTTATTTAACGTTTTTTACGACGTTTTGATGCGTTATGCCTTTAACGATGTGTCGATCGGTATGCAAGAACTGGAGTGGCATTTATATGCTGCGATTTTCTTATTAGGCATACCTTACGGTATTCAGCATGGTGGTCATGTACGTGTGGATTTGATTTATGAAAATTTATCGATTCGCGGTAAAGCTTGGATAGATTTGTTTGGTTGTGTCGTATTTCTAATGCCTTTCACCTTATTGGTTGGTTATTACGGTGTAGGCTTTTCTTACGAGGCTTTTTCCCTTGGTGAAACCAGTGGTGATCCTGGTGGTTTGCCATATCGTTGGATCATTAAAGCGGTTATTCCTGTTGCTTTTTTCTCTATGGCAATCAGTGGATTAGGAATGATTATTCGCTGCATCAATGTGCTGCGCGGCGTAAGTGAAGAAGGTTTTTCACATCCGCCTATTCAACATTAATTCTTGTCTCCATTTTAAGCTTATAGGTTATTTATGATTGGAATAATCATGTTCTTTGTTGCCCTAGTGTTGCTTTTACTGGGGTTCCCTGTGGCCTTTACCTTTGGTGGTGTGGCCTTGATCTTCGGTGTTTTTGCCGAAGGTTTTGATATGTTCGCTTTCATGCCGTTCCGCATTCAAAGCTACATGGAAAATACTGTGATGATGGCGGTGCCTTTGTTTGTGTTTATGGGCATCGTGTTGCAAAAGACGAGGCTAGCAGAGCAGTTATTAGAAGCCATGGGCAAACTGTTTGGTGGCGTTCGCGGTGGCTTGGCAATTTCTACTATTCTAGTGGGCGCGTTATTGGCTGCATCGACCGGTGTGGTTGGTGCGAGTGTCGTGGCAATGGGGCTAATATCTTTGCCTGTGATGCTGAAATATAATTACAACAAATCTTTAGCCTGCGGAACGATTTGTGCTTCTGGTACCTTGGGGCAAATCATTCCACCGTCGATTATTTTGATCATCTTGGGGGATGTTTTGGGCATTCCTGTTGGCGATCTTTTTCATGCTGCTTTGTTTCCCGGCATGATTTTAATTGTTTGTTATATTGTTTATATCTTGATCCTTACTTTTTTAAAACCTGAGCTAGCGCCAGCTATGCCGCAGGATTTAGATAATGAAACACGCGCACAACAAATCCGTAGCGCACTAAAAGCGATTATCCCGCCTTTGGCTTTGGTGTTGATTGTGTTGGGCTCGATCTTTACAGGGATTGCGACACCAACCGAGTCTTCTGCGTTAGGTGGCATGGGCGCGATAGTATTGGCTCTTATTTATCGTCAATTTAGCTGGAAAATGCTCTACGACAGTGGATTGGAAACAGTAAAAGTTACGGCAATGGTATTTGCTATTCTGATGGGCGCAACCGCCTTCTCTATGGCGTTTAGTTACACGGGTGGCGATGCGATTGTCGAAGAAGTCTTATTGAATCTTCCTGGTGAAAAATGGGGCTTTATTATCTTAGCCATGATTGCAATTTTGATCTTGGGCTTCTTTATCGACTTTGTTGAAATCGCATTTATCATTGTGCCTATCTTGGCTCCTGTTGCCGAAGCATTGGGTATCAATATGGTGTGGTTCGCGATTTTGATTGCGATGAATCTACAGACATCCTTTTTAACCCCGCCGTTTGGTTTTAGTCTATTCTATTTAAAAGGGGTGGCGCCCAGTTCGATTAGAACAATGGATATTTATAAAGGCGTCATGCCGTTTATATTGATCCAGATCCTCGTTTTGGTCAGTATTATGGTTTTTCCTGAGTTATATGGAATGGACTGATTCTAAGATGGTTTAGACTCTAGTTTAAAAGCGGGTATTGCCCGCTTTTTTGCTATTTTAGGAATACTAAGAATGAGTTAAATGTATGATCTTGACAGTATAAAATAATAAAAAAGGTCTTTATCCGTGGGATTAAAAAGTAAAATCATTCTCCTTGCCGTTGCGCCTTTAATTGTCGCGACAGCCATCATTACCTATCTGGGCTTTCAATCTGCTCGCGAGTTGGCTTCGCAAGAACTGTCTATTTATGAATTCAATTTAGTAAATGCTAAAAAGTTAGCGTTGAAGAATCACGTTAATATTGCTATGTCAGCTATTCGTCCAATATTGGAGGATGACCAGTTAGGTGATGCTGAAGCACAAAGTCGAGTGAAAAAAATTCTGGAAGGATTAAGTTACGAAGATGACGGTTATTTCTTCGCCTATGAAATGTCTGGGATAAATTTAGTCCATCCAACTCAGCCGGATTTTGTCGGTAAAAATTTATGGAACTTTCAGGATCGCACTGGAAACTATTTAATCCAAGGCTTAATTCGTGCGGCTCAGGCTGGTGGCGGTTATCACAGATACATTTGGGAAAAGCCGCCACTAATGAAGCAAGAAGATAAGTTGGGCTATGTAGTCGCCATTGATCGGTGGCATTGGATAATGGGCACCGGACTGTATCTTGATGATATTTACGCAGAGCTAGCCAAAACCAAAGCCACCATGAATGACAATATTCAGCGTAGTTTTTTTACCGTGATTGCCGTGGTTGTAGTAACCGTAGTTTTGGTTATTTTGTTAGGTTTGGCGATTAATCTTCATGAGCACAAATTGGCGGACTCAAGACTAAAAGAACTGGCTCAACGTTTTATGCGTCTGCAAGTTAATGAAAGACGAGGCTTTTCTCGTGAACTTCACGATGGCATTAATCAATTATTGGTAAGTTGTAAGTTTCGTATTGAGTTAGCGGAAAATAAATTAAAGCGTGGTCATGAAAAAGAAGTGATTCATCAAGAATTGGCGAAAGCGGGTGATCTGATTAATCAGACCATCAGTGAGGTGCGGCAGATTTCCCATAATTTACGACCAACCTTATTGGATGATTTAGGTTTGGATACGGCGCTTAAAGCCTTGATTGACCAATTTATGGAACGCACTGAAATTCAGGTCACGTATCGTTTTGATGTGTCTACTAAGTTACCTGATGAAATAGAGATTACAGTTTATCGTCTAACTCAAGAGTCGTTAACCAATATTGAAAAGCACGCTCAAGCCAAAAATATCTCACTGCAAGTTTTGCAATCTCATCGACATGTGATGTTTGAGTGTTTTGATGACGGCAAAGGCATCTCGAAAAAATCAGATCTGTTTTCAGGGATTGGTTTGATCAATATGCGCGAACGAATCGAATTAATTGGTGGTGATTTTATGTTGGAATCACAACGTGGCAAGGGCACAAAAGTGCATGCTTTGTTGCCTCTTGAGCAACGCTTTTAGTACATAGAGAAGATTAATAATGATAAAAAATATTCGAGTTCTCTTAGTTGATGACCACATGTTAGTTTTGGATGGACTGCAAGCTCGTTTGGAACTAGAGGGCAATATCGACATTATTGCAACGGCATCTAATGGCTTGGATGCGTTAGAAAAAGCCAAAGAAGCCCAGCCAGATCTGGTTCTGATGGATGTTTCTATGCCGATATTAAATGGACTAGAAGCCACTAAACGGTTTAAAGCAGAGCAGCCCAATGTCAAAATTTTGATGCTTAGTATGCATAATGACAAAGAGTATATCTTGTCATTAATTCAGTCAGGTGCGAATGGCTATGTTTTAAAAGATGTGTCATCAGAAGAGTTAGTCCAAGCCATTAATACCGTGTGCCAAGGTGGCACGTATTTTAGCTCAGGAGCGTCTGATTCGCTGTTTTCATTGGCGGCTTCTCCTAAACAGTCTGATGACTTAACTAAACGAGAAGTGGCTGTGTTGAAAGCGCTAGCGGCAGGATTATCTAATAAAGAAATTGGTCAATCCTTGAATATCAGTGTGAGAACTGTCGAAACACATCGACAGAATATTAAAAACAAGTTGGATATTCATACATCTGCAGGCTTGATAAAATACGCTTTAGCCAATCAGTTAATTGAATAACCAGAGGAATAAGGCAATGGATTTTCGTAAGTATCATGCGCTAGGTAATGTGTATTTAGTCGTATCGCCAGATGAGTTTCCTGATGAGCCTGCCGCCTTGATCATTAAAAACATTTGCCACAAACATTATGGCGTGGCGTCAGATGGTGTGTTGATTGGTCCATTTTCTTCTAATGTCGCAGACTTTGGTTTACGTATATTTAATCCCGATGCCAGCGAAGCGGAGAAAAGCGGTAACGGCTTGCGGATATTTTGTCGTTCTCTATGGGATCAAGGTTTGGTGAAAGATAAACCTTTTACCATTGAAACCAAAGGTGGTGTGGTCAAAGCACAAGTGTCTGACAATGGACTGCGAGTGGATGTGGAAATGGGTAAGGTGTCTTTTCTTAGCCAAGACATTCCAGTTTGGGGTGAACCTCGCGAAGTCTTGTTAGAAAATCTTAATGTAATGAGCCTGAATCATATTTACAGCGCGGTCACTATTGGCAATCCTCATTGCGTGATTTTGGTCGAGTCGCCAACCGAAATCATGGCAAAAGAATTTGGCCCCTTGATTGAAACACATCCCAACTTTCCTAATCGAACCAATGTGCAATTTATGCAAGTCATTGATCGTAATCATATTGTAATCGAAATCTGGGAGCGAGGAGCAGGTTATACCTTGGCATCTGGCAGTAGCAGTTGCGCCGCTGCCGCAGTGGCGTATAAGTTAGGTTTATGTGACTCGTCTATCAAGGTGATGATGCCGGGCGGCCAGATCGATATTGAAATTAACGATGATTTTCGTGTCAGCATGAGCGGCGGTGTCACAGCCATCTGTCATGGCAGTATTTCCACAGAATGCCTGTCTCAGCTGTTCCACTAGAATCTAAGCCATTAGATTGAGAGCCTTTCACGTCATAACAGAGTAGAGTGGGGGCTTGCGGCAAGACCTGTCGCGGGCTTTTTAGCCTTTTGAGCATATGGAGTCCACTATGCGCGTTCTACTTTTTCCTGCCAGTGTGTTGTATATGCTGCTGTCATCTCTTTTTTCCCCTCTTTATGCGGCGGATGATTGGTATCGCCCACCGGTTTCTGTGACTTGGCAGTGGCAGCTTGATGGCGTTGTTAATGAAGATTACGACGTGGATTTATACGACATCGATTTATTTGATTCTTCTGTTGAGCTGATCCAACGTCTACAAGCATCCGGTAAAAAAGTCATTTGTTATTTTTCAGCGGGTTCATACGAAGATTGGCGGCCTGACGCAGCCGATTTTGCTGCCAAAGATTTGGGTAAAACCTTGAGTGGTTGGGACAATGAGCGCTGGTTAGAGATTCGTTCTAGCCAAGTGCGTGATGTCATGATTCGTCGTCTTGATCTAGCCGTCTCAAAAGGATGTGATGGTGTAGAGCCAGATAACGTCGACAGTTACCGAACTAATACCGGTTTTTCATTCCGAGCCAATGACCAATTAGATTACAATCGCTTTTTAGCCGCGCAAGCCCACGCTAGAGGTTTGGCAATTGGTCTGAAAAATGATCCTGATCAGGCTCGGGCGTTGAGTAGTGATTTTGATTTTGCAATCACAGAGCAATGCTTTGAATTTTCCGAATGCCGTTCTTATTCAAGTTTTATTAAAGCTGGTAAGCCTGTATTGAATGCGGAATATCGTCGAATTTATGTGGATGATGAAGCACAACGAAGCGCTATGTGTAAGCAGTCGTTGACCTTAGAATTTAGTACTTTAGTTTTGCCTGTCACTTTAGATGACAAGTTTCGCCTAAGTTGTTTACCATAAACTACCTGATTGAATAGGACGACAAGATGACACCTTCTACCCATCCTCTTTTTTGGCGAGATCAGGCTTTGCCTTATGTGGAGCTTCGCCAAGTATTGGATGGTAGAAACGTGAGCTACGCACCGCATTCCCATCAAGAATGGTCGATTGGTGCCATTCTAAAAGGTCAGAGTGAATTCCTCTGTGCGGACCGTTTACACGCTGTTGAACATGGTGCTTTGGTGATGATGAACCCTAATGTCGTTCATGCTTGTAATCCTCGTCAAGATTCTCCATGGGCTTATTACATGATGCATTTAGACAAGGATTGGTTAGCGTCCTTATTGTTCGCCCATGGCACTAGAGAAACTAAGATCTGGCAAGATACCTTGGGTGATACTTTAATGTCAGTTCAGGCTTATCAGGCATTTGTAGAAGTATGTGAGTGTTTAATGTCGGGTGTTCTTTCGTCTTTAGAAAAAGGCCAAAGGCTAGAAGCGATGCTGGTGGATTTGTTCACTCAATTAGACGCTAATAACACCGAATCCTCCACTGCGTTGCCTACGAATAACTTGTATCAAGTGGCGGATTATTTGCACCAATACTGTTTGCACGATACCTCGATTGAGCAAATCAGTACTGAATTTGGTTTCAGTACTGGCTATTTAGTACGTGCGTTTAAGCGCCACTTTAATATGACGCCACACGCATATCGTTTGAATCGTCGTGTTCAACTTGGTCAGCAAGCGTTGAAACATGGTCAAGCCATTGCAGACGTTGCTCAGACTATTGGCTTTAGTGATCAAGCACATTTCCAGCGCGTGTTTAAGCAGCGAGTAGCAGCAACACCAGACCAGTATCGGCGCTCGGTTTCTTCTTAAATTCTAAGACCCTAGTTATAAGGATGATAACTACAAATGATGTTTCTGGTTGAGTTTGGACCTAGGATCATAGGCTATGGAACGATATTGTTGGCTTTGGTTGTTAGTTATCGCATGCGAGCGTGGGATCACTTTTTTCTCAGAGTATTTGCCGTCGCAGCATGTATATATATTGTCTCGGTTTTTCTCACGTTTTTATACGACGGAATGTTGGATGTTCTTGCATCTACCTATGACCTTAATTCAAATGGCATGTTCGAGAAAAATGAATATACGCATGAATTAAACGTAATCACCCAGAAAATTGTTCAAGACACGGGTAGAACGTTTTACCCAATTTCTGGAATATTTATATCTCTTTTTCTAAGCATTGTTTTTTTGTCTATTTTTTCAGCGTATCGATATGTGAAATCGCTCATAATGAAGGGGGCCAATCCATAATAGATCCATTCAGGTGGTTAGTTTTGTCTATCAGACAAGGATTAGCATACAACTTGCTGCCAGTAATATCGCCAAGGTTTTATTCATCAAGCGCATCTTGGCAGGGCTTTGAAAATATTGCCCGAGTATTTTTCCTATCCACACCCAAATACCTAAAGACAGCCAACAAATTGGTAAATATAAGCTCGCAAAAATCATCACTTCTATCGCTTCCGCATTGGGAATATAGGCCGCAATACCAGACAACGATGCCAGCCAAGCTTTTGGATTGAGCCATTGCATAATGGCACCCGTCATAAAGGTTGGCGCGTTATTGTGCTTATCCGAATTTAGCTCGCCATTGTCGGTGAATAACTGATAGCTCAAGTACAGTAGAAAAGCGATGCCTAACCATTGCAGCACTTGAGTGATCCAGCTTAATTGGTCAATTAAGTAATGCAGTCCAAAGCCAATCAGTAAAAACAGCACAATAAAGCCGAGCGTCGCTCCAGTCACAAAAATAAGCCCAGTTTTGATTCCATAACGAGCGCTGCCACTTAGCGAGACAAGGTTCACCGGCCCGGGAGACAAAGACGCCGCCAAGGCAAACAAAGACATAGAAATGATTAACGAGAGAGTCATCAGGTGTTCCTAAAAAAATAATCAACAGGCACTCACTATCGTTTTTTAGGAACCTTGCGTATTGAACAAAATTGACCTTTTAAGGAATGTTTACCGTCTGCATATTTTTAGAGGGAGGAGCGGAGTATGATTTTGCTAAATCATTTATCTAAACAGGAGTCTTTATGATTCGTCATGTGTTGTTTATTCAATATAAAGCGCAAGCCAGCGAAGCGGATATTGCCACGTCTTTGACCAATTTTGAGACGATTAAAAGTAAAATTGATGGCATTGAGTCGGTTGAGTGGGGACTAAACAATAGTCCAGAAGGGCGCAATAAAGAGTATACCCATTGTGTGTTTATGACCTTTGTGGACGAAGCCGCGCGTGATGCCTACATTCCTCACCCAGAACACGAAGTATTAAAAGCACAACTAGGGCCGATTTTAGAAGACATTATCGTTTTCGATTACGCCTTATAGCATCTTGTTAATAATATTTAGTCACTTTTTAGTCATGCAAAATAGAAAACCCGCCTCAAGTTTCCTTGAGGCGGGTTTTTTGTGCTTATGGTGATTGGCGCTTATTTAGCCAATTGAGCCAATAGTTTTTCAGCTACTAATTCCGAGCTGGCAGGGTTTTGACCTGTGATCATCAAACCGTCTTGAACTGCAAATGGTGTCCAGTCCGCCGTGTTTTTGTAATCTGCACCGCGTTTTTTCATTTCATCTTCTAGCAAGAAAGGCACAACTTCTGTCAATTGCACAGCCGCTTCTTCGCTGTTAGTGAAGCCTGTCACGGTTTTACCCTTGATGAAGTACTCTCCGTCTGCGTCTTTGATGTTCAAGAACGCGCTTGGTGCGTGGCAAACAGAAGAGATTGGCTTATTCGCTGCGATGAAGCTTTCGATCAAGGCAATAGATTCTTCGTTTTCAGTCAAATCCCAAAGTGGGCCGTGGCCGCCTGGGTAGAAGATGGCATCGAAGTCATCTTGTTTCACATCGCTAAGCTTTTGCGTGTTAGCAATAACATCTTGTGCTGCTTGATCTTTGTAGAAGCGTTCAGTTGCTTCGGTTTGCGCATCTGGCGCAGTGCTATTTGGATCGATTGGTGCTTGGCCACCTTTTGGTGTAACGACAGTTACTTTTGCGCCAGCATCAAGGAAAGCATAATAAGGTGCGGCGAATTCTTCTACCCAAAAACCTGTTTTGTGACCTGTATCGCCCAAATCTGAATGTGATGTTAGAACGACTAGAATTTTTTTGCTGCTCATAAGACTGTTCATAAGTGAATCCTAAATGTTTGAATGAGTTGTTTTATTAACTTGTGACTAGTCTATCTAATTAATCTAATGAGCATAATGGGGTGAATTTTGACTTCATTAGTCAAATAATTGATACAATAAAAATCTATTCTTATTTATCTTTAGAAAAGAGTCGTCACTATGGAAGTCTCCTTTGAGCAGTTAAAAAGTATGGTGGTGTTTGCCCAAGTGGTGGAGCAAGGCAGTTTGACCGCGGCAGCTAAATTCATGGGGATTTCCCGAGGCGTGGTGAGTTATCACCTGAAAAAATTAGAAGAGCAGCTTGGGGTAAAACTACTGAATCGTACTACTCGATCTTTGTCATTGACCGAAACGGGCGAAGCTTATTATCAGCGTTGCCGAGCCATTGCTTTTCAAGCTCATGAAGCGAACCTACAAATAGAAAAAGCCAAGCAAGAGCCAGAAGGGAAATTGAAGATCTCTTGTCCGGTGAATTTGGGCTTGCAGGTGATTGTGCCGGCGCTGAATGAATTTCGACGACTCTATCCTTTAATCGAACTGAATGTTTCCCTAAGTGATGAAGTGGTCAATATCATCAAAGACGGTGTTGATCTCGCGATTCGTGGTGCTCCCTTATTAGACTCTGGGTTGCAAGCCAGTAAGTTAAAGACCTTTGAGACGTGCTTGTGCGGTTCGCCAGAATATTTTCGTCGTCGCGGCAGGCCGACTAAGCCCGAAGAACTTTATGACCATGATTGGGTGGTGTATACGCCCGCAGCAAATACGGTACATCTTAGCCAAGGCGATAAGTCGTTTAGTTTGTCTGTTCATGGTGGCGTTAGTACCAACAACGCAGCAGCGAGGACGGTCTTTTTAGAGGGCGGTAATGGCATAGGACGAATTCCTATGTACGACGCGCTACCGCGTATCGCCAATGGCAGTCTAGAAAGAATTTTGCCGGATTATAAATGCACAGGAATTGATGTTTACGCCGTCTTTCCGCCAGGAACAGCGGAGTCTAAAAAGTTACGCTTATTGCTGGATTTTCTAAAAGCATCCTTTGCTCGGTTTTGATGCGCGATGTTTTTCTGTAACAAACCTTAGTTAGCTTTGTTATTTCCTGTGACGTTTATTATGGAATTGTGCGAATCGAGGATCTTCTGTTTTTTATGAATTATCATATAGATAGATGGAATTATTTTAGTGTAAGTAAGGGATCGTTTTTTTTTGAATGACAGGAGCCAATTGTGCTCATTAAACATAAATTAATTTTAAATACCGTATTATTGGTTGTGGCGCTCGTTGCCATGTTAGGGCTTTTTTATAGTACGCAGAGCAATCTAGAAAAGCTGAACTATGCCAAGAATCTTGTAGTACACCAACAAGTTAATATGCTTACCTTGCGCCGTAATGAGAAAGATTTTCTTGCTCGTCTCGACCTTTCTTATGAAACAAAATTCAACGAGACAATGACTTCTCTTTTTGCTGATCAAACATTACTTGAAAACGTGATGAGTGACTTTGCCATCGATACTGATACTTTGCTGGAGCTCACCGACGATTTTAAAGAATATCAGACAGATTTTACCTCTGTTGTAACGGCATCTAAAGTATTGGGCCTAACACCAGAGACAGGATTACAGGGGGAGCTTCGTGGAGCGGTTCATAATATTGAGAGTGAATTATCTGCTCTGAACCAAGATGCGTTACTTGTGACTATGTTGCAGCTTCGTCGACATGAAAAAGACTTTATGCTGCGCAGTAATCCTAAATATATTGCCTCTTTTAATAAAACCTTAGACCAGTTAGAAAGCAACTTACGCAGTGCTTCATTGCCAGCGGATAAGGTTCAGCTATTAGTGTCTCTTTCTGATCAATATCGAAAAGGTTTTAACCAATATGCGGATGGAAAAAAAGCCTTAGGTTTGAGCAGTAAGGAAGGAAAACTACTGGCCATGCGTGAGTCTATCCATAAAACTGAAACCGCGCTCGATTCATTAGAAGCTCAGCTAACGTCGGTTATTCAAGCTAAAACATCTTTCGCCATGATGATGACAACTATTCTTTGTGGCGTCATCATTGTTGTTGGAGTATTTGTGGCGTGGATTATTAATCGTACGATCAATTCGGCATTGAATACTATCCAAACGACGATGCGAGACATTCAAACGACTCACAATATAGGTTTACGCGTCGATTTGCCGGCGAAAGATGAGATTGGTTTTGTTGCTTCCAGTATTAACGACATGTTGACGGATTTTAGTCGTGTCATTGCGAATGCAAATCTTACTGTACAAGAGATGAATACCACCACAATGCAGTTGTCACAGAACGCAGCAAGAACCTCAGACGATGCACAGAAACAGCGAGCAGAGACAGATATGGTTGCTGTATCGGTCACCGAAATGGTGGGCACAGTGGAAGATATTTCCCGTAGCATGGAAATGGCTGCGGCGAAGGCTCATTCAACGCAAGAAAATGCACGACAAGGGCAGTCTAAAGTGAACTCTGCGATTGATCGTATTCGTCAGCTTTCAGACAGACTTGAAGGCTCTGTCGAAACCGTCAGTGCATTAGCAAAAGAAAGCGAAAGCATTGGAACTGTTTTGAACGTTATCCAAGGTATTGCCGAACAGACTAACTTGCTAGCGCTTAATGCCGCTATTGAAGCCGCAAGAGCAGGTGAGCAAGGCCGAGGCTTTGCTGTTGTTGCCGATGAAGTACGTGCCTTGGCAAGTCGAACTCATTCCGCGACGGAAGAGATTTCTGACATTATTGTTACCTTGCAAGAACGCACCAAAGGTATTGTAGCTCTGATGGAAAATTGCCGTCAGGATGGTGCGTTAAGTCGCGATGAAGCGGCGACGACCGGAACCGTACTTGAGCAGATTATTCTTGATGTAGAAGAAATTTCAGATATGGCGGGTTCTGTATCAACCGCGATTGAACAGCAGACTATCGCTGCAAACGAAATTAGTAAGAACGTCGACACAATACGTGAAATCACCGAAGACACGTCAGAATCTGTGGCGTTGAACTCTAAGGCGAGCCAGGCTATTGCAGATCAGGCTGAATCGTTAAACCGTAGCATTTCGATTTTTAAAGTGTGATATAGGTTGCGATAGAAATAGCCAAAAAAATAACTAGAAGACTTAGATTAAAGTCCTTAGGTTAAGGAACTTAGAGATAGATGAAGCCAAACATTCAACTAAAAGAGCTTGGTTAGAATGTTTGGCTGATTGCATGTTAAATCGAGAATCTCTGTACGCTGATTATTAGGCTTTGCGCAATATCCTTAAGGTGATGGGCGGCAGTAGAAACCTCATTGACCGCTTCACTATTTGATTTATTAAGCTGAGCACTTTCCTCGACACTTTGTGCCACTTCGTTACTCGCTTTGCTCTGTTCTGCTAGTATCATTGTTATTTGGTCTAGCGAGTCTAGAACTTGTCTCGTGCCATTTTCTATTTCACGCATGGCAATGCCAGTTGCATCGACACCGTCTATGACGGGCTGCATTTGGCTTGCGCTACTTTCCATAACGCCAATCGCAATTTTGGTATCTCTTTGGATCATGTTGATAGTGTCAGAAATCTCTGCGGTGGATTTGCCGGTTTTTTCAGCAAGCGTTCGCACCTCATCTGCAACGACTGCGAAACCTCGTCCTGTTTCTCCAGCTCTTGCTGCTTCTATGGCAGCATTTAATGCTAGTAAATTGGTTTGATCTGCTATTTCTTGGATGACTCCAATGACACTGTAGATTTTTTCCGATTGAGATCCCAGTTTATGCATGGACTGAGTGGCTTCTTGAATGGATTGAGCAATGTTTTTGATGTCGGTGATGTTTTTTTGCATCTGTTTAGCACCACTTGATGAAGCATCACGAGCATTACTCGATAACTGATGAGCTTCATCTGCGCTGCCTGATACTTGGCTGATACCGTAAGTGAGCTCTTCTACTGACGCGGCAATAGTAGCTGAAGTATCACTTTGTAGAGTGCTGCTAACCGCAACCTGATGGGATGAGGCCGCTAATTGTTGAGATGAGCTGACAAGGGAGTGACTAGCATCTCGGATTTGTTCTATGACGCCCCTGAGGGCTATTTGCATGGTGTGCATTTGAGCGAGCAAGCTAGTTTTATCGTCTGATTTTAGAGTGATTGCAGTGGTCAGGTTACCTTCTGAAATACTTTTAACAATGCCTGCAGCATAGGCCGGATCACCACCAAGCTGGCTCATTACATTACGATTAATCCAAAGTGCCATTACAATAATCAGTAAAACGATGGTAAAGCAAATGACTAGTGATTGGCTTAACGCGCTTTGGCTTGTCTCATCAAGAAAGCCTATTTGCTCTGTAATTAAGGTGCCGTATTCTTTTTCGGATGTTTCTACAAGTGTATCCATGGCTGCTAAAGCTGGGCGATCAATTCCTTTCACCATTAAGTCTATTTTTTGACCAGAATTACTATCTTTTGTATCGAATTTATCTAATGCCGATTGATATCTATCACTCAGTTGATTGTGAAGTAATGCCAGTTCATCGATCTTTTCTGATCCTATATTAAGTTCCTTCATTAATGCTTTGGCCTCAACCAGATCTTCATGAACTGCTTCACGATGTTGTTTGAATTCTGCGTTATATTTCGTATAGTTTTGCGGGTCGTTTCCTCTAATTAAGGCATCTTTAAAGGCTTTTACTTGCAAAAGTAAGTTCATTTTTGCATTTTCAATCGCAAGCAAGTTATTGCTTTTAAGCTGAATAGTCTCAAGGTTGTTGTGGGTGGTTTTACCACTAGAGGAAATAGTTAATACTCCGTTTATTCCTATCGAGGCAGCTCCAAGGATAGCAATAATAGCAAAAAGCCAAAGTCGGTTAGCGGTCGTTAGATTTGTGCGCATGGAGTTACATCCTTATGTTTGAGTTGTGTTCTTATTATGTCGATGCAAAATAAAAGTGTAGTTCAGGGATTTTTGTTTGTTTTGTTATTTGCTTTGAGTAATGTGCTTTGTCGTAAATAGATATTTTTATTTATAGGATGAAGGCAGCATTAAGTCGAAGAAGCAGATAGAGTACGTATACCAAGTGACTAATTTATAATTCATGCTTTTGTGCGTGTTATACAGAGGGAATGTTATGTTATATCGATTGTTGTTGTGTTTGCTTCTTGGAAGCTTTGTATCGGTTTCTATGGCCGCCAATAATGTTTCTGAAGACCAGCAGAAGCTAACTCAAACTGTCTTTGAGTTAGAGCGAAGCGTGGCTATTTTGCAATTGTCCACTGCGTCTTTAGGTGATTACCAATCGCTTGCTACAAAAATGGCCCACGTTAAATCATTAGAATATCGCGTGAATTTTCTTGGCAACCTAACCTTTCTGTTATGCATGGCGTTAGTGGTTTTCTTTTTTAAATTGCGCAATCAGCAAAAGCGATTGTTAGCGCTTGAAAGTCGAGAAGATGAAAAAAACAGTGAGCAGCAAAAGAAAGACATCTAAATACAAATACTAAAATCAAAGGGAAGGGTAATGTCTAAATCGATTGTTTTGGTGATCATTGATATGCAGCAAGGCATGTCTTGGCCACAAGCTGGTGAACGTAATAATCCAAATGCTGAGCAAGAAATTGCTGAGTTATTAGCGCATTGGCGAGCCAGTCATGCACCGATTGTTCATGTACGTCATTTGTCGACAGAGCCCGAATCTTTGTTTTGGCCAGAGCAAGAGGGTGTGTTGTTTCAAGACGCCTTTCAGCCATTAGCCGATGAAAAAGTCATTGAAAAATCGGTTCCAGACGCTTTTACCTATTCTGATTTGAATGTTTGGCTACGGGAACAAGATGCGCAAGCCTTGGTCGTCGTTGGCGTCAGCACGAATAATTCTGTGGAATCAACCGTGAGAAGTGCTGGTAATTTAGGCTTTAAGACCTACGTGGTTAGCAGTGCTTGTTTTGCTTTTGAAAAAGACGATTTCTTTGGTCAGTCGCGCAGTGCCGATGAAGTACATGCTATGTCACTTGCCAATCTACATGGCGAATACGCTACCGTAATAAGCCAAGATGAAGCGTTTGCTCTGCTTTCTTGAATTAAGCAGATAATTAAAGGCGTTGTTGTAAAAAAGAACGCGATAGTGTCGATTGAAGGGGATTTAAGTTGATTAATTCCGTTTCAATCGAAAAAATCGCGAGCAATGGGAGTAACGCGTTAAGCAGGATTAAAACGCGCTTGAAAGGCACTTAATCGTGTTTCAAGATCCGCCAGTTGTTCATCTTTTACCTGAGAAACACAAGCGCGTGCGCCTTCTACTCTTTCTGAACCTGTATTTATCAATGATATGGCGCTAATTCCATGGTACAGCAGGGCTTCCAGTAAGCTATCACTATCCATTCCTGGATAAGAGAAAGTAAAATAGAAACCATCGCTCAGGGCCTTGCCGTTATCTTCGGCATACACTATTTCAAAACCATGGTCGATGAATAGCTTTTTCATGATGGCTGCGCGTTTCTCATAAACCTTAGTTAGGTTTAAAAAAGGCAATTCCCCATCATTGGCGGCTTTCAACATGGCGGCTAAACCATATTGTGCCGAATGCGTAACGCCAGCGGATAATCCTCCCATAGCACCGAAGGTGATGGCTTTGCCGAACTGTGTGTGCCCAAAATTAGTTTTTAAGGTTGCAAACTCTTGTTGGTAAAGCGCATCTGAAATGACCAAACTTGCCACTCGTTGACCTGCATAGCTAAACACTTTAGAGCTTGAAATCAATAAAATGTATCGATCGGTATAATGCGCAACACTAGGCTGATAAGGAGCTTGGCCGGGTGTTGCATAGTCTTCGCGGTAATCCATACCAAAATAGGCTAGGTCTTCAATGACAATGACATCGTAGCGTCTAGCTACATCGGCAATGATCTGTAACTCTTCTTCGTTGAAACAAATCCAGGCAGGATTATTTGGATTTGAATACAGTAAAGTGGCGTATTTTCCTGAGGACAGATGTTTTTCGAGCTCTGGTTTCAGTGCTACGCCACGATGATTGTACACATCAAAGCTGCCCCAAGATTGACCTATCATATCGAGCTGACGTTTTTGATTTGGAAAGCCTGGGTCAATAAATAATGTAGCGCCTTGCTCTTTCGTGCGGTTGCCGACTAAAAAAGCCGCCAAGGCTCCTTGAGCTGAACCGACTGTTGGAAAGCAACCTGTTGGGCTGACGTTGATATTCATAAACAAAGAACAGAAACGGCTGATTTCCTGTTTCAGCTGAGGAATACCTTCTAGCATTGGGTATTTAGAAGCTACGCCTTGATGCAGCGCTGCGATCTCTGCTTCTATGCCGACACTGGGTGCAGGCAGGCCAGGAACCCCCATTTCCATGCGGATGAATTGCTCACCTGTTGCGGATTCAATACGATTAACCAGCGCAACAAGCTCACGGATAGAGGCTCGTGCCAAAGAGGGAATTCCGGCTTCTTTTAACGTGTGAGTTACCTTGTCAAAATCAATTGGTGTTGCTGTATCTGTAAAGGATAGGGTCATTATTCTGCTCGGCTTTTAAAGGAGGTGAACTTCTCTAGTGAGAATATGTTACCTCATAAAAAACTGAGTTTTTGGACATTCAATGCGAGGAATTTTCGTCTAGTCATTTCAAAAAATAATGCGAGTTTTACGACTTTTTCTTGTGAAGAGTGATGTTAATCGCCAATGGAATGAATTTTATCGGCGATTAACATCACGAGATTACTAGCGTGATTTAGAACTCGGTGGAGACAGATAACTTGATTTCGCGTGGGTTACCTTGTGTTAGGTAACCGCCAGCTGCCGATGCCCAGTAACCTTCATTCATCAAGTTGGTGATGTTTAAACGCCAAGTAATATCTTGTTGAGCAATTTTAGAGACATAACGTGCGTTTACGTCGAATCGTGTCCAAGGATCCAATTCAAGTGTATTGCTCGCATTCAAGTATTGTGGACCGCTGCGAATGACTTTTCCGCCTAGCGTTAGACCTTGTAACGAGCGAATGTCATATTCGCCTCCCAGCACTATTCGATACTTAGCAACACCAACCGCGTCGTTGCCATCATTAGTGCCGTTTTGAGTGTCTTTTAGTTTAGGGGCTAACCATGTCGCCGAGGTATTAATACGCAGACCTGTTAGTGGTTCACCGTATAAACTTAGCTCAAGGCCTCGGTTACGTTGTTCTCCGTAGTAACCATAAGCTTTGCCGGCTTCACCGTAGGCTTCGGGTTTGGTTATTTCGAAAAGAGCAGCACCAGCACCCAATGTTCCATCTTCGAATTTAATTCCCACCTCATTTTGCTCAGAGGTATAAGGTTTTAAGCTTGCGCCTGCGTTTGAATAGTTATTGCTACTGCTGGTTGAGACATTCTCTCCTTTTTGTAAGGCTTCTATGTGATTAGCGTACAAGGATACGGTGTCAGTCGGTTTGTAAACAATGCCGTAAATCGGCGACGTGGCTGAGTCATCGTAAGTCGTGTCGACAGAGCCATCGTAATTGTAGTTGTTGACGTTAATTTCTTGGTATCGCACACCAGCTGTAAGCAAAATACGATCATCCATAAAGCCTAAAGTATCTGCAAACGAAAGCCCTTTGGTATCGGTTTTAGAGCGAATATTTGGGTTGCCCATATTGCCATCAGCAAAAACAGTATCTGGATAAGCGATATCAACCGGATTATAAATGTTCGTGTCATAAGTTGGATTAGACATGGTATAAGCGGTATAGGTCTTATTAACAAAGCCTGAATAAGCAAGGTTCAATTGGTGGGTCACCCTGCCTGTTGTTAGATCTCCTAATAGGCTGACAGAGGAGGAGAAAGTATTAGATTCATAAGGTACGGACAGTCGTCTGCCAGTGGCGTCACCATTTAGACTATTAACGGTGGGAGAAGAATAATCACCGAACTCTTTGTTCTTATTAGCGCCGAGTGCGCCGTTTAATGTCCAGTCTTGGTTTAATTTATAATTTGCTGAGACCATGCCATATAGTGTTTCTAGTTCAGAGTTTGCCCATGATGGTGCATAGTTGGTTTCAGCGTCAGGGACGGTTGGAACCTCTGTTAAACTGCTGTTTACATGAACAATTGAGCGTCCGCTATCGATAGTTTGTTTTTGGTAACCAACATCGGTAGAAACATTAAGTTTTTTTGATTGGTAATCTACGCCAACACTGATGGATGTTTCTTCACGGGTTTCGTTGTCGATGGCGCTGTCACCATCGCGGTGTAATGCGTTGACGCGAACTCCCCATTGATTGTTACTGCCGAAACGCCGCGCTACATCCGTGCTAATACCGAATTGGCCTTCTGCTGTTGTATCTAGTGTTAAGGCAGTAAGGTCATCATCAGCTCGTTTGGGTTCTAGATTAATCGCGCCACCAATACCAGATCCACCAGGAGTGACACCGTTTAAAAAAGCACTTGAGCCTTTTAATAGTTGCACGCTTTCTACAGCGTTAGTAGAAACGACTTGGCGAGGTAGGATGCCATAGAGTCCGCCGTAGGAAATAGCGTCGCTGTCGAGCTCAAAGCCACGAATCATGAATTTTTCTGAGTAGTTTCCATATCCATGCCCGGATTGAACAGAAGCGTCGTTATCGAGCACTTCTGCAATACTTTCTAGCTGCTGATCTTCGATGGCTTTGTTGGTATAGGACACCAAGCTGAAAGGCACATTAGAGCTATCCTGCTCACCAAACACGCCTAATCGACCACCGGATTCAATTTGTCCGCCCTTGTATTCGCTCAGTATGCTGTCGTTAATTTGTGAGGCTGAAACCGCCAAGCCGGACATGGTGTAATCACTTTGATCCATCAGGCTGTATGTGCCGTCTTGGTTTGGTGTCATGATGAGATTAGTGTTTTGCAGCAAGACATCGATTAATTCAAGAGGGGAGAAGTTACCTGAAACAGCCTCATTTTTGAGCCCTTGAGTTAGAGCCGGATCAAAAGAGAGTGCGATATGATGACGTACCGCAATATCGGTGAGCGTTTTGCCAAGCTCTCCAGCTGGAATCATAATTTGTTGACGAGTTTCTTCCTGCGGAGCATTTTCCGCCATGGTAAATGAGCTGACACCAGCACTCATGATCAAGCTTGTGCCAATAATAGCGGTACTTATCGCACTGTGTAGCTTTGTTTTCAAGAACGGTGTTTTCAAGAAAGGCGACTTCAGAAAATGGGTTTTCAAAAAATGTTCTCTTTGGGCAGCCACTGCTACCTCCTTTTTTAAAATCGTTGGATTATTTGTTTTCTATTTAATAAGCCACTTGAAAAGAAAAAAGGTATCAATCGAAATGAAAATAATTGTCATTAATTTTTGTGGTTTAATTTATTAGCTTGCTAATGTCGTATTAAGCTGGCTCAAGAGTGACCCAATAGCCGCCTAGATGATGCTTGGCTTTAATAGGGTAAGTGTGAGTCAGCATATTAATAATGGTGTCAGTGTTGGATGTTGGAAATGCACCTGACACCATAAGATTTTCGATGTCAGACGAGATGCGTAAATAGCCCTTTCGATAACGGGAAACTTCCTCAGCAAATTGCTTTAGGGGCATATCATGGGCGGCTATCATTTGATTTAACCAAGCGGTTGTTGTGGGAGATATCAATTGGCTAGACAGCAACTTAAAGTTAGATATTTGGGCTTGATGGCCAGTCTTTATCGTCATCGTTTCGTTATTTTGAGCGAGCTTTGGAGCGACTTGTACTTGTCCGTTTAGTGCAGCAAGCTGAGTAAAACCATCGCATTGACGCACGGTTAATCTGTTGCCCAAAGGTGTTATTGTGCCTTCCTGTGTTTGAATGAGAAATGCGCCGAATTGTTGCGGATCTACTTGCGCTGTGCGTATTTCGATTTCACCTTCTCGCAGTGACAGTAGGCGAGAGCGAGAGTTGAATGTCATATCAAATGCGGTCGCAGTATTTAGTTTCACCAAGGATCCATCAGGCAAGGTTATTTCTTGAAACTCACCTTTTGCTGTCCGGTAATCGGCTGTCCATTGCTGAACTTCAATCGCTTTGTAGCCGCCCCATAAAGTAGGTCCAGCCGCCAGTAACAGCGCCAATTTCCCAATAGCGAAACGACGACTTTCGTCGTCAGGACGATTGAGCACTGCTGCCGCGACACCTTTGGGTAAGGTCTCAACATGCCCCATGAGTCGTTGTACTCGCAACCATGCTTTGCTGTTATCTGAGTTGGCTTCTTGCCATAGTTTAAATTGTGTCTTTTCTTCGTTGGTCAGCGGTGCTTCTTGTGAGCGTATAAGCCAGTCTGCGGCTTCTTCAAGACTCTGTTTTGCTATCGATGTGCTTGTCCTATTCAAAAAAATCCTCCTCCATAAGAGTCAAACACTGCACATAGGCTTGTTTCATATGGCGTTTTACACTGATAAGTGACATCCCCAGCTCGTTAGCAATAGTTTGATATTTCTTGCCTTCGATTTGCGACATTAAAAAAACGGTTTTGACGTGACGTGGTAACTCATTAAGGAGCGCATCAATTTGTTCTAATGTTTGTAAAATAATTTGCTGCTGTTCTTGGGAAGATGTTACTGGGTCTGGAAATAATGCGATGTATTCTAAGTACGTATCTTCCAACGATTTACGGCGATAAAAATGACTAACAATCCCTTTTGCCACGGTCATTAAGTAGGCGCGCGGCTGAGTTATAGTATCGACGTCTTGACGAGCGTGAATTCTCAGAAAGGTATCTTGAGTTAAATCTGCCGCGTCAAAGTGGTTATCTAAGCGCTTACGTATCCATGTATACAGCCAATGATGGTTATCTGAATATAGCGCGTGCATAGCACTTTGCTGCACTCTTGGATCCGCATTGTGCGGCATGGAATCGCTCCTATGATTGAAATAAGTAATAAGTGTAAACGATAATTAGTCTCATTAAACTTGTTGGTTACTTTTTTGTCAATCAGCAAGGTTATTGCCAGGATTAATTACTCCACCACACACATTGGCGTTTTAGCGATTGGGTCTTGATGAATTTGCGCATCCAATGAAAAAACCTTTTTAAGTAGCTTCTGTGTGAGTACCGATTCTGGCGAGCCTTGGGTGATGATTTCCCCTTGTTTCATCACGATGAGATGGTCACAATATCGAGCTGCTTGGTTGATGTCATGTAGCACCGTGATGATGGTTTTGCCTTGCAAGTTTAACTTACGCAATAGGTGCATCAACTCTACTTGATGGCTTAAATCCATATAAGTGGTTGGCTCATCGAGCAGTAAATAAGGCGTATCTTGCGCTAAGGTCATGGCGAGCCAAACACGTTGGCGTTGGCCGCCGGAGAGTTCGCTGACCAATTGATCCGCAAGCTCGGTAATGCCCGTCTCTTCCATCATCTTGTCTATTATTACTTGATCATCTTTGTTAATCCGTCCCCAAAATCCAGTATATGGGCTGCGTCCATAGGCGACCAAATCTTTGACTTTAATTCCTTCCGGAATAGGCTGAGTTTGCGGCAACAAGGCTAGCTGTTGAGCCAGTTTCTTGGACGCAATGCCGTGAAGGTTTTTACCTTGCCAGTGAACTTGGCCTTCCATCGGAGAAAGAATACGCGCCATGGCTTTTAGCAAAGTGGATTTGCCGCAGCCGTTTGGGCCGAGTAACGCGATGATTTTTCCTTCAGGAATAGTTAGGTCGACCTGTTTTACAATGGCTTTATCATGGTAGCCAACAGATAAATTATGAGTGCTAAGAGACATAAATCATTTCGTCCTAAGGAGTAGCCAAAGAAAATACGGCGCACCAATAATGGCGGTCATAATACCGGCGGGTAATTCAATAGGTGGATCAATGGTACGAGCCACAAGATCGGCAAGCAGCAACAAAATCGCGCCAACTAGCATGGTGGAAGGTAAGAGTATTTGATGGCGTCCACCGACCAATTTACGCGTTAAATGCGGGGCCACTAAGCCTAAAAATCCGATAGGACCACAAATCGCGACACAAGAAGCTGTCAGTCCAACGGCAATCGCCAAAGACGCTAAACGCAGTTTGTTGGCCTTGATACCAAGACTAATGGCACTGTCGTCGCCGAGGTGGATTAGGTTCAGAGGTTTGGCCAGCCAAAGCGCAAAAGGAATGAGCAGCAACCAAGGCAATAACATAGAAAGCTGATTCCAGCCGCGCCCCCATAAACTACCCGTTAACCACAACAGAGCGTTGTTTATTTCCAGCGGTTTAACCAGCATCAGAAAGTCTATACAGCTGGCGTATAACGCCGCCAATGCCACACCTGTAATCGCCAGTTTAATGGTGCTGCTATGTTGACCACACAGCCACCACAACATTAACGCAGCGATCAAACTACCGATTAGCGCAACAGCTGGTAACCAGCGAATATCGGCATCAGGGAAAAATGTCATATAAAACACAGCCGCCAATCCAGCGCCATGACTGACGCCAAGCACATCGGGTGACGCTAATGGATTGCGAATCACACCCTGCACTAAGGCGCCAGCAAGTGCCATCATAGCGCCAACTAACATAGCGAGAATGGTACGAGGAAAACGGTATTCATGAACGGTGAAGTAGTTGGCATTGCCGACCTGAAACCCTTCAAGAATGCTTTTAAAGGGAATGGAAACGGCGCCAAACATCAGATTAGCGATCAACAATCCTAACAAGGCAAGTAGTAAAATAGGCAGCGAGCGCGTGGCCATTATAAGGTTCTCTTGCGGACGAGATAGATGAAAAATGGCGCGCCGATCAAGGCTAAAATAGCGCCAGCGGGCGTTTCTGCCGGATAAATAATAGCTCGACTGACGGTATCGGATAGGACGACTAAGCAAGCGCCCAGCATCATAGCCATGGGTAAGAACTTACGATGATCTTGTCCTGCTAGCATTCTTGCCATATGAGGAACCAGTAGCCCGACAAAGCCAATCGCACCCACACTACTGATGGCGCTTCCAACCAACAGTAAAACTAAAAAGCTGCCGCCTAATTTTACCCACATGAGCGAGACACCAAGGTTTCGCGCATTGTCGTCACCAAGTTGCAATAGATTGAGCGTTGGGGCAATCAGCATAGCGCCCAATAAACCAATCACACAAACTGGCCAGAAGGAATCAAAGGTTTGCCATCTAGCATCAGTTAAACTGCCAGCTAGCCAAGTAAGTACGCCTGCGGCTTGATCTTCCGCGATGATAATGACGGCTTTGGTTAAGGCCGCGCACAGAGCAGAAATAGCGACGCCAGCCAACACCAATCGGCCGTGCTCATTGCCACCGCGCCATGCACTGCCAAGCAACATAACGAAAGCCCATGCAATGCCGCCGCCAATGATGGCTGCGACCGAAGAACCAAGTAGACCAAACCAAGGTGCAATAGTGGAAACAGTCGCCATGCCAAGCGCAGCGCCCGCATTGATGCCTAAAACCGAAGGCGAGGCGAGAGGGTTTTGCGTCAGTCCTTGCATGATAACGCCCGCTGCCGCGAGATTAGCACCCACCATAATCCCGATAAGGATTCTAGGTAGTCTTAAATCATGAACAATATGCTGAGCAATACTTTCCTCATCCATATTATATAAAGCGTGTAGAGCATCCATTGGTGTAATCGTGATCACGGACCAACTAAATAAGCTGGTCCATGAACATACCAATAAAAGCAGCAGCAATATTAGACATTGGCCGACAAAAGGCAGGCGTATTGAGATCATTTGTTCGCGTTAAAGACCTTAATAAGATCTTGCCCCATGGTTTCAGCGGAAATGATGCCGCGGCAACGAGACCAAGTATTAGGGTTAACCGAATAAATATGATGATTTTTAGCGGCTTTTAAGACAGACCAAAGCGGTTCGTTTTTCCACTTGTCGACAATGCTTGGGGTGACGTAATTGCCGACAATAAAGTAGTCAGGATTCACTGCAAGAAACTGTTCTAAACTGGTTTGACGATAGGCATCGTCACTTCTGCCAGTGTTGGCATTCTTTAAACCTAAGGCGCGAATGACCCCGCCAGCATAGGAATCGGCGGTATGCAGAAACAGCGCGTCATCACGGGCAACACCAAATTGAACTTCTTTGCCTTCAGGTAATTGTTTAGCAAAATTAGCCATTATTTGAGCATGCTTCTTTAAGCGCGCCTGCATTTCTTTGTCTTTGCCAATGGCTTTGCCAATTATGGCCGTGGCGTGAAGGTTCTCTTCATAGGTAGCTCGGCGCGAAGGCAGGATTAATGTCGGTGCTATCTTTTGTAGGTCAGCATAAACCCCTTCATGACGAGAAATATCAGCAATGATGAGATCAGGTTTTAGCGCAGAAATAGTTTCAAGACTGGGTTGAGAGCGAGTGCCAACCGAAGTCCAATCGCCAATTTCTTTGCGAATCTCTTTTAGAATACGTTCTGGATCTTTGTCATCAGCAATACCAACAGGGCTGACGCCAACGGCCGCCAATGCATCTACAAAGGAAAGCTCCAAAACTACGATGCGTTTCGGAACGTAATCTATGCTAAACGTGCCTTTGCTGTCTTCTACACTATTTTTAATGCTGTCTTGTGTCGAAGAAACAGCTTGAACAGAAAGAGATGAACTGAGTAAGAGAGTGGAGAGGGCAATCGACAGCAAGCGCTTCATAAAACAGCCTTTGAGAGGTTAAGAAAACGCGATAATGATAACACTTCTCAGTGGTATTTGAAGTGCTTTCAACGTTTATTGCTGCTTTAAATAGCGCTCTTTATGCTGTGTTGCGGACTTTTAGACACTTTCTCCCACTTCTATTTTGAACGGTAAATCAATGATTCTTTGTGAAACAGGATTCCCTTGTAAGCGAGATAGTAAATGTTCTGCTGCGAGTCGTCCCATTTCTTCACGAGGTGTGATCACGGTAGTGAGTAAGGGAACCATGGCGCGAGAAATATCATGGCCATGAAAACCGGCGATGCCGATGTCTTGTGGAACTTTAATTCCCGCTTTTTGGCAGGCATAGAGAGCACCGATTGCCAAGTCATCGTTGGTGCAAAAGATGCCATCGGTATCAGGTTGTTGCTGTAACGCGTCTTTTAGGAACGTCGCGCCAAGCGTGAAAGATGACGCGCTATTGGTTTTTAAGCACAAAGGGGTTAAGCCATTGTCGAGCATAGCAGTTTCGTAACCTTTGATTTTGAAGAGTGTTCGTTGGTCCATTCGCGCGGCAAAGTAGACAATCCTTTGTCGGCCTTTTTTGATCATAAACTCTGTCATTGCATAAGCGGCTGCTTCGTTGTCTATGCCAATGGCTTGTTCGATTGGTGGTGAGACAGAATCCATGATTTCGATAACGGGAATACCAGCAACGGCGAGCATCTTTCTTACGCGTTCTGTGTGATAGCTTTCTGAGATGATTAAACCATCGACACTGTAAGACAAAAGTGTGGCAATGCGAGCTTCTTCGGCTTCTTTGCTGTAACCATAGTGAGCTAGCATGGTTTGATAACCAGCGGGTTCTACTACGGACTCGATGCCGCGGATGACTTCGGCAAATACTTGGTTGGTCAAAGAGGGCAGCAAAACGCCAATCGCATGGCTCTTTGATTTGGATAAAATATCGGGTGCTCGGTTTGGTATGTAGCCTAGGTCTTCCAATGCTTCAGCTATCTTAGTTTGTAGCGGAGCTGAGACTTGATCTGGATTTCTAAGAAAACGACTCACGGTCATTTTGGTCACGCCAACTAAGTCAGCAACATCTTGAAGAGTAGGGCGCTTGTTTTTCATGTTCGGACTTTTCATACCAGTGACGTATCCATGTTTTGTTACAAGTAACATTATCATAAGCCATTCATGGCTAGAAACAAAAAATTAGCTGTTAGCGGAGCAGGTGTTAATTAAAATAGGATTTATGTTGAAAGTGAGTATTTACTTATTTTTTTATGAAAGAGGCACAACTTTATAGTTGTGCCTCTTGCTTGCATTTATTTATTCGCTAAAAGCGTAAGCGCTTCATTTAACACAGCGTCGGCATCTTGGGAAATGTCGATTACCAACGCTTCGTCTTCTGTTGGTTCAATCAAGGTAGCAAACTGACTTTCTAGCATTTCTCGACCATTAAAATAATGACCGTCGCGCTTTTGGTGGCGCTGCCAAATGGTATCGATATTACCTTTTAGGTAGATCATGGTGACATCATCTAGACCATGACGCAGCATGGCGCGATATTCTGGTTTTAATCCAGAGCAGGCAATTACTGCCGTAGGGTTGTCCGTCAATATGCTATTAAGTGTCGCCAACCAATCCTTACGGTCTTCATCAGTGAGCGGCGTGCCTTGGCGCATCTTGTCTACATTGGCTTGACAGTGAAAGTCGTCACCATCAAAAAATTGATAGCCAAGTTTGTCCGCGATGCTTTTGCCTATTAAAGATTTACCTGACCCAGATACGCCTAATACTACAATTTTCTTTGTCATCTTCTTAAGTCCTTATCGCCTTGCTGTTGTCAGCAAGGCAGCAGTGTCGTTCAAAAAGCCGTGTTGAACGGCATGGTCTCAATGGGTTATTTCCACCAAAGGGCCAGCTCAGGGAAGAATATGACCAAGCCGAGAACAAACACCTGTAAGCCAATGAAAGGCATTAGAGAGCTAAATATTTCGCCAAGACTAATGTCTTTTGGTGCCACAGACTTAAGATAAAACGCCGCAGGACCAAACGGTGGTGATAGGAAAGACACCTGCATGTTCAAACAGAACACCACACCAAACCAGATAGGATCCAAACCAAGCCCGGTAATGATAGGTACGAAGATTGGCATGGTTAATAGCGCAACACCGACCCAATCCAAGAACATACCGAGTACAAGCAAGATGATCATCATGATCATGATGGTGCCCATCACACTTCCGCCGCTTAGGGCAAGAATGGTTTCTTCAACGAAGTCGATACCACCCATTAGGTTGTAAACGCCCACTAGAGCCGTTGCACCAATACCGATCCAGATGATCATGCCACATGTGCTCATGGTGGCTTTGGCGCTGTCTTTTAACATGGCGAAATTCAGTTCGCCACGAATCGCCGCACTGATGATGATGCCGACAACACCGAGTGCAGATGCTTCAGTAACAGAAGCCACACCGGTATAAATACTGCCGAGTACCATCATTACGGTAAGCAATGGGAACAACAGAGCTTTTAAATAGTTGACGTCTTTGTCCGCTGCCAGCTCTTCTTCGCTAGGTAGTGGCGCGTATTCTGGGTGAAGACGACAGATGATCAACACGTAAGCCATGTAAGCGAAGGCAAGAATAAACGCAGGCAAGAAAGCCGCTTTAAACAAGTCGCCAATTGATACGCTGGCCGTTAAGCCGTAGATAATCAAAACGATACTTGGTGGTAGCATGGTGCCTAACGCACCGCCGGCACAAGTTACACCTATGGCCAGTTTGCGGTTATAGCCAAGACGCAACATTTGCGGTAAAGCCAAGATGCCAAGTAGCACGGTTTCACCACCGATAACGCCAGACATAGAAGCTAAAACGATAGCAACCAATAACGTCTGTACAGCAACACCGCCACGTAGTTTGCGACCAAAGACCTTCATCGCATCAAATAGATCTCGGGCGATACCGGACCTATCTAATAAGGCGGCCATGAGAACAAACATCGGTACAGCAAGAAACACATAGCTGCCAACGAAGCTGTACAAACGGCTGGTGATCAGCGGCAAAGCGCCAACTCCAAACCAACCGATTGCAAAAATAAGCGCTACTAACGCGGTAACAAAGGCTAATTGCATGCCCGTTAGCAGTAATAAAATCATAGAACCGAGCATGAGTAGGCTGCCGTAGCCTATGCCCATAGCGGATAAATCAAACATCTTTGCGTTTCCTTAAACCATTTAATTCTTGTATTAGGTGCAAGAAAAACTGCACAAACATGATACATAAGGTGGCGAAAATCATGCCTTTAACTAAGGCAGGGAAAACGGGATCCCAAGCGGATCCAGATGTTTCTAAACGTAGATCACCAAAGGGTGTGAACCATGAGTCCTGAACCATCTGATAAGCAGCCCAGCTAAGTAAACTGGTAAACATAAGGCCCATAATGTGATGAAAAACATTCAACCAGCGACGAGTTGTGTCTGAAACAATGTCGTAGATCAGCACCACACGAACGTGTTTGTTGATGGCCAAGGCATAAATGCCGCCATAAACGAACAAACATCCACCTAGAAATGAGGCGGTTTCGTGAACCCAAATGGTTGGTGCGTTGAATATGTAACGCATCAAAACTTCGTAAAAAGAAATGCCAACGGTAAAGATAAACAGCAAACTGATGAGATTACCGAACCAGTAGATCAGACGATCTAGGGCGTTTCTCGGCTGTTCAGAACTGTCCAGTGTCTGTGGATGAATTTCGTCTTTCATGATCATTATCCAATGAAAAATAAGCGCTATAACAACTTGAGGTGTATAGCGCCTATCTTGCAGGTTTAAAAGCAACTATAAGCATTGGGTTTGTTTTGATGTCATGTGTTTCGACTCAGCGAACACATGACATCAAAAAGCTTATAGAAGGCCGTTTGCTTCTAGGTACGTTGTAATAGAGTCATAGACTTTCTGCGCATTGGCAGAACCTTTCGCGAACTCTTTCCATTGTGTACGAGCAATAGCACGGAATTTTTTACGTTCCTCTTCAGACCAGTCATGAATAGTGATGTTTGGATCTGCCTTCGCAGCTTTTACTGCCGCTTGGTCAGCAATACGTAGTTGCGTGGTCATGTCTTCTGCGAAGTCACGAACCGAAACGGTTAGGATTGCTTGAATGTCAGCTGGCAATTTGTCCCATTTTTTCTTGTTCATTGAGATATCAATCAATGGCAAAGAATGGAAACCAGGTTGAACTGGGTGTGTCGCAATGTCGTTCATGCCTGCTTTCTGGTTAGTCGAGAAAACAGTGTAGTCAGCTGCATCGATAACGCCTTTGCTTAGACCTGTGAACACTTCAGAACCTGGTAGGTTTACTGGTGCTGCGCCCGCTGCTGCGAATACGCGTTGTACTAAACCTTCAGGTGCACGGATCTTCAGACCTTTTAAATCTGCAACGCTGTCTAGTGGAACGCGAGAAACCAAAGATTCAACGCCTGTCGTAGAACCACCAATGAATTTCACGCCGTAAGGTGCGTAAAGCTCATTCATTAGTTCGTAACCACCACCGTAGTTAACGTATTGCAGAAGTTGCTGAGTGTTTGACCAAGCGCCTACAGTATTACCAATCAAGCCAAAAGCCGGATCTTTTCCAGAGAAGAATTCAGTCGCGGTAATTTGGCCATCCAAGATGCCCATTTTAATACCGTCTAGTGTTTCTGTGTGTTTGAAGATACTGCCAACAGGAAGCAAGTCGATATGAACTCGGCCACCAGTCATTGTTTCGACGCGTTGAGTCCATTCTTTTTGAACTTGGAAGTTTTTGTCGCCAGCTGGGTCAGAAGATTGGAACTTAAAGTTGTAATCCGCTGCAATCGCTGAAGTCGATAGAATACCGGCCGTAGCGGCAGTCAATAACGTGGTAGTGAACTTATTCATGGTATTGCTTCCCATTATTTTTTTTTGAAAGAACCGCTTTGTTAGTAGCAGTTTTTAGGAATAGTGCTTTTAGTTACGATGAATGTTACCGGTAACTAAGGTGTGATGTTACCGATAACATTTTAGGTTAGTCAAGCCTTTGTCGACAAAATTTTATTGAGAAATGATAGATGATTGATATGCAAAGAAATCTTATTCAAGACGGGTGTAGACCTTTCCTAGACATTCAACATAGATATAGGCTTTATATAAGTTCTAGGTTTATGTCCTAGACATTGGTCTAAGAAGCGTTTTGTTGTCTAAGATAAAAGTGCACACTCTTGATAGCTAACTTCGTCTGTAAAAAACTTCGTCTGCAAAAAACTTCGGCTGCAAAAAAGAGAATAATAAAATGGCTGCGATAGATATTCCTGAAGTCCATAAGTTCATTGAAACAATTCCTCCCTTCTCGAGTTTAAATCTGCTTGAGCGCAGGCAATTACTGATGGGCGTCTCTATGCTGTACGTTCGTCAGGGGCAGACTTTGACCTTAAAAAATGAAGCAGCGACAGTGCATTTGATTCGTCGTGGTGCTTGTGAAATCCGCACTCCCAAAGGTGGGTTGGTGGATCAAATTGCCGACGGCGAATGCTTTGGTATATCTAGCCTTATGGCGCAAAATCCAGATGGATTGCAAGTGGTCGCCATGGAAGACAGCTTGGTGTATCGCTTCGACAAAATTCGTTTCAAGGAAACGCTGGAAAAGAGCGAAGCTTTTGAACTCTTCTTTGAACACACGAGGCACAATCGGTTACGCAAACTTTCTCGTAGTCAAAGTAACGAATTAGCCTCTCCCGCATTGCAATTATCGACACCCGTTGCACACATAATGACGCGACAATTGATCCAAGCTTCCCCAGAAGAAAGTGTCCAAACTATTGCCATGCGCATGACCGAAGCGCGAGTCAGTTCGATTCTGGTGGTGGAAGATGAAAAGCTGTCTGGCATAGTCACGGATCGAGATTTACGTTCGCGTATTTTGGCTTTGGGCGGCTCGGCTGATTCTTTGGTAAAAGATGTGATGACTCGGGATCCTGTTAGCCTGAGACCCGACGCATTGGTGATGCAGGCGCAAACCTTAATGAGTGAAAGCAATATTCACCATTTGCCCATCGTTGATGAAGAGCAAAGAGCCGTCGGCATGTTAACCGCCGCAGATTTACTTCGACATCAAGAACTCAGTCCTTTGTTATTGATCAATCAGATTCATCGTCAACAATCCATCGAAGATTTAGCCCGTGTTTGCAAACAATGGCCGACCTTGATTATGAATCTGATTGTGACCGATATGAAACCCGCCGACGTGGGCAAAGTGCTAGCGACCGTGAGTGATAACCTGACGCGCCGTGTCATTGAACTGGCGCTGGATAAATTCGGCCCAGCCCCGATGGCATTTCAGTTTTTAGTGTTTGGTTCGCAAGCAAGGCGAGATCAATCTTTGGGCAGCGACCAAGATAACGGCTTGATGCTAGAACGCGAACCTACGGCAGAAGAAAGCCAGTATTTTGCTGAACTATCTGAATTCATCTGCCAAGGTTTGGGGCTTTGTGGTATTCGTCTTTGCCCCGGCAATATTATGGCGAGTAATCCTGAATGGCGCAGAACGACAGTCGGTTGGCAGCAAGTCTTTTCCACTTGGATAAAAAGCAGTGCGCCCAGTGCCTTGCTTCACGCTAGCATTTTTTTCGACATTCGTTGTGTGTATGACACGGGGAGTAGGCAAGGTGATGCGGTTAACAATTTGATCACAGCCATGCAGTTAGAGGTGAGCAAAAACAGCGTATTTTTGGCGACTTTGACGCGCACTGCTTTAGCAAGCAAACCTCCATTGGGCTTCTTCCGTCATTTTGTATTGGAATCCTCTGGTGAGCACAAAAATCAATTGGATTTGAAGCACCAAGGTTTGGCCTTGATCAATGATTTAGCTCGCTTGTATGGCTTGTCATGCAAGACCTATCGAGCTGGTACCTTGGATAGAATCGAGCAAGCCATTCGAGAAAAGCTCATTAGTGTCGATACCGCTCGAAACCTCATGGACGCATGGGACAAACTCAATGGCTTGCGCTTAGAGGCTCAAGGGCGTCACTGGCAAGCAACAGGCAAAGCCAGCGCTTACTTGGATCCGAAAGACTTGAGTTCGTTAGAACGCAAACATCTGAAAACGACGTTTAGCATCATCAGTGATGTACAAGACGTGGCGCAGCAGCGGTTTTTAAGAGGGTACAGCTAGATGTCGTTTGCGTTAATACAAAAGCTCGGTGCGTGGCACTTGTCGCGGCAATCCGTTAAACGTGCTTGGTCAGAATGGGATTATCTCGTATTGGATATCGAAACTTCAGGGTTAGATCCAAAACAAGATCATATCGTCAGCTTTGGTTGGGTGTGCATTCACAAAGGCGTGATTGAACTGGATACAGCACGGCATATTGTGTTGAATAGCGCACAAATTGGTGACAGCGTTGGCATTCACATGATTACCGACTCGGATGTTCAGCAGCAAGGCAAAAAACAAGAAAGCGTACTGCGTTACTTGCGGCATTTACTTCGCGAACGCGTCTTGGTTATGCACCACGCGCCAATGGAACTGGGCTTTTTAAAACACGCTTGGCAAACCGAAGCATTACCGACATTCTCTGTCAACTGGTTAGACACACTCGCCATTGAACGCACCAAAGCCAATCGATTCCAGCAACCTATTCAAGACGGCGGCTTTCGCCTTGGCGCCTGCCGAGAACGCTACGGATTACCAGAATACCAAGGACACGACGCACTAACCGACGCCTTAGCCACCGCAGAACTACTACTCGCACAGATTGCCTACCAAGGCAGAGACTGCCGACTACATGACTTAAACCAATTGGGTGGCGGGCGAGTGAGGCTCACAACGCGTTAGTTGTTTGAATACGTCATTCCCGCGAAGGCGGAAATCAAGGGCTTATGGTAATCGACAATAATCATGGTTTAGCGGCACTTTTACTGGCTGCTTAACAGGAAGTTTTTTAGTATCAATAGATAAGGTTTCATAGCATAGAGGTAACGAGCAGTTAATAAATGTATAAACACGTATGCAGATTAATAAAATTTAACACATGAGGGAGCCTCTGTGATTTTTGCTATTAATGATCAATTAAATGATTTAGGAATTAGTTTCCTCGAAGGGGTTTTAGAATCATTAGATAGTTCTTTAGCTCCTATTCACAAGTCAATTAAAGCCTCCACTATTTGGGACGTTGAGAGTTATTGTGACCATGGGGAGTACTTGATTGGAGTCGGTTTCTGCGTAATGCAAAGATACTTGTTAGACGTGCTTCAGGATCTAAAAATAGATCAGGGCCTTGCAAGAGATTTAGGGCCTAAAAGTAAAGAGGGCGTGCCAGTGGCAAAGCTAATCCATTCAGCTGGGAACTATTGGAAACATGAGCCAGAATGGCATATTTGGTTAGAAAGTTTGAAACCACAATCACAGCGAACAATAAATGATACCTTACACGGTAGAAATTCAGCAGATTACCCATTGTCGCAAGTGTTAGCTGATTTGTGCGGTGATAAAAAGCTTCTACTGGTTAACTGTATTCCTTATTTAAAAGAATGGCGGCAAGCAGTTTATATTTATACTTCTAAAAATGTGTAACTAAAGGGATCTGACACCTTTAATTAGCTTAGCCGCTAGATCCTTGAAGGCAGTGGTGATAATCCCCAATCTTCTTCTTTTGGTTTGGTTGCTAAGACTCTTGGGGTTTCCGACCAATGTATTAGGCTCATTTCCTCTGAGGCGGATTCTGAATATGAGGGCAGGTGAAAAATTAGCCTTTTATACATGAACACTGGTTTCCCGTCTTTGCGGGAATGACAATAGTTACTGACCCTTTTACGACTTGAGCGAGTTATAAAAGTTAATATCGTCGATTGAAGCGTTCTGCATTAGGAGAATGATGTCATCTCATAAAAGACTAAAAAGTATAGTGCAAAGTATAGCTCATCATGCAGTGAGTGGACTGTCGTTTGTCCATCCTCATCTTGGTCAAGCTTGTGAGGCTGAAGCTCTCGATTTTATAGAAATAAATGTATTTGATAATGAGCCATGCCCACAAAGGTTTCTACATATTGAGCCATTACGGCTTGCACTAAATGCACTCAAAGAGACATTCTACGGTTTAGTAGTTTCCGAGGGTTTTGAACCCAAAGATATTGAATCAGCAAAACTGCGCTTCGAGTTTAAGTGTGGCCAACTCGATAACTATTGTAGTGTTTGTACAGCCTCATTAGCTGTTGCATCCAAAACGTATACCAGTAAGGTAAATTACCTTGGCTATACAGAACAAGGCTAATTAATCTGATTTTCTTACTTAAAAATTAACCTTATTTTTCATCCTACTTTTTTATTTAGCTTCTAGAAGGCAGTGGCGATAATCCCCAAGCCTCTTCTTTGGGTTCAGTGGCTAAGTCTCTTGAGTTTTCCGACCAATGTATCAGGCTCATTTCACCTACTAATTTCTTGTTTAAGACATAAGATTCGGTGAGCTAGAGAGTCAATTCCTTGCTCATGATTACTAATTGAACTAGAATTTGTACATTATATTGTACTAAATGGAGTTCAAAATGAGCCGTATCCACCTTGATCAAGATATCCAACCGTTGTCTGAATTCCGTGCTGGCGTTGCATCATTTATTAAGCAAATCAATGAAACTCGCCGTCCACTGGTCATTACTCAGCACGGTAAAGGCGTAGCTGTTGTTCTTGATGTTGCTGAGTACGAGGCAATGCAAGAAAAAATCGAATTGCTCGAAGAAATGCGCACGGCTGAGGCTCAGTTGGCTGCGGGTTTAGGCGTATCAAACGACGATGCTCGCTCTCAAATATTGGGACGCATCAATAAATGAAAGTGGTTTGGTCACCTTTAGCGTTACAAAAACTCGGTGATGCAGCTGAGTTTATTGCTTTGGATAATCCTTCCGCCGCGGAAACGTGGGTAAATGATGTTTTCGATAAAACAGATTTACTCAGTTTAATGCCAGAGATGGGACGTATGGTTCCTGAAATACCTCATACGAATTACCGTGAAATTATCTTTGGTCATTACCGTATTATTTATAGTCTGAGCCACGAAATTCGAGTCTTAACCGTACGGAACTGTCGTCAAATACTGACAGAACATGATGTCTGAAACTGTTCTATCTGAATATAGGGGCAGGTGAAAAGTTAGCCATTCAGACAACAACACTGGTTTCCCGCCTTCGCGGGAATGACAACAATATCTGATATTTATACTTTCCCTTTCCCTTTTTTCTTAACTCCTAGAAGGCAGTGGTGATAATCCCCAATTTTCTTCTTTTGGTTCGGTTGCTAAGACTCTTGAATTTTCCGACTAATGTATCAGGCTCATTTTCCCTGCGGCGGATTCTGTTAACGCCGTGCAGTGTTCGACCCAATCCCCATCGTTACAATAGAGAATATCGTCTTTGATGCGAAACGAAGCAAAGTGAATATGACCGCAGATGTAGCCATCGACTTTGTGGTTTTTGGCAGATTTTAGTGCAGCGGTTTCAAAGCATAAAGGAATCTGACCTCTTTAGTGATATCCATTAGATTCACTAATGTCTTTATTCAGGTTACGTTGTTTATATTCGCGAGGTGATGAGCCCATAATTTTTCTGAAATTTTGTCTAAAAGCTCTGTCGGACTCGTATCCCACTGCCAACGCGATATCTTCGATTTTCATTGGTGTGGGATCATTTATCATAGTTGCCGCTTTAAACATTCTCCACTCGGTTAGATGTTCAAGAGGCGTTTTGCCAACCGCTAATTTAAATTTGGTAGCAAAGGCTGACCTAGACATACCGACACTTTTTGCGAGTTGTTCTACCGTCCAAGTCTTCTCCGGTTTTTCGTGCATATGGCTTAATGATTTACCAATTTGAGGATCTCCAAGCGCTTTCAACCAACTTGGATTATTTTCAGATAATGATTCAAAATGATTTCGAAGTGCGTGAATCAGAAGCACTTCAGAAAGTCGATCAATGACAGTTGTTGATCCTGGATGTGCCTGAGTGATTTCACTTTCAATCATCTGTAAAATTGTTTGGATTCCAATTGGTGTATTCGGTGTATTACCTTTTAAATGAATAATTGGTGAAAGGTATTCTGTAAGTAATCGGCTTTCGGCGAAAGCAAAACTAAAGCATCCTGAGATCATTGATACTGGCAGTCCTTCTCCACTACCAAAAGCGAGAACACCTGTTTGCACATAGTCTTCGCCTTGTTTTGGCGTTATGTCAGTTGAGCTTTTTAGTTCGAGTTTGCTTTTAAGACAAAAAGATTTTGAAGTTGGGAGAATGACAAAATCTCCTGAAACTAAAGCTACAGGTTTTTGTCCTTCAACAACGAGAAAACATGAGCCGCGTGTGACGATAAGACAGTGACCAACTTCATAAGGAAATCGAATGTTAAAATCTCCAAGCGCTTCTAAACGCCCATAGATATGGCCTTTTGTTCTAAGTAAAGTCATTACTTGCCCAAGTACATCCATAAAATTCTCCCACTAAATCGAATCATTTAAATCATACCACACCTAACAATTTTCACCTTAATTATTGGTGCTTTAAGCCGAAAATATGGACTATTAAGTATTCATAGTACTTTTAAAAGCATTTATATTGGACTCATTAGAAACGAGGAGAAGTTAAATGCGATACCCAATTCCAAATGAATCAATCGAGCAGCTTTTTACTAAGGCCCGCTCACATCGCTCTTGGACTGAGCTACCGGTTTCACAAGAGACTTTGCGCGAGCTTTATGAGGTGATGAAATGGGCTCCAACCTCCGTCAACTTGGCACCCGCTCGATTTGTTTTCGTACAAACAGAATTGGCAAAGGAGAAGCTTTATCCCTACTTGATGGATTCCAATGTTGAACAAGTAAGAAGTGCTCCTGTTACTGTCATTATTGCTTATGACGAAAAATTTTATACAAATGCAGAGAGGCTTTATCCAGCCTATGATACGACCGATTATTTTAAGAACGATCCGAAAATAAGCTATGACACCGCCTTTCGAAATAGCTCCCTTCAAGGTGCTTACCTGATTATGGCAGCAAGGGCATTAGGTCTTGATACAAATTCTATGTCTGGATTTGATAACGCTGGAGTCGATAAAGCGTTTTTTGCAGGAACCGATCTAAGGTCGAATTTTCTTTGCACGTTGGGGTATGGAGATGATTCAAAACTCTTTGCAAGAGGTCCACGTCTTAGCTTTGATGAAGTTTGCCAATTTATATAAACATACAAGGAGAAAGAAATGATTATTCTAACGGGCTATGTCCATTTAAAACCAGAAGATGTAAATGAATTTGTCGAAGATATCCGGAAGATTACTGCGAGTACGAGAGCAGAAAAAGGGTGTTTGTTTTATAATATTGTTGTTGAAGATGCTACTGTAGGTCGTATTGTAGCCATAGAACGCTGGCAAGATCAGGCTTCACTGAATGACCATTTAGGAACACCAGAAATGGCTGCATTCTTTGATAAGTGGATGAACCGATTGAAGAGTGACGTCATGAAATATGATGCCGCTAACGAAAGATCACTAATGGATTAATATCCGTTATCGCTTCTTTGGAGCTAAAGGGATCTGACCCCTTTAGTAACCCTTCACCACTAATTCCTAGCAGGCAGTGGCGATAATCCCCAATCTTCTTCTTTTGGCTCAGTTGCCAAGACTCTTGGGTTTTCTGACCAATGTATTAGGCTCATTTCCCCGGCGGTGGATTCGGTTAACGCCGTGCAGTGTTCGACCCAGTCCCCATCGTTACAGTAGAGAACATTGTCTTTGATGCGAAATGAAGCGAAGTGAATGTGCCCGCAGATGTAGCCATCGACTTTGTGGTTTTTGGCGGATTTTAGTGCGGCGGTTTCAAAGCGCTCGATAAACTCTTTTGCTTTGCTGATGTGACTTTTCAAATAACCTGCCAGTGACCAATAGGGCAAGCCAACAAGGCGTCTTATGCCGTTTATCCATTGATTCAGCGACAACATCAGTCCGTGGGCTTTATCGCCAATGGCGAGCATGAGAGGGCTGATTTTTACCATTTGATCGAATTCATCACCGTGGCTGATATAAAAAGTTCGGCCGTTGGCGGTTTTGTGGCGAGCGTTGAGTTTTATCTCAATCCCAGAAAGCGTCTGGCCGGCGAATTGGCGGAAAAACGCATCATGATTTCCCGGAATATAAATGACCTTGGTACCGGACTTTGCCATAGCGAGAATGCGTTCGACCACTTGATGATGAGCATCGACAAAATAAGCACGATGACGCATTTCTTGTAGGTCGATAATATCTCCGACTAGATACAAGGTATCGGTTTTGATGCTTTGCAAAAAATCCAATAAATGCAACGCTTGGCAGGCTTTGGTGCCTAGATGAACGTCGGAAATAAATACGGATCGAAATGTGGTCTGCATAAGCGCCTCCTCTAGGGTCTATCTTAAAGATAAGGTGCTTATGTGACAGAGTTGTGAGGGCTTTGTGACAGTTAGGTCACAATACGCTTTCGCTTATTACCTCATCAGTATGTGTCGTTATATAAGGCTGCAGGTAAATATGATTGCCGCCTTGTTGCTTGGCCGATTTTTTTGCTTGAGCCGCTAGTTCTGCCACTTGGTGATGATTGGTACATTGTTTTGGGTTAGGGTGAACGACGCCAATAGCGAGGCTTAGAATTGGATGGAACATGGTATCGCCTTGGCGGTTTTTCGTCCAAACACCACCTTCTTGTAAGGTGTCTGTAGAATAAAAACCTCTAACTTGTTGTTCGAAGATTTCTAAAATGTTGTCGCATTGCTGTCGCCAATCTTGGTCGCCAAAGATCACCACAAAATCATCGCCACCAATATGACCAATAAAATTATTATCGGGATTAACTTGGTTTTTGATTAAAGAACCAACCAGCTGAATCACTTCATCGCCTATCGAATAGCCGAAGAAGTCATTAAATGGTTTAAAGTCATTTAAATCAAAATACGCCACGTAGAAGTTTTCGTTGGCTAATAAACGACGGCTGACTTCTCGATGAATCGGGACATTACCGGGCAATAAGGTTAGTGGATTGGAGTAGGTGGCATTTTGTATTTTTAGCTCGGTAATACGTTTTAATAGATCTCTTAGATGACCTGTGCCGATAAACTTGCCTTCTCGGACCACAATAATTTCGTTGTTAAGTGTGTCGGCTTCTTGGTTGGTCATCAAGGTGGAAACACTAGATAAGCTGACATTACTTTCGACAATTAGTACATCACTGCTGAGTAAATTGGTAACCGGTTTATGTTCGTACAAAGCGCGTCCATAAGGTGTAGAAAAAAGCTCATGCAGCTGATGTCTGCGAACCACACCGACAGGCTCGTTGTTGTGGTTTAGTACGGGAATAGCCACTAAGTCTGGTTGCTTTTTAAAGCATTGGGATGCGTCTTCTAATAAGCTGTTTTCTTGCAAGCTTGGTGTAGGACGACACAGTGTTTGTACGGTTTCTGCGTGATCCACTTGGAATTGCGAACGTCGCTGAGCTTGTTTTACTAAATAGGGATGAGTCGAAAAAGCAGGGTTTTCCACCGGACGCCCAAGAAAATAGCCTTGCCCTAGCGTGACGCCAATTTCAATGAGTTGGTCGAGTTCTTGTTGTGTTTCTATGCCTTCTGCAATGAGTATGCAATTTAGTCGCTGAGCAATGGTCAGAATCGAGCGGACAAACTCTCGTTTGATTTCGTCTTTGTCGATTCCTTTAATGAAATGTTTATCGACTTTGACTATGTCTGGCTGCAATTCAGACCAAAGCTGAAGGCCAGAATAACCGACACCAAGGTCATCAATGGCAACTTGAAAGCCCATTTTACGATAATGATCGACACTACTGCGCGGCAAGCCATTATGGTCGTACGGATGCTGTTCAGAAAGCTCGATGACAATGTCTTTTTGATCCAATCCCAGCTCATTTAAAATCGCCAATGTCATACCAGACTGGTGATCTGGTGACCCCAATAAAGAGGCGCTAACGTTCAAAAATAAGCGGCCTTTTAATTCGAGTTTGGCGAATTTTGATAGGGCTTTTTCACGGCAAAGTAACTCTAGTTTATGAAGTTTTCCTTCTTGCTGAGCCAGTGTAAATAATGGATCTGGAGAAAAAAGCGTGGAATTCATTGGGCCACGAGAAAGTGCTTCATGCCCATATATTTCACCATTACTTAAATCGTAAATAGGTTGGAAGTATGGCGTGATTAATCCATTCGAAAGGATTTTCTCAAGTAGAGCATTATTGTCAATTTGGCTCATTTTCTCTCAGATACGTCTAGGTTAAAAAAGTGGCTAGAGCGATATTTTATGTCAAATTTATGACACTTTGATGACTTGGGTTGAGATGAAAATGCTTTGCTAAGGGAGGTGTTATCTAGAGAAAAACTGAAGGTTTTAAGGTTCTTTGTGAAGAGAAGCCCGTTACCGGATCGATTTCTTATTCTTGCCTTTCGATCATCGGGAACATTGGGTTCTTCATCGTCGTGCTTTATTTGCTTTTATAACGGTTGTTGATTAATTAGTGACAACAACGGAAATAAACTAGTCAAATACAGATGACGTAAAAGCTTTTTACTGAAAATATTAGTGCTGTGGTTGAACTGAGGTTTTTACTGTGCGGTTAGCGGTCAATTTTGCAAAAAATGCTTTTACGCTAGCGACTGCTTTTTTAGTTGCTTCTGCAAAGTATGCACGACGCAATTCGTAAGCTTTTTCTACATAGTAGTCAGCATCAAGGTTGCCGAAAGCGTCATATTTAAGATCGTTTTTCATAGTGATTCTCCTAAAAAAGTTCAGTCATATTTGACACTTGTTATTCTAGGTTCTGACCAATCATTCAGCAAACGATCAATTTTCAGCTAATAGGTTAGAAAAATTCATCAAATGGATGGTTGATTACTCAGGATTCTAAACTTCCCTGGTGGAATGCCTGTGGATCGTTTGAAAAAACGCGAAAAATACCCCGGATCTTTAAAGCCTAAGTCGTAACTGATCTCCTCTACAGAACGTGCTGTATAGATAAGACTGCGCTTTGCTTCTAATAAAACGCGATCATGAATTAAGTCCAATACGCTTTGGTTAAAGGTGGTTTTACTAAGCCTATTTAAGCGGCTGGTGGACGTACTCAGCGCATCGGCATATTGATGGCTACTCCAATGCTCTCGGTAGTGTTTTTCGATCAGCTCTTTGAGTTGGTGAGCATGGCTATTTTCTGTTTTATTGGTGACATTGCTTTCGCCATTGACGTGTTGGCGATGAAGTAACAGCAAAATAGCTTTAATGAGATATTCGCTCATTAAAGCTCGGCCTTCACGTATAAATGAAGACTCACTTTCTAGCTGCTGAATGAGCGGCCAAAGCTCTGAAAACATATTGCGATGACCATTAAAGTCGATGTAACAAGCCTGACTAAGTAGTGGTTGGATAAACTTCGCGGCCTTTTCTTTGTAGGCATCCTCAAGCAAAGGCTCGGCAATGCTGATGACTCGCCCGTCGGTATCCGGCGCGAAACGAAAACCATGCACTACGCCAGCGGGAACAATAATCGCCCATGCACCTTGTAGCTTGTGTTGTTGCTCGTCGAGCTGAACTTTTACTTCACCAGATTTTAAAATCAGAATTTGAAACAGCTGAGCGTGCCGATGTGGGTTGATTTTCCAGCCTAAGTCACCGCTGCGAGATTCTATGTCTTCAATATGAAAAAACTCTGGGTCATTTATCCAGCTGGATTCGCCATAAAGTCCAAAGTGAGGAATGTTAGATTTCTGCATGTTACTCTTCATATTTTTATAAGTTACACAAATGTACTTTTTTAGTTGTTTGTTTCTATGAGGCTAAAATTTACAAAAATACGCATATTTATAGGTTTTTATAAGCGAAAAGTGCCATAAAGTCATTTTAAATCGTGTTTTGGCTGCTAATTTAAAAAATCATCCATGATCAAAAAGTACAATTTTTTGATCATAAATTACCTAACGTATTATCTATTTATCTTCCATTATGTTGTCACTAGCACGTTGATCACTGAATCAACGTCGAGAAAATAACAATAAATCGGAGAGAAAGATGAAAACACAAGTAGCGATTATTGGTGCAGGTCCATCGGGTCTATTACTTGGACAATTGTTGGCAAAGCAAGGGATCGACAATGTCATTATTGAACGCGTTTCTGGTGAGTACATTCTAGGTCGAATTCGTGCAGGCGTGCTTGAACAAGGTATGACGGATTTGCTGCGTGAAGCCGGTGTTGGTGAGCGCATGGATCGTGAAGGCCAAGTGCATCATGGTGTTGAGTTAGCGTTTAATAACAAACGTGTAAAGATTGAATTAGAAAAACTCACTGGTGGCAGTACTGTGATGGTGTATGGCCAAACAGAAGTGACCCGTGATTTGATGGAAGCTCGTGACGGTGCTGGTTTAACCACGTATTACGAATCGAGTAATGTGGCTTTACATGACGTGAAAAGCGACGCTCCCTACGTGACTTTTGAACACAACGGTGCAACACACAGGTTGGATTGCGATTACATTGCAGGTTGCGATGGTTTCCATGGTGTATCACGTCAAACTATTCCTGAATCTTCTCGTAAAGAGTTTGAGCGTGTTTATCCGTTTGGTTGGTTGGGTGTTTTGTCTGACACACCACCAGTAAACGACGAATTGATTTATTGTAAAACAGATCGTGGTTTCGCTATGACTAGCATGCGCTCCGCCACTCGTTCTCGTTATTACCTTCAGGTTCCTCTTACTGACAAAGTAGAAGACTGGAGCGATGATGATTTCTGGACAGAGCTAAAACGCCGTCTTCCAGACGATGTGGCTGAAAAACTAGTGACAGGGCCTAGTATCGAAAAGAGCATCGCGCCACTACGCTCGTTTGTTTGTGAGCCAATGCAATATGGTAATTTGTTTCTTGTTGGCGACGCCGCGCATATCGTTCCGCCAACGGGGGCGAAAGGTTTGAATCTGGCGGCTTCTGACGTAGCAACTTTGTATAAAGTAATGACTCGTATTTACAAAGAAGGTGATAAAGAGTGCATCTCTCAGTATTCCGACATTTGTTTGCGTCGTGTTTGGCATGGAGAGCGTTTTTCATGGTGGATGACTAATATGTTGCACGACTTTGGTCAGGGCGATGAGCATGATAATGACGCTGCAACCCATGGTAAATTTATGAGTTCGGAGTTGAATTTTTACACGGATAATGAAGAAGGGCGCCGTATTATTGCTATGCAATATGTTGGTTTGCCTTATGAAGATCTGGTTTAAGTGATAAGCACGGTCTTGTAGTAAAAAATAGCGGCACGTAATCTTTATTACGGCCGCTTTTTTGTTTTATAAAGGGCTTGACTAGCTTAGCCGCAACACTTTTTGTATTTCTTATTGCTGCCACATGGACATGGGTCGTTACGTTGTGGTGCTTTTTCAACAATTTGAGGCACAGGTTTGTTAAGGGCTACGTCTAAAGGTGTAATGTCCTCAGGCATCTCACTGTCAATGCGAATCTCTGCAAATAAGCCGTTAGCGGTCAATATAGTGTTTATTTCATGCTCACGCTCGGCGCTTTGTACTTGCAAAATTAGCGGGTTTTCTTCGCTTCCAGATTTCACTTTAGGCTTAGGCTGATAATTGCCTAGGTTATGCTTGCCCATGATATCGGGTCTACCACGATAAAAGAATTTTGACACAGGTGTTCCTAATGATATGTAAAACCACTCACAGCGAGTGGCTCAATGCAGCGTATTCTAACAGAATTTAGAGTAGTTAGCGCGTATCTTTAATGTCGCCAAATAGCGTGTTTTCGCGTCGAGGTGAATTATTTTTTGTTGAGTATTTCCGGTGTTATGACCTTGTATAAAGTGATGAACCGTCTACAAAAAAAGATGGCCAAAATGTATCTCGACGTATTCAAATATTGGTATACGCCAAGTAAGACTAACGTGATTTTCATGGTGGTAATTAGGCAACCTATGAAGAGTTTATGAGTTTGAACTGAACTTCTACACAGACACTGAAGCGGCTCGTCGTATCATCGCTATGCAATACATTGTTTTACCGTACAAAGATCTATCCTGAGTCATAAAAAACGAATGAGTCTCATCAAAAATGAAAGTAATTTTTCTTGATGAGATATTTTTTTAAAAATAAATTTTATTTATAAATATCAATTATATAGATGTTTTTTATGCTTTTTTTTAATGAATTTAATGAGTGTGTATTTTTATAAAATACGGTTGTTCTATCTAATTTTTCAATGCCTTTCCTTCATAATCAATTACCTTTCTGAACAGTAGATTGCTAATCTGTTTTTTGATTAGTCAGTTTTTAAAAACTGAATACAATAATAAATCTACTTTGGAGTCGAACATGATAAAAATAATAAAGCACGCTGCCATAACGGTCGTTGCTGCTTCCGCTATTGTAAGTGCTCAGGCAAATGCATCGGCAGAATATACATTGCGTTTCAGCCACTTCTTTCCTGAATTATCAGACCCAAGCCAAAAACTATTTATAAAATGGGCTGAGGCAGTTGAAGCAGAATCTAACGGACGTATCGACGTTCAGATGTATCCTTCTAGTACATTGGCAAAACCACCAGCTCAGTATGATGCCGTGAAGAATAGCATTGCAGATGTGACCGTGACCGTTCAAGGCTACACAGCAAATCGTTTTCCGCTAACACAAATTGTTGAATTACCTGGTGTGTCGCAGAATGCAGCTCAAGGCTCTTGTGTTGTGCAGTCTTTGTACGATGAAGGCCTTATTTCTGATGAATACAACCAAACTAAACCACTATTTTTATTTACTCATGGACCAGGTGGTCTTCATACCACAAATAAAGAAATCAAAGTTCCTCAAGATTTAGAAGGCTTACGTATCCGTCGTCCAACTGCGGTGGTTGCAAAGTTGCTTGAAGGTCTGGGTGCGCAACCTGTTGGTATGCCGGCGCCAGATGCTTATCAGTCCGCACAGCGCGGTGTAATTGATGGTGTTGCCTTACCGTGGGAAGGTGAATACACGTTCCGTCTAAATGAACTAACGCCTTATCACACTGAAGTTGGTGGTCTTTATACATTGGCTTTTGTCATGACGATAAATAAGTCTTTCTATAATCGTCTGCCTGCAGACCTTAAAAAAGTCATTGATCATAACTCTGGTATGGAGTGGTCTAAAAAAGCCGCTACCGTATTTGATGATTTAGATGCGAAAGGCCGTGCTCAAGCGATCGAAATGGGTCATAAAATTACTGTAATCGAAGATGGTGCTGAGAATCCATTGTGGAAGCCTGTTCTTTATCAAGCGACTGAAGAGTATTTGGATGAGCTGCAGAAGAAAGGTCTACCTTCTTACAAGGTCTATGCACGTGCAGTTGAGCTGTCCAAAACAGCGTGTAAATAAAAGCTGTTTAGATATTTAAGCAAAGTAGTGGTAGTTGGAGAGAGTTAATGAAAGCAATAGCTCGAATAATAGAGCGTATCACGCATGGAATGCACTTACTGGGCGGTTTTTTCTTAATCGCTATGATGGTGGTTACCTTGTTTGATGTTTTCACTCGAGGTTTGTTTACTATAACGGACGGTGCCGTGGACTGGACCATTCTTGGTGGCATTGAGATGGTGAAATACAGTCTGTTGTTTACAGTACTCTTCATTCTGCCGCATTCGGTCAGCCGTTCGCAGGTCATTGTTGACCTGTTTACGGAGCGACTATCAAGCAAAGCAAAAAATAGATTAGAAGCTGTTTATATTCTTTGTTTTGGTTTAATGGGAGTCGGCATGAGCTATGGCTTTTATCATTTGGTAGAAGAAGCGGCGATGAGCTATGAAACGACCCAAGATCTATTGATTCCATTGACGTATTTTTATGCGGTTGCTTGTTTTGCGACTGCTATGCTAGCTGTTTCCGCAGTGGCGTACACGTCTCGACTATTATTTTGTGAGAAGGCTGAGTCATGAGTACTTCAATGATTGGTATGGTTTGCATTGCGGCCATGTTGTTGTTAATTGCGCTACGAGCGCCTGTTGCTTTAACGATGGCATTAGCTGGTTTTGTTGGTTTTGGTTGGATTGTAGCTTTTGATCCAGCGGTTTCTATTCTTGCTAGTGGTCCATTTGAAACTTTGTCAAATTACAGTTTTAGTCCTATTCCCATGTTTATTCTTATGGGGGTGTTCGCTTCAAAGTCGGGGATGTCGCAAGAACTGTTCCAAGGCGCGCGAGCTATGTTTGGTAGCTGGCGTGGCGGGATGGGATTGGCTGCGGTAACTTCGTGCGGTATTTTTTCAGCTATTTCTGGTTCCTCTATGGCAACTGCAGCGAGTATGTCGCGAGTGGCTTTACCTGAAATGGAAAAGAACGGTTATGCACCAACATTAGCAACAGGAGTGTTAGCGGCGGGTGGAACATTAGGTATCATGATACCGCCTTCTATCGCTCTGTTATTATATGCTTTGATTACCGAGCAATCTGTCGGAGCTATGTTTATTGCAGGTGTGATTCCTGGGTTACTTGGATTGGTGATGTATGGACTTACTGTCGCTGTTTTAGTTACTGTCTTTCCAAATATAGCTCAACCAGGTAAGGCGACAACGTTAAAAGAAAAGTTCTTGGGGCTTAAAGGCTTAGTTCCTTTTACCGGTGTTTTTGTATTCATTATCGGCGGTATTTATACTGGATGGTTTACGCCGACTGAAGCATCTGCAGTGGGGGCTGGGGCAACGTTGTCTATCGCTCTGGTACGAGGTATGCGCTTCGCACAATTTAAAGAAGCAGTTGGCGAAACCCTGATTATGTCTGCAATGATTTTCTTTATGATCATTGGTGCGGAGATTTTTGGCTACTTCCTTTCAGTGTCACGCATTTCTTTTGCTTTGGTTGAGTATGTTGATAGCCTTCATTTAGGACCTTATATGGTTCTATTCTGTGTCTTGATTTTGTTTATGCTGCTAGGTTGCGTTATGGACAGTATTGCGATGCTGTTGTTGACTGTTCCAGTAGTGTATCCACTGATTGAGGCTGCAGGTTTTGATCCTATTTGGTTTGGTATCGTCGCTGTTATTACCGTGGAACTTGGCTTAATTACGCCGCCCGTTGGTATGAATGTCTTCGTTATTAAATCCGTTGCCCCGCATATTTCTATTGGAGATATGTATAAAGGGGTGATGCCATTCGTAATATCTGATTTGCTTCGTTTAGCACTCATTGTAGCGTTCCCTGTATTGGCGGTTGGTTTGTTATAGATAGATGTAGATGAAGTGCTTAAATAAAAAATGGTTCTGTTTAGAGCCATTTTTTTATTCTGTTTTAAGCATATAAAAAAGCCAGATTCAGCTTAGGCTGAATCTGGTTTTTTTTCGAATTGGTAGTTTGTTATTAACTTTACTTTTTACCAACAGAGTATGTCATTGAAACTTTGCGGCTGGCTTGAAATTGTTCCATCGTTTCCCCTCGCATACAGGCATAAATTTCGGGGTTGGATTTACCCAAGACAGCTGATAATTTTTCTAACCCGAAAAAGATAGCGCCGTAGCGAATCATCTCAATCCATTTTAGCTCACGGATCATGTCTTTTTCTTCATCTGTTAGTTGGCATTCTGACATCAGGGCTTCTTTATCTGCCAAAAATCGTTCACGGTGAATTTGGTTAGAAAGGTTGCGTAAGAACAGGTTCAAACGATACGCTTTGTGGCTGCGTTCTAAGGTAAAAGGGTAGGTTCCTTCTAGCTTTTCAAGACCATCTAGCTGATGTGTTAAATTAGGATCGACGATGACTGCATTGGTATCTTCGGTGTCTTCATAAATAACCGTCGCAATGTTTGTCATAGAAGGTAAATAGGTACTACGATGCACTTTATTGACCTTGTCTGATAAAGCCCCGCGCATAATTAACCACATAATGACTTCGGCCCCTTCGAATCCGCCTTTTGTAGCGTATTGCGCGTGTGTCATCTTGGTCAATTCTTCTGGATCTAATTCTAAAGCGTCTAAAAATTTGTTGTCCCAAGCTTCATCATTAAAGCCACAGCGTTCACCGTGTACTTGATGAGACAAACCACCTGTCGCCACAATGGCAACTCGCATATCATCATCAGGGAAACTCTGAATCGCCTTACGCAACGCTTTGCCAAACTGATAGCAACGTTTTGCTGTTGGTGCGGGAAACTGAAGGACACCCACTTGTAGCGGAACGACTGTTCCGTTCCAATATGCGCCATCTACTTCCGGTGCGATCATAGAGAATGGGGAGAAAAATCCATGGTCAAGCGGCTTCTTTTGGAATGTCGACAAATCAAACTCAGCATTCATCATTGATTGCGCAATGTGTTGTGATAAAGCCTTGTGGCCCTTGGCAGCAGGGTAGTCTCTTGCGCCGCCGCCTTCATCGGCTGTGATATAGGAATCGTCTACACCTAAAGTAAAAGGCGAGTAGTGATCAAAAAAGAATGAAGTGATGTGATCATTAAAAATAAGGAACATCACATTTACTTTTTGTTCATGTACCCATTTTTGTAAAACAGAGAAATCATCAAAAATAGGTTTCCAGGCAACATCAGCGCCTTTATTTGTATCTTTAGCGTATGCGATTGTTGGTGAATGAGAGGCACCAATGCCTCCTATAATTTTAGCCATTCTTTTTCCTTATATATTTTAAGAATTACTAGATATATAGAGAGGATACTCATAAACTAAAATTACAACAATTTATCAAATTAAAACCAATCGTTTCCATATGAAAACAATATATTCAAACTTACAAAGCAACTTGAGTGACATTCCTGCATTTGTGCAAGTGGTTGAAACTAAGAGTATGTCAGAAGCAGCAAGGCAATTAGGTGTGTCAAAGTCGACTATAAGTAAGTCGATTACACGTCTGGAAGAAGCGCTAAACCTTCGCCTGCTGGAAAGAAATTCTAGGAATATTTGGGTTACGACAGAAGGCTATACTCTTTATCAACACGCTTGCCAAATAATCCAACTTGTTAATGAAACAGATTCTGTTATTTCAGGTTTACAGTCTGAGCCAACGGGCAGGGTTAAATTGGCTGTGCCAATGGCATTTTGTCGGGAGTTTTTAGCCCCTAGACTCAATGAGTTCCAACATAGATATCCCAAAATACAGTTTGAAATAATGATGAATGGACATTCTTTGGATATTTTTCATTATGAAATTGATATCGCAGTGATTGTAGGTGAACTGGAAAACTCAGAATTAATTGCCATGCCGCTTTACTCTGGAAAATTAAAATGGGTTACATCAAAAGAATATTTTGCTGCCCAAAATGCTGCCATCACAATTGATTCACTTACTGATCATATTTCAATTTGTGAGACGCGATATGGTATTGATCGTTTTCCGGTTTATTGTCACTCAGAGAAAGTGTATTTGGATCTCCAGAACAATATTACTCATTGCAATGATCCTTTAACTGTTCGTGAGGTTGTGCTCTCCGGTAGTGGCATATCATTACTACCAGAGCAATACTGTTTAAAACAGATAGAGTCTGGAGAGTTGATTGAGGTAGCTGAGGATATAAAGCCAGAATCGGGTGCCGCTAAATTGACTGCTTTATATCCTAGTAGGAAGAATCGATCACAACGTATGGATGTTGTGCTGAGGTTTTTAAAAGAAATTTGTGACGATATAAACAACCAGTAATAGGTAAAAATTCAAATCAATTATTTGATTAATCTAAGCGTGTTAACCAAGTGAACATGGCTTCAATTGCTTGATTTGACCAGTTAATGGTTGCTTTTTCTTGGGCGCTTTGCAGGGTTTTTGCTATCCCTCTGGCGCTGACTGTCCAAGAGGCAAGGCGTGAACCTGTTGGATCGATGAGTTCCAGTGTACCCTCTTCAAATGCATAAAAGCGTCCATCTTGGGTTTCATGATGTTGCGCTGTTCGGCTATTAAGTTTGAACAGGGAGTCACTTTTAGGTGTCAGGCCAAAATGCGAAAGAGCACTTGCTAAGCTGTCTGCTTGCTTGGTTGAGGAAACATCAAAGCCATAATTGCTAAGTGCTAGGTTAAGGCGCTGCTCTATGTGTTGAATGTCTGTATCTGCTTTGCCTGCTGCTGTGTGTGCGGTTGAATAAAGGCTGAGCTCCTCTTCATAGGATTTGCGTTGAGCAAAATACGGGATGAGCTGCATGTAAGTTTGCCAGTCTTGCGGTGCCGGATATTTATCTTCTGTTTTAGTCAACGATGCTGCCAGCTTGCGGATTATGTCATCCGTATCATTAATAGCGATTTTTAGCTTGGCGACAATTCGACTACGATCAATAGATTGCAGCGCATAGACGTAGTTTTTACCGGCAAAGCGTTGCTCATTGATGGCTTGTTCTAGTTCAATAGGCGAGGTTGTTACTTGCGTATAGGCTGTTTGTGTTTTTGAAACTTGCTCTCCACCTTGCCCAGATCGCACTTGAGTGTCTTGTGTATTAATCTGACTTACTTGAGTACGAAGCTGCTGAGCAATTTGAACATTGCCGTTTTGTTCGGCTTGAGTAAACGCTAAGGCAATGTTTTCTATGCGCGCTGCGCTACCGACACCATACAAGTGTGTGCTGTCCTGTGGCGGAGATGATACCCAATTAGGCATACTCTCCGTTGTTTGACGCGATTGGGTATTAGAGCCCAAACACCCAGTTAAACTGAGTAATAGACCCGTCACCATCATCAAGTTGAATGGTATAGGCAAAGCAGAGAGTTTCATGGTTAGAAAAAGCCTTTGTCAGCCAATTTTTTGATTTTCTTCTGACCGTTCCAAACTTCACGGTTGGTCGTCATATCAATCAACTTAAGGTCGACTTGGTAGAAGCTCACGCGTTGGTCGCCATTGGAGTCAACGATTGAGTTAATAGTGCCAGATAGAGCGAAACCAGCGCCTTGCTCTAGACCAAATTTAGCAACGGTATCTGGTGCTGCATTAAGTTCTTGTTCTTCTCGTTCACTACGGACGTCATCCCGTTCAGCACCTGAGACAACAAAATCGACTTTGCCGGCACGTAATAAGCTGCGTTTGATGTCATTAATGAAGGTATCTACTGGAATATGTTCAGATGTCTTGTTACGGATGCTCTGTACAATGACGGTTGGATTGCCTTTCTTGTTGAAGTTGTAATCACGGAACCATGGGAAGGTCAGCATATCGCTCATCATTTCTTCTGCCACTAGACGTGAGTCGGTATCATTCCAACGGTCAGACAGCATAACGTCTTCGTTTGTGTCTATGCGCTTTACGCTGCCTGAACAAGCCGTTAATAACACGGCCATAAATAGAGTGAACATGCTCTTCCAAGATAGGGAAGCCCATTTAGACTGTGTTAGTTTATTAATGTGCATACTATTTTCCTTACGTCCGTTTTAGCTTGGTGCCAAGCTGTATTAGTGTAATCAATTTAATAAGGGTTGCGTAGATTCCAAAGCTTAATTTTATTGGCTTCTAAGTTGACCTTGCCGAGCGAGAAAGTTTTGTTATTCACCCTGTAATCTGGCGAGTATTCGCCAGGAGCTAATGGTTCACGCGTTAGTCTGACTTGTGCTGGTAGTGTCAGCCAATTACGCGTATCTGCAGCCGATGAGGCAAATACTGCAACTTGTCCAATTAGGTTTAATATCAAAGCTGCATTTTGATCCTGTACGTTTGATGACACTTGATACGCTAACCAGCTGCGTAATAATTCTCTTACTAAGCCTTCGTAAATATCTCGTTGCGCTTGCGCCAGTTGTTCCTGAAAGGCAATGTCAGCAAGGGATGTCATTCGTAGGCTGTTATTGATCGTGGCTGTTGAGCTATTCATTTGCAGTGTTGGCTGATGTTGATCCAATGTGAAGCGACCATAATACGGCACAGTAACGCGTATGGTTTGTTCGGTTAGTAGTTTATCTACCTTAGCTGAAGTGAGTTGTTGCCAAACGGGCCGCCCCAGAATTACACGTTTCGTAAAAATGCCTGAGAAAGTTCCCCATGCGCCACCCGCTTTATAATTAGCGATTAGATTGAGAGGATTAATATCAGCATAGACCATGGTAAACCAACGGAATGCATCGTTTGCTTCTATTGTTCCCCCACCATGAAGCGGTTCTAATACTAAAGAGTAAGCGCGAGGGTCGGCATACAATAATACCGTCATTTCCTTTTTATCAGGAATGAAGCCTTGGTGTTCCAAAACGACTAATTCCGCATCGCCTTTATGATATTGCTTGAGTTTTTCTTGCATAGCTGGAGACAGTTTGGTTGTGATTCTTTGATCTATCTCGCTTTGACTAAAACCGCCTTTTTGCATCATGCGAATTGCATCTAACCAAGCACGATCCGCCGTAGTACTAGGCAAAGCATATTGTTTTGCATAGCCGTCTTCATACAAGTTAGCTGCTTTTTCATAGCTGATACGAGCATCGTCGATTTCGCCATTCATCTCGTATTGCAGCCCTTCCATGTAGCGTGCCCAAGCATCGTCTCTATAGATAAACTTGTCGGTATCTCGTCCACCTGTATAAAAATCGCCTAACCAACTCAGCGCCTTCATATAAAAGGCTTGGTTTTCTTTGGCATTAAGGTCTTGGTAGCTGGGAGTTTGTGCTCGAATTTCATTGAGCTTAATATCAATGCGTCGCATTTCGACTAAAGCGGCATCGTTAAGTTCGCGTTTTTTGGCTTTATTGTCTTCTTTTTCCGCTAGAGCAATATAGTTCATCGATTTAAGATAGCTGATGTAAACGCGTTCTATACCGTTACCGCGGTAGTCGCTTTGCCTTGGGTTGCTTAGTAATGCCCAAGAGCGATTAGAAAAATTCTCCGGCAAGAAGGTATCGCTTAATCTTTCTGCTTGCTCCAGTAAGTCGTTACTGCGTTCGAACTCACCTTGATTCTGGGCAAGAGCACCGATTTCCATATAATAAAGCAGCTTGTCTTGGGAGCTGTCTAAAGCGCCTTCTAGTTTGCCTTCAGCCTCTTTCCATTCGCCTTCTTTTGCTAAGCTTAAGCCTGCATCAATATCTTGTTTGTAAGTCGCACATCCCGCTAAAAAGCAGATACTTACCCAAATAACAGCCCACTTCACATCAGATTCCTTTTTCTAAAAACTGATTGGCAACAAGTATCGAGAGCAGGATGAAGCAGCCGAGATAAAGTATTAACCAGCGAGCTTTGAGGCAATTCGGACAAGGCTTCTTTTTCTTTTTCATCACAGTTTCCATATATTCTTGCGATACTAAAAGTACTGGGGATACTAAAGTGCGAACGATATCTATTATGCAATAAAAAAAGGAAGCGCGTAGCCTCCTTTTTCGTAACTTTTAGTCGTTTTTGTCACTCAATATTTTTACTGAGTTGTTTCCGCTTGTTGCTTTTGTAGGCTTTCGATATAAAGCGCATCAAAATTTATTGGAGCAAGCATGATAGCTGGGAAGCTGCCTTTTACTACAACCGCATCGATGTTTTCACGAGCGTATGGAAATAAGGTAGCAGGGCAGAAAGCACCCAAAGCGTGATGTAATTGCTGATCATCAAGACCAGAAATAACAAACAGACCGCCTTGTTGAACTTGGACTAAATAGCCAGTGTTGCCATTGTTTTTAACCGTTACCGTAATTTCCAAAACAACTTCGTAGACATTTTCACCTACTTGACGGCTCTTAGTGTTTAGCTCTAAGCCAACTTCAGGTTTCCATTCTTCTTGGAATATCATTGGTGAACGAGGAGATTCAAAAGAAATATCTTTCAAAAACACACGTTGCATAGAAAGTTGTGGTGTCTGCGCTTCTTGTGTTTGTGCTTCTGGTGTTTCAGCTGTATCGGACATCTTGGTTCCTTTTTTTTAATAATTTCTATATAAAGCGATGAATTCGTTGCTCATTTATACCGTGTGCTTTATTGGAATGCCTATTTCTATGCAAGTAAGGCATCCAATTTTTGCTCGCGTTCAAGGGCATAAAGATCGTCGCATCCACCAACGTGTTGTTCACCAATCCAAATTTGCGGAACGGTGTGGCGGCCACTTTTTTCCATCATTTCTTGTCGTAACTCTCGCTCTCCGTCCACGCGAATTTCGTTAAAGGCAACACCCTTTGCCGTTAACAATTGTTTTGCTCTAACGCAAAAAGGACAGTAATCGCTAGAATAGATAGTGACGGTAGCCATAATTTTATCTCTTATCCTTTAACCAGTGGCAGGTTAGATGATTGCCATTCTGCAATGCCACCTTGAAGTTTGTAAACTTTGCCAAAACCGGCCTTTTTAAGGTCTTTAGCGCTTGCGCCAGACGTTACACCAGATTTGCAAACTATGATTATTGGGGCGTCTTTATGTTTCTCAAGGCGATTCATGTTGTCTTTCATCTTAGTCGCAGGAATATTTAGCGCACCTGTGATGTGGCCAGTGCTGAATTCTTTCTCTGGACGGATATCGACAACGACTGCGTCTTCGCTATTCATCAGGTTAGTTGCAGCAGAAGGTGTAAGCCCTTGCGCGCCGCCTTTGCTTTCAACGAAAAGTAGTGTGGCAAGAATCGCTAAAAAGACAGCGACCATTTCCCAGTGGTTGATAGAAAACTCAATAAGTTGATTTATCATAATCATAAGGCCCATATTTAAACTGCGAGCATTATACACGGCCTGATGGATCGGTACAGACTCTCAGGCGACTACTTTTGCTCGTCGCATCACACAAAGGTTTCTACCATAAAAACATGACAAGGATGTGATGCTCTGATCATTAAATGGTATGGGAAAATAAAAAACGAGCCACTGGGGCTCGTTATATCATACTAATTTACCGATTCGTTATTTAGCGCTGGTCGAATCAAAGATCTTGTCAGCGTTACCTTCGATGAAACTATCGAATAACACACCGTCTGGCATGGTGTGGCGACGAGCAAATTCATAAAAGCAGCTAGGGATGGTTTTTTGTTTGCCATCAGCAAAGCTGTAGTCGACTTTGTCAGCCATAGTGGAAGACTGTTCCAAGAAAGACTCTGGTGAGCCTTTGACCAAACCGCCAACTTGGTTTAACGCATAACCTTCGTTTTGAAGTAGTTCGTTTACTTTTTCAATTGTCGGGAATTTCTTCAAGTGATTGATACTTAAAGTGAAGTGGTTGGCTTGCAAGCCCATAGTCGATAACCAAGCCGCGTATTCACTGTGCTCTGCTAAAGCAAGATATTCGACTTCCGTTGGTGTTTTCCATAATCTCCCAGCCCAAAAAATAGCTGGTGTTTGCACGGCATTAGCTGGAATTTGTGCGATGAACTTGCCAATTATGTCTTGGCAGTTTGCTGGCAGCTCTTCCACTAAAAGTTCAGATAAAAACACCTTTGGAGAATCTGCATCCGTTTGGTGTTTGTAACAACGGGCTTTAAGGTGTTTGCTCTCGAAGCGAAACGCGCCGTAGGCTTTGTAGCCAATGGCTTCTAATTGCGGTTCCAATTTTTCTAATGAAATTGGCGAATTGTTAAAGGTACGAAAAGCTACGTGATCATTAAGAACGTTTTCACCATGGCTTTTAAACAGTTCTTGGATGCGCTGAGCTTGCGGTGTTATGTCTGTATAGTGATCCCACAAAGACGCGAAAAAATCATTTGGTGTCATAAGGTTTCCTGCAATAGTGTTAGGTCGATGTAAGGTACTTTAGTGCAGTGATCAGTCTTAAAGCAAAAGGTAAAAACGCACGTTGTGATGCGTAAAAGTTATGCGAGCCGTATTTCGGTCGGATTTTTGTTAATGAATAGTTGCTGCTTAGCCGTCAGGATCGTATTAATCAGATGAGCAGGAAAACTGCGTTCTTTCTTGTGAGCCAAACCAACCACGCGTTTCAATTTCACATCGTTTAAAGGGCGTAAACACAGGTCGCTGCGGCCTCGCGAAGAGTGTTCTGGAATGAGCGAAATACCCAATCCAGCGGCAACCAAATCTAACGCGTACTCTTCCGTTTTCACTTGAGCGCGAACATCTGTAGTGAGTTCTTGTTTTTGCATCAAGTAGTTCCAAGATTCCAAAATGTCGCATGGTGTACGAGAAATGAAAGGTTGCTTGTCTATTTGTTTAATTGATAGCGAAGGGAAATCTGCCAGCCAATGATCCAATGGCATAGCAATCACATAGTCGTCTTCCCAAAGTGGATAAAATACATCTTCTTCTGTGGTGTAACGATGGCAAGTAAAACGCAGATCGGCACTTTCTGATTCATCGACTAGCTTTAAGGTGAGCCCGTGAACTTCGTCTAGCATAGTTTTGATTACTTGGCTGATTAGCGAGCCAGATAAAAAAGGGGTCAAAGATATAGATAGAGCGAGCGGTGCCGGTGTGTCGGTAAATAAGCTGCGCATGGCGCTTAGGTCGCTGACCATTTTGCAGGCATGTGGATAAAGTTGCGAGCCGCTATCGGTTGGAGACACGCCTTTTGAATGGCGAACAAAAAGCTTCGTACCTAGGTCATCTTCTAATTGTGCGACCGTTGTAGATATGGATGGTTGTGCCACGAAGCAGCGTTTCGCAGCTGCGCTTAGGCTGCGTTCTTCGTAAACGGCAATAAAGTAACGTAATGATCGAATATCCATCTGTATGCTCTTTTAAAGGCGACTCTTGTGAAGATTGTCTCTGGGCTCCTTTCTAATATACCTATAGGGTTGATATCTTGCTATAGGTAAAAACTAGACCACTAGCAGGAAAACGGTATTTCTCATTCTAGCCTTAGCTGGTTATGGTGGTGGAAGTTAAATTTATACATACATAAATCTTAGAGGTTCATATGTCACTTACTTGCTTAGAAACACTCGGTGTCAATACCCTAAAACAGGGTGATACTTTTTATAGCGTATTAACAGGTAATACGGTTGCTTTGGGTGAAGGCAGTACTTTTTCCGCTCATAGCCCAATCGATGGTGCGACGTTGTCTACCTTTAACAACGCGACACCTGCACAGCTAGACAAAGTAAATGCTGAACTAAAAGACGCATTTAAAGTATTACGTACTATTCCTGCGCCACGTCGCGGTGAATTGGTTCGTCGTATTGGTGATGAAGCGCGCAAGTACAAAAATGAGTTGGCGCAAGTGATCTCTTTGGAAGCAGGAAAAATTGTTCCTGAAGCCTTGGGTGAAGTACAAGAATGGATTGACGTATGTGATTTCGCTGTCGGCCAATCTCGTATGCTACACGGTTTGTCTATCGTATCTGAGCGTCCTGGTCATCGTATGATGGAGCAATGGCATCCACTAGGTCCTGTTGCTGTCATCACAGCATTTAACTTTCCTATGGCGGTTTGGGCTTGGAATGCCATGCTGGGTCTTGTTTGTGGTGATCCAATTCTACTAAAACCTTCTGAAAAAGCGCCGTTGTGTGCCTTGGCTATGTACCAAATCGCGCAAAACGTCATTGCCGATATGCCCGATATCCCTAAAGCGGCTGTGTCTGTGATGATTGGTGATCGAGATCTTGGTGAAGCGATTGCGGCAAGCGAGACTTTCCCACTTGTTTCTGCAACAGGTTCTACTGTAATGGGTCGTGCTGTGGCGAAAACAGTAGCAGGTCGTTTAGGTCGTTCTTTGTTAGAGCTTGGCGGTAACAACGCGATGATTGTCTCTGATACTGCGGACCTAGATCTTGCGCTTCGTGCGATTGTTTTCTCTGCGGCTGGTACGGCTGGTCAGCGTTGTACAACATTGCGTCGTTTGATTACTCATGAATCTATTGTTGATGGTTTGGTTGAGCGTTTGGCGAAATCTTACGGCTCGCTTCGCGTTGGTAGCCCAATCGTTGAAGGTAATTTGGTTGGTCCACTAATTGACGAAGGCAGCTTCAACCGTATGCAAGCGGCTCTAGACACCGCGAAAAAACAAGGCGGCGAAATTGTTTGCGGTGGCGAACGTGTCACTGAAGGCGTTCCTGCTGGTGGTTTCTATGTTCGTCCTGCGATTGTTCGTATTGCTCATGATGCGCCAATCGTTCATGAAGAAACCTTTGCGCCTATCATGTATGTTTTGACTTACAAAACATTTGAAGAAGCGATTGAAATTCAAAACGAAGTGCCACAAGGTTTGTCTTCTGCCGTTTTCACTGAAAGCATGCGTGAAGCAGAATTGTTTATGTCTCCAGCAGGTTCTGACTGTGGCATTGCCAACGTTAACATTGGTACGTCTGGTGCTGAGATTGGCGGCGCGTTTGGTGGCGAAAAAGAAACGGGCGGCGGTCGTGAGTCTGGTTCTGATGCGTGGAGAAACTACATGCGTCGCACCACAAATACAGTGAACTACGGTGGTGATTTGCCGTTGGCTCAAGGTATTGTTTTTGAATAATTTTGGCTTATAGCGTTCGCTTTATATAGCGAATGCGTTTAATTGAGAATAAATAGGCGAGATTTTCTCGCCTATTTACGTTTTTACGTTTTGACCAATGTCCCTATGAGGTCATCTTATGTCTGATAAAATCTGCAATTCTTTATGGCGTGCAAGCTCTCCAGATGCGCCAGTGTTAGCGCCTTTAGAAGGGCGTGTCGATGTTGACGTCGTTATTGTTGGTGCTGGTTTTACTGGTCTTTCTGCCGCTTTGCATCTAGCCAAATTTGGTATTTCTGTTGCCGTAATTGAAGCGCAAGAAGTTGGCTTTGGTGGATCAGGGCGTAATGTTGGCCTAGCAAATGCTGGTGTCTGGCTAGAACCGGATCAGCTGGATAAAACCATCGGAGCTGAAGCTGGTAGTATTATGTATAAGGCTTTGGCGGCCGCTCCAGATTTTGTTTATGGCTTAATTAAAGAATACGATATTCAGTGCGAGCCAGTTCGTAATGGGACCTTGCACGCAGGCGTTGGCAAAACCGGTTTGGCTCAATTACAGCGTCGTTATGAGCAAATGAAGAAACGCGGTGCGCCAGTTCAGCTGCTTGATGCCGCAGAGGCGCAAGCTCGTATTGGTTCTAGTAAATTTAACTCTGCATTGTTTGATCCAAGGGCGGGTACCATTCAGCCTTTGGCTTATGCGCGTGGATTGGCTCATGCAGCGCTAAAAGAAGGCGCTAAACTTTTTGATCAATCGCCAGTGAGTAAAATCGAACCTGCCGAAGATGGTTGGGTTTTGCACACGGAAAAAGGCCAGGTGCATGCTGAAAAAGTGATTCTCGCGACCAATGCCTACAGTGAGTTTGGTGTTAAAGAGCAAGCACGTAAGTTTGTACCAATCTTTTATTCTCAATTGGCGACAAAGCCGTTAAGTGACGCGCAATTGGCTAGTGTGTTACCAAATAAAGAAGGCGTTTGGGATACTTGTACTGTGATGAGTTCTTTTCGCTTGGATAAACAAGGCCGCTTAGTTTTTGGTGGTATGGGCGGCGAGGGCAGCGTGTTGTCGAACTGGGCAACCCAGCGCGTCACGGAATTGTTCCCGATTTTAAGTAAGGTTGAGTGGGATTATTGCTGGACCGGAAAAATTGCTTACAGTGAAGATCATTTGCCCCATTGCCAACAGTTACAAAAAGGCTTGTTTAGTGTCGCAGGCTACAGCGGTCGAGGTATTGGGCCAGGAACTGTGGTCGGTGCGGAGCTGGCAGAATGGCTTTCGGGTCGAAGAGAAAACTTGTCCATTCCAACCACTGTGCTTAGAGATATATCATTTCGTGAATTGAGACGTTTGTTTTATGAGGTGGGTGCTCATACCTATCATCTTGGGCAGCAGTCGCACGCTTTGGATTAGAATGATAATTGCGCTTTGCCAATACTTTGTTAAAAATGGTCTTGGCTTCGCTCGTGACATCAAGCACAGGTCTCGTTAGTTTGACATTAGAGTAAGTTTACTGCGATTAATGACCACGCCAAAACGCATCGTTATGGTGCGTTTTTTATTTTACTGGTTGGGAATGAGAGTGATATAGGATACAGTTATCGCCTTCCAGTTTTTTGCTAATGAGTAACGTCTACATGCGCCGTTATATCCCATCGTCAACCGCGTTAAAATGTTTCGAGGCCTCGGTAAGGCATCTAAGTTTTACCAAGGCGGCGGAAGAGCTACATCTTACCCAAAGTGCCGTTAGTCGGCAGATTCGTAATCTAGAAGAATTCTTGTCGCGAGATTTATTTATTCGTCTCAATAAACGCTTGGTATTAACCGGAACGGGGGCGGCTTATTACAAAGAAGTGGTACCGTTACTTGATGGCATGGAAAACGCCTGTTTACGCATGCTGCATCGAGAAGATGAAAAAACCACGCTTACCATATCCGCTTTGCCCACCTTGGCCTCTTACTGGTTGATGCCGCTACTTGCTGAATTTCAAACCGCTCACCCACAATTTCAAATTAAAGTACGCTCATTAGATGATGCCGCGAAGATCGATCCTGAAAGCATTGATATAATCTTGCACTATGGCGGTGATCATTGGCCTCGTGCCATTTCTCATCAACTAATGAAAGAAAGTGTGGTTGCGGTTTGTTCTCCAACATTATTGGCTCGTATCGGAGACAAAGCAGCGGACGCGTGGACGGTCGAAGATGTGACCGCATTTCCATTTTTGCATTTGTCATCCCGAATTAACGCATGGCCGGATTGGATGGTAGCGCAAGGGTTGGAAAGTGGTTCTTTTGCTGGCGCTTCCTTTGCGCATTTTCATATGTTGCTTGAGGCGGCTAAAAACAGCATGGGCATTGCTATTATGCCAACCATACTGGCGGGGCGCAGTTTACAAAATGGCGAGCTGGTGGCGCCTTTCGGTAAAGCTGTTTCGACACCTCATGAGTATCTTTTGTCTTATCCTGTCGACAAGGCGGATCTTGAACAAGTGGTGATTTTTCGAGATTGGTTATTGGCAAAACGTAATGAGTCATTAGCTTCTTGTTAAACCCTTTTTAGGAAAGTACCAACAAGTAAAATAGTCGTAAAAAGCCCTCTATTAGTGAAATTAATAGTCTGAATAGGAACGCTAGTCTGTAACTAAATTACAAGCCTGTGATAGTATCGAGGCATTATCATGATCAATTTACGGGATAGATTAACATGAACAAAAAAACCACAGCCCTCTTTATCCTTGATGGATGGGGATACAGCGAAACGTCTAAATCCAATGCGATTGCTGCAGCAAACACGCCTAACTGGGACGCACTTTGGAATAATCAGCCTCATACTTTAATTAAAACGTCTGGTCTTGCGGTGGGGTTACCCGAAGGTCAAATGGGTAATTCTGAAGTAGGCCACATGAATTTAGGTGCCGGTCGTGTTGTTTATCAAAACTTTACTCGTATCGGTAAAGCTATTGAAGACGGGTCTTTTTTTGAAAACGAAGCCCTTGTTAATGCGGTTGATAAAGCTGTTAGCGCGGGCAAAGCCGTTCACATTTTAGGTTTGTTGTCTGATGGTGGTGTTCATAGTCATCATGAGCAAATCATGGCGATGTGCGAATTAGCGGCAAAACGTGGTGCGAAAGCAGTTTATGTTCATGGCTTTACAGATGGCCGTGATACGCCGCCTCGTTCTGCTAAAACACCAACGGCTGAGTTGGAAGCTAAGCTTGCTGAACTAGGCGTAGGTAAAATCGCTACCTTAACGGGCCGCTATTTTGCAATGGACCGTGATAATCGTTGGGACCGAGTGCAAACCGCTTACGATGCTATTGTTCTAGGTAAAGGCGAGTTCCATGCTGACACCGCTGAAGGCGCTATTCAAGCTGCCTATGATCGTGACGAAAATGACGAATTTGTAAAAGCTACTATCGTTGGTGAGTCTGCTCCAGTACAAGATGGCGATGCGATTATTTTTGCTAACTTCCGTCCTGATCGTGCGCGTCAGTTAACTCGTGCTTTCACCGATGCTGACTTTGATGGTTTCACTCGCGCTGTTTATCCGAAACTGGCGTCTTTTGTTACTTTCACTGAGTTTGCTTCTGACATTAAAGCTGATGTGGCGTTTCCGCCAATTGCTTTAACGAATACTTTAGGTGAAGTGCTAGCGAAGCATGGTAAAAAACAATTACGTATTGCTGAAACCGAAAAATACGCTCACGTAACCTTTTTCTTTAATGGTGGCGAAGAAGCTCTGTTTGATGGCGAAGAGCGTGAGCTAATTCCATCACCAAATGTGGCAACTTACGACTTGAAACCAGAAATGAGCGCGCCAGAAGTGACTGATAAGCTAGTGGAAGTGATCGAAGCGGGTAAATACGACACTATTATCTGTAACTTTGCTAATGGTGACATGGTTGGTCACAGTGGCATTTTTGAAGCAGCAGTTAAAGCAGTTGAAGCGGTTGATGCTTGTCTAGGTCGAATCATTGAAGCCTTGAAAGTGAATGGCGGCCAATGTTTGATTACAGCTGACCATGGTAACGTCGAACAAATGTTAAGTGATGATGGTGCTCAGCCTTTAACGTCTCATACTATTGGGCCTGTGCCTTTGGTTTTGTTCTCTCCGACTCAAGGTTTAGGCATTAAAGAAGGTGCACTGTGTGACCTTGCTCCTACCTTGCTAGACATGATGGGAATGGATAAACCTGCTGAGATGACAGGTGTGAGCTTGCTTACGCGAGCATGAGGCAAGAATGATCTTATTATCCCGCTGTCTTCTCTTAAGTTTGTTTTTGCTGTCCAGCTTTGGCTGGGCGGCAGGTGAACCACAAACTCCGGAGGAGGCCAAACAGCAGATTCAGGCTTTACAGAAAGACCTGCAAAAGCTTAATAGCTGGTTGAAAGATATTAAGTCTGAGCGATCTGATGTGGAAAAGCAGCTTGAAGTCAAAGAGAAAGACATTCAGGAGTTGCTTAAAAAAATTCAGAATATTCAGGAAAGCTTAAAAAAAGGTGAAAAGCAGCTGGGAGAATTGAGAGTACAGCAGCGGACACTTCAATTAAGCATTCAACAACAAAATGAACAAATAGCCGCCCAACTAAGGGCGGTTTATCGTTCCGGCAATGAAGAAAGCATCAAGTTATTATTAAATGGTGACAGCTCCGAAGAAGCTCAGCGTTTGGTGCAGTATAATCGTTATTTTTCCAATGCTAGGCAGTCGCTTATTAATGGTTTTGTGACGGAAGTTAGTGATTTGAATTTGGTTGAAAAAAGTATTCGTAGTCACCGAGCGCAGCAAGCCAAAGAAGAAATCGAATTAAAAGCAGAACGCAGTCGTTTAACTGGGCAACAAGCCGATCGACGTAATTTATTAGCTAAATTAGACAGTGATTTGGCCAAGGGTGATAAACGCTCTAAACAATTAGCTCAGGATCAGAAAAATCTACAGGATATGTTAAAACGTCTTGAAGAGGCGCTTGCTGACATACAGATTCCAGATCAAGATGTACCTTTTTCATCGCAGCGCGGTAAGTTGGTTCGTCCGTTAAAAACGCTCACCGAATTATCGTCTAATGGCAGCATAAATTTAGGTGGTGTTACATTACGTGCCAAAGAAGGCGAACCTGTGCATGCTATATTCTCTGGTCGAGTGGTGTTTTCTGACTGGATGCGTGGTTTTGGATTTTTACTTATTTTAGACCATGGTGATGGTTACATGTCATTATACGGTTACAACCAAAGTCTACTTAAAGAAGTTGGTGAATGGGTGGGGGCAAACGATACAGTTGCCATGGTTGGCAGCACAGGTGGTCGTCCTGATCCAGCGTTGTTTTTTGCAATTAGGCATAATGGTACGCCATTAAAACCACTTTCTTGGGTGAACGCTGGGTAATTTATTTTACAAACTTAGTCTGCAGCCAGTAAAAAAGTCATAGGAAGAAACATGATCAATATTTTGCGTCAACGAATCCCCTTTTTATTTATGGTGTTATTGGTTCAGCCTGCTTTTTCTGCACAGCTTCATGCCGATACTAAAGAACAGTCTAAGTTACCTACCGCTGAAATTCAGTCTTTTGTTGAAACCTTTGAGACCATTCGGGAAGGTTATGTTGAGGTGATGTCTGATCAAGACATTCTTCATAAAGCATTGAAAGGTATGGTATCGGGTCTTGATCCGCATTCTGAATATTTTACCAAAGAAGAATTAGTCGATTTTAACGAGCTTACTTCTGGAAATTATGCCGGTATTGGCGTTGAAGTTGAGATGAAAGATAAACGTCTTACGATCGTAACGCCTGTTGATGGTTCTGCTGCAGCAGAAGCAGGGATTTTACCTGGTGATGTGATTGTTAAAATTGATAATACCTTGATTACAGATTTAGGTATGAAAGATATTGTGACACTGATGCGTGGTGAAATTGGCTCTACTGTGACACTCGATATCGAGCGGGGTGGCGAGCTAAAGCATTATGAGTTAACGCGCCGTTTAGTAGAAGACGCAAGTGTTACTGATAAATGGTTAGGTGATGGAATTGCGTATTTTCGCATTAGTCAGTTCCAAGGCGATAGTGCGTTAGAATTTTACCAAGCCATTGATAAGCTGAATAAAGAAGGTAAAATTCAAGGGGTCGTTTTAGACCTTCGTAATAATCCCGGTGGCGTTTTACAAAGTGCTGTTGGGGTAGTGGATGCCTTTATAGATAAAGGCATGATTGTTTATACAAATGGTCGTCATGAATTGTCTAAAACCCAGTTTACCGCGACAGAGAAAAACACCAAATTTGGTAATGTACCTGTTGTAGTGTTGGTTAATGAAGGTTCGGCATCGGCCTCAGAGATTGTTGCTGGTGCTTTGCAAGATCATCAGCGTGCAGTGATTTTAGGTGCAGAAACCTTTGGTAAAGGCTCTGTTCAAACGGTCGTTCCTCTGTCTAATGGTGATGCCGTCAAGTTAACAACCGCCTTATATTACACGCCCAATGGCCGTTCTATCCAAGCTCAAGGTATTACACCTGATCTGGTGGTACCTCAGGCGACTTTGACTTTTGAAAAGGGACAGTTTTTTGTCAAAGAGGCAGAGTTAAAAGGACATTTAGGCAATGGAACGGGTGGTGAAGAGCGTACCAGCGCAGATGTAAAATCTGATATTGGCGAGTTAGCAAAAACGGATTTTCAGCTATTTCAAGCGGTTACTATTCTGAAAACGCTACCTAAGCTAGCACAGAAATAGTAAAAATTTTTGATGAACATATATTTTGGTAAAAGCTCGCTTGTTTGATTTTAAGAAATTCGTAGTGTTTGTATTTTGTCTGCACGCCCTTCTAGGGTGTGCAGATGAATTAAGTCGTACTCTTGATCGTTCAGAAGATGTTGTCATAAGTAATGTTGAGATAGCTGTTCTTGAGGATGATCAAGTTACAGAGAAAGATAACGAGACTTTTTTTGAAGAGCCCGTAGTCCTCCCAGTGCATTTGGGGCCTCTTTTAGCACCGCAAAAAAAAGAAGCTACAAATGCATCCAGCTATTCAATAGGGTCCTATTTTCCTGTTTTGTCTGATGATGCTGTAGCTTCTGATAGCGCTGTATCAGCCAGTTCCTCACAATCCCAACCCCTGTTGGAAACAGCTGAACCATGGTCTCCTGCGATTGTGCCTTTTCTAGATGCTCCTATTGATCGCGAGTCTAAGTATGTCAACCCCCTGACTAAACCAGAACAGTCTCATGAATCTTCTAAAAAAGAGGTAGTTCCAGCTAAAAAATTAGCGGTTGATTCACACCCTAAAATGCCAAGAATCGCTATTTTGATCGATGATCTAGGTTATAACCGTCAGGGCATGGATTCCTCTTTAATGTTACCTACCGAAGTTGCATTGGCGATTTTACCTAGTACGCCTTTTGCTACTCAGACAGCACTAACTGCGCAGAAACAAAAACGTATTACCCTATTACATGCGCCGATGGAAAATCAACGTGAGTTGAAGCTTGGTCCAGGTGGATTGTATGCCAAGATGACTGAACATGAATTAAAAGCGACATTGAGCAAAGACTTAGATGGTTTGCCAGGCATACAAGGTGTAAACAATCATATGGGTAGTTTGCTAACGACTAAAGCTGACTCGATGAAATGGGTAATGGAAACGCTTAAAGGGCGTTCACTCTTTTTTATAGACAGTCTTACTAGTCCCAAAAGTGTGGCCAAAAAAACAGCTCAAGAATACGGCTTAGATACTGTCAGCCGAGATGTATTTTTGGATAATATTCGCACCGAACAAGCGATAGATAAGCAGTTTTCTCGTTTGTTAAAGCTGGCAAGACAGCATGGAAGTGCTTTGGCTATTGGGCATCCTTATCCAGAAACTATGGCTTATCTTAAAAAGCGTCTTAATCATTTGGAGCAGGATGGCGTTCGCTTAGTTCGTCTTTCGGACCTGTTAACTACTTCCCCTTCAGTGCTTACTCCTAGCGAGCAATAAAGTAGAAAGCTCTGGTTTTTAACAAAACCGGAGCTTTTTGATAAAAAAACCGATTTTTTAATAATTCATTTTTTGGTTTTTTGTACTAAATTATAAAGTACTTACCACCATTCGTAATGGCTTTAATATGTCCATTATGCTCACTGATATCCATCTTCCAATATTTTGCTCCTGCTTAGTGCAGAGATCTTTCTTTATCAGTACAAAAAACTACATAAATAAAAATTTATAGTGATTAATTTTGCTATTTTTTGGGAATATAGAATTTCAACTAAGCTAATTACATTATTTATACGCACTACTATTGACCAAAGTTTAGTCTGATATTAATGTGTAGCATTATAAAGGTGCACAATTTTTGAATAATTGCTGTGAAAGTTCCATTATTAATGCCTTTTCTTTAGGGTTTAATTGTTGGAACGCTTCTTGCTTTTGAATAATAACGATAAAACACAAAACGAGTAGAGGCTTTTCTTATGTCAAATGCGGTTGTTAGAAAAACATTAATTTCTCTTGCTATTGCTAGTGCTGCGACACTTGCGCAAGCAGATGTGGTCATCGGTGTTGCAGGTCCCCACACTGGGGCTTATGCGGCTTTCGGTGAGCAATTATGGAAAGGGGCTGAAAAAGCAGCTGCAGACATTAATGCTGCAGGTGGTGTTAATGGCGAAATGATTAAACTAGTAAAAGCGGATGATGCTTGTGAACCAAAACAAGCTGTATCTGTAGCTAACCGTTTAGTGGATTCTGATGGTGCTCTTGCTGTCGTTGGTCACTTCTGTTCATCTTCTTCTATTCCTGCTTCAAAAATCTACGAAGAAGCTGGTGTTATCATGGTAACGCCTGCATCAACAAACCCAACACTTACCGATCAAGGTTTGCCAAACGTTTTCCGCGTATGTGGTCGTGATGATCAGCAAGGCGATGTGGCAGCAAGCTATATTGTGGATAAATTAAAAGCAAAACGTGTTGCTGTTATTCATGATAAAGACACTTATGGTAAAGGTCTTGCTGATGCCATGAAGTCAACTCTTAACTCTTATGGAGTTAAAGAAGTAATGTACGAAGGTTTGACTCGTGGCGAGAAAGATTTTAACGCCTTGATTACAAAAATTCGTTCTGTAGATGCTGATGTTGTGTATTTCGGTGGTCTTCACTCTGAAGCTGGTCCACTTGTTCGTCAGTTGCGTGAACAAGGTTCTAAAGCAATCTTCATCTCAGGTGACGGTATCGTATCTGATGAGTTTGTTTCTGTTGCCGGTTCTCCTAAATATGTAGATGGTGTACTGATGACATTTGGTGCGCCACCAACGTCTTACCCATCTGGTAAAAAAGTCATCCAAGAGTTCCGCGACGGTGGTTATGAGCCAGAAGGTTACACTCTGTACTCTTACACTGCGATGCAAGTTGCTGTTGCAGCGTTGGCTAATAACAATTTAGATCCTATAAAAGGCGCTAAATGGTTGAAGACTCATTCTGTTGATACGGTAATGGGTAAGAAAGATTTCGATGATAAGGGTGACTTGACTGTTTCTGACTACGTTATGTATGAGTGGGATGCTCAAGGTAAATATCACGTAGTAGAATAATTTTCTTTTACTTCTAACATTTCTGTAATAACCGACACATATTTACCAGCCAAGGATTGTGCTGGTAAATATGTTCTCTCTACTAAAAAAATTCCCACGAGGTCTTACGATGGATATCGTTCTCCAGCAGCTGGTAAACGGTCTTACCCTTGGTTCTGTTTATGGACTCATTGCGATCGGTTACACCATGGTGTATGGCATTATCGGCATGATTAACTTCGCTCATGGCGACGTTTACATGGTGTCAGCTTATATCACCGCTATTGCTCTAGCTCTTTTAACTTTTTTCGGTATCGAATCTTTTCCTATTATTCTTGTCGGCACGCTGTTTCTTACTGTTGCCGTCACTGGCGCATATGGGTGGGTTATTGAACGTATCGCATATCGTCCATTGCGAAGCTCTAGTCGTTTGTCTGTATTGATTTCTGCAATTGGTATGTCACTGATTTTGCAAAACTATGTACAGCTTAGTCAGGGTGCTAACCAACAAGGTGTGCCGACTCTTTTAACCGGTGCATTGCGTTTCCACGTAGGTGATGGATTTGTGCAGATCACTTATATGAAATTGTTAATTTTGTTTATTTCCATTTTAGGCATGGGTGTACTTACCTATGTTATCCAAAAAACAAAACTGGGTCGTATGTGTCGAGCGACTCAGCAAGACCGAAAAATGGCCTCTATTTTGGGCATAGATACTGACAAAGTTATCTCAACCGTTTTCGTTATTGGTGCCGTGATGGCGGCATTAGCTGGTGTGTTGGTTACCCTAGATTACGGTGCATTTGATTTTTATGTTGGTTTTATTATTGGTATTAAAGCCTTTACCGCGGCAGTGTTGGGTGGTATTGGGTCTTTACCTGGAGCCATGTTAGGTGGGCTAATTCTTGGATTGTCCGAGGCTTTGTTTGCTGGGTTAATTAGTTCTGATTACAAAGATGTATTTTCATTCTCTTTGTTAGTTCTCATTTTGATTATTCGCCCAAGTGGCCTTCTCGGCAAACCTGAAGTGGAGAAAGTATAAATGAGCCAAGCTGTAGGAATAAATTTTAAGAAAAGTAGTATTGATGCCCTTATTGCCGGTTTTATGGCTCTTGTTCTATTCGGACCAATTGTCGGTGTTGTACTAGATGGTTATGGTTTTAATACGGAATTTGTACGAGTGGCTTGGATGGTCGCTGCTGTTGCTGTTGGTCGTTTTATTATGTCTAGCTTTTTTCAAACAGAAAAAGGCATCGCAATGGCGTTTCGTTATGCTAATAACGATGAAGGTGTAGAAGTTCTTAAACCTGGGCATAAATCTAAAATGGTATGGATTATTCCATTGGTGATAGTAATTGGTCTTTTAGTGCCTTTTATCGCATCAAAATACGTCCTTACTGTTGTTATTCTTGGTTTGATATACGTATTACTAGGTCTTGGTCTTAATATTGTTGTCGGCTTGGCTGGCTTGTTAGATTTGGGTTTTGTTGGTTTCTATGCCATCGGGGCTTATGGTCTAGCATTGGGTTATGAAAACCTTGGGCTTGGCTTCTGGTCAATGTTGCCTATTGCAGCACTAATGGCTGCGGTTGCAGGTGCCATTTTAGGCTTCCCTGTGTTGCGAATGCACGGTGACTATTTGGCGATTGTTACGCTAGGTTTTGGGGAAATAATTCGTCTTATTCTGACTAACTGGGCGTCTTTTACTCACGGACCAAACGGTGTTTCAGCACCATTGCCAACATTCTTTGGATTGGAGTTTAAGCGTCGATCCAGTGATGGGCAAACCTTCCACGAGTTTTTCAATATTCCTTATGATTCCGCTTACAAATACATGTTTATTTATATCGTGTTGTTCGCGGTTGTTTGGGCTGTGCTTTTTATCAAACATCGTTTGGTAAAAATGCCAATTGGTCGTGCCTGGGAAGCGCTTCGTGAAGATGAAATAGCTTGTCGCTCATTAGGTTTAAACCATGTATTGGTGAAACTTTCTGCCTTTATGTTAGGTGCATCAACTGGTGGCTTAGCAGGCGTGTTTTTTGCAACCTACCAAGGCTTCGTAAATCCATCTTCGTTTACTTTCTTCGAATCGGCTTTGATTTTGGCTATCGTGGTGCTGGGTGGTATGGGTTCTACATTAGGTGTCGTAATTGCCGCTTTCTGTTTGACTGTATTGCCTGAAGTGTTAAGGGAGTTCGCAGAATATCGTGTATTGATGTTTGGTATTTTGATGGTAGTGATGATGATTTGGAAACCTCGAGGTATTGTTCGTGTTACTCGAACAGGTTTTGCTGCGAGAAAAGGGGTGGTTAAATGAACCAAGAAAATATTTTAGCTGTTGAAAACTTGGTGATGCACTTTGGTGGTATTAAAGCGCTGAATGATGTGACCTTTGATATTAAACGCGGTTCTGTTTCGGCTCTGATTGGGCCAAACGGGGCAGGTAAAACCACAGTGTTTAACTGCCTAACGGGTTTCTATAAAGCGACTGGAGGCAAGATTCTTTTGTCGGCTGGCGGCAAAGAGACCAGCATTATTAAAGTACTTGGCGAACCTTTCCAAGTGACAGACTTTATTTCTCCATTCGCTTTTTTTGCTCGTCTTAAGTACAAAATGTTTGGCGGATCACACCTTGTAAACCGTGCTGGTTTATCTCGAACATTTCAGAATATTCGTTTATTCAAAGAAATGTCGGTGGTTGAGAACTTACTGGTTGCTCAGCATATGCGCGTTAACCGTAGCTTGATTGCTGGTATTTTGAATACAAAAGCCTATAGAAAGGCCGAAGAAGAAGCTTTAGAACGCGTATTTTATTGGTTGGGTGTTGTGGATCTTGTGGATTCAGCTAACCGCTTGGCTGGGGAGCTTTCTTATGGTCAGCAGCGTCGTTTAGAAATTGCCCGTGCTATGTGTACCAATCCTGAGATCGTTTGCCTGGATGAACCTGCAGCAGGTTTGAACCCGTCTGAAACCGAAGCCTTGACCAAGATGATTCGTGTGTTGCGTGATGAGCACAATACGACAGTGTTATTGATCGAGCACGATATGGGGATGGTTATGGATATCTCTGATTACATCGTTGTGTTGGATCACGGTGAAGTTATAGCAAAAGGTGGTCCAGATGACATTAAGAGTAATCCTAAGGTTATTGCGGCTTACCTTGGTGCAGAAGAAGGTGAGGAGGTAACGCTATGACTACATTGATGGAATTTAAAGACGTAGACGTTCATTACGGCCCCATTCAAGCTTTGAAAAAAGTCTCTTTGACGGTAACGGAAGGTGAAATTGTTACCTTAATCGGAGCAAATGGCGCAGGTAAATCTACCTTGTTGATGTCTATTTTTGGGCAGCCGCGTATTTCTTCTGGTGAGATTATTTATCGAGGCGAAGATATTTCGCAAAAATCGGCTCACTATGTGGCATCGCATGGCTTGGCTCAATCGCCAGAAGGTCGCCGTATCTTTCCTAGTATGTCAGTAGAAGAGAATTTGCTGATGGGGACGATTCCAATCGGTATGGATCATGCTGAAGAAGACATGCAGCATATGTTTGAGTTATTCCCTCGGCTGTTGGAGCGTCGTAATCAGCGTGCTTCAACTATGTCTGGTGGTGAACAGCAAATGTTGGCTATTGCGCGTGCCTTGATGAGTCGCCCAAAATTGCTTTTGTTGGATGAGCCTAGTCTAGGTTTGGCGCCAATTATCGTTAAGCAAATCTTTCAGATCTTGAAAGATGTGGCAAGTACGGGGATGACAATCTTCTTGGTAGAGCAGAATGCCAATCATGCGCTGAAACTGGCTAACCGTGGCTATGTAATGGTGAATGGTGAGATACGTATGACTGGAACAGGTGCTGAGTTATTAGTTAACCCAGAAGTGCGTGAAGCCTATCTAGGCGGTCACTAGAAGCAATATTTAACTACAGGCGCTTGGTTATAAGCGCAGATAAATCAAAGCGGCGTTTCATTTATACAAAAATGAATCGCCGTTTTTTTATTGCTGTGGATAAAAAAGACGCTTTTGCACAGGAAGTTCGCTTAACGTCGTAGTTTAAACTGTCTTTGAGCTATTTTTCGTAGGCTCTGATGGATAGAAAGGTTTTATTGAATAAAAAAGTTTAAGCTCTAAATAGCGTGTCAGTCAAAATGTCTCGAACTTGTGAGGGTTGCGAGGCGTCACCTAATGATGCGTTAAAAATAGCATCAATTTTATCACCAAAATATCTATTCACTTCTTCTGCACTCATGGCGGGTTCTAGTCCCGCAGGGTTTGCGGATGTAGAAACAATTACCCCTTGAAAGGCTGCACATAGTCGTTGTACGGGTTGATGTTGTGAGAGACGTATCGCCACGCTTTGGTGTTCGCCTCTCACCCAGCTTGGAGCGATAGCTGTATCAGGAACAACCCAAGAGGTTGGTGTCTCGTTTAGGCTTATCAGGCGCTGTGCTGCTTTAGGATCTAATGTAGCGAGCCAAGGGGATAATTCCTCTTGTGCACCCGCCACTAGAATAAGTCCTTTTGATTCTGGACGGGATTTAAGCGTTAAAATACGTCTTACTGCAGATTCATTAAAGGGGTCGCAGCCTAAACCCCAAACCGCTTCAGTTGGATAGGCGACAATGCCACCTTGTCGGATGATATCGGCAAGTTCTTCAACGGATGTTACAAGATGCATATAAATAAGCTTATAAAAATGTATGGAAAAACGCAGAGGATCGGATTGTAGCGGGATTTTTTAAATGGAGCCAGCAGGTATACCTTTCAATTAATGATCTAAACGTTTTGTCTTGATCGCAAGAAAGGCGTTCCTGCTAGTGAGTCTATAAATAGACTGTTATTACTCTGTTATTGCATAGAATCAATTTTTTCTTTGATCTCATTGATCTTGCTATTTACTACTTTTTCTAAGTGCTCTAGCTCTTTGATCAAATCAGCTTTTGTCGCTTTACTTTCGTGTTGTTTGCCGACGATTTGTTCTAGCTCTTCCATTGCTCGTAAAACGATCAGGGAAGGTTCTTGAACTTGACGGTATGTTTGTTGGCCACCATCCGCTAATACGGTTTTGGTTGAGCGACCAAACTTGAATTTTTTACTTTTAGGAAGCAATGAGCCTTTTTCGCGACGGTAATAAATTTTTAGTACGTCGTGTCCACCTTCGTAACGCAAAGTGAATTTTTCAATGTCCTGTATGCTGGTGATACCCATGGACTGGAGTGTTGGATACATAACTAGTTTCCCGTTTATTAATGACCAATTAGTTGTCTTTAATTAGTAGGGGATTGTGTCCGTAAAAGCAAGTCAAAAATGGTAGAAAGCTGAGATAATGCAGGCAAATTACATATAGTTTTGCCTGCATTCATTTTCTTACTCTTGGTTAGTTTTAATCTTCATCTTGCTCGGCGTGATCAATATTCAACTCTTTAATTTTACGAGTTAAAGTGTTACGTCCCCAGCCTAGTAGTAATGAAGCATCACGACGGCGTCCGCCAGTATGCGCAAGGGCTGTTTCTATCATAATGCGTTCAAACTTTGGCACTGCTTGATCAAGAATGCCTTTCTGACCTGATGCCAATGTGCTGTCCACCCAATTCTTAAGCGCTTCTTCCCATGAGGCAAAAGGTTGTTCGTGAGGAACCGCAGCAAGTAATTCTGGTGGTAAATCTTCCACTAAAACCTCACGGCCTGATGCCATGACAATCAACCAACGACAGGTATTTTCCAGCTGGCGAACGTTACCCGGCCATTCTAGCTGAGTAAGGTAGTTTTCTGTTTCTTTGGTAAGTTGTTTTGGTTCAACAGCGAGCTCATCCGCGGCACGGCTTAAAAAGTGACGAGCGAGTTTTGGAATGTCTTCGCGACGCTCTGCTAACTTAGGCAAATGTATACGTATGACGTTTAGGCGATGGAATAAGTCTTCACGGAACGAGCCTTTTTTGACCAAATTTTCCAAGTTTTGATGTGTGGCAGCAATGATACGAACGTCAACTTTGACTGGAGTATGACCACCAACACGATAAAACTCACCATCTGCTAAAACGCGTAATAAACGAGTTTGTGTTTCAGCTGGCATATCACCAATTTCGTCTAGGAAAAGCGTTCCGCCATTGGCTTGTTCGAAGCGGCCGCGACGTTGAGTGTTTGCACCTGTGAACGCGCCTTTCTCATGGCCAAATAATTCCGACTCGATTAAGTCGTGTGGAATGGCTGCCATGTTTAAAGCGATAAATGGGTTAGCGGCTCTTGGGCTATGAGTATGTAATGCTTGAGCAACCAATTCTTTACCTGTACCAGATTCACCGTTTATTAAGACAGTAATGTTCGAATTTGCGAGGCGACCAATAGCGCGGAAAACTTCCTGCATAGCCGGTGCTTCGCCAATGATTTCTTTATCGACTTGTGGCTCTTCTTCTGCCACTTCCATGTTGTCAGTACTTGGTCTTGCGTTGCGGTGATGCAGCATGGCACGCTTAACAAGACTTACAGCTTCTTCTACATCGAAAGGTTTAGGTAAATATTCAAAAGCACCACCTTGGTAAGACGCGACAGCGCTTTCAAGATCAGAGTGCGCAGTCATAATAATAACAGGTAAATAAGGGTGGTCTTTTTGTAGTTTTTCGAGCAGTTTTAAGCCGTCCATGCCTGGCATACGGATATCACTGATAATGGCACTTGGTTGCTCTTTATCAATCATGTTGACTAGGTTTTCAGCGGAATCAAACAAGCGACATTGGATTCCCTCTTGTTCTAATGTCTTCTCTAGTACCCAGCGAATAGAACGATCGTCGTCAACAATCCATACGGTTTCTTCTGGTGTCATGAGTGTTTCTCCTGGTCTTGGACTGTCGTCTCAATGGGAATTAATATATTAAACTCGGTTTTTTTCGGGTAACTGTTACATTCAATAATGCCGTGGTGCTGATGAATAACGGATTGTGCGATAGACAGTCCTAAGCCTGTTCCATCGGCTCGCCCGCTGACCATGGGGTAAAATAGCGTTTTGAGAATACCTTCAGGTATGCCCGGACCATTATCTATGATGCTGATTTTGCACACTAAGCGATGGCGTTTAGAGCCGATGGTGAATTGACGTAACGCACGGGTCACCATATGAATAGTTTTATGACGATTATCTTCATCATCCATCAGCGCTTGCATGGCATTTCTTGTGACATTCAGTAATGCCTGTATTAACTGAGATTCGTCGCCTATTAAATCTGGAATGCTAGGGTCGTAATCTCGGATTAGTTCAATTTGGTTGTCTGTTTCGACAGAAATAAGTTGTCTAACACGCTCAATTACTTTGTGAATATTGAGCGGTTTGTTTTTAGGCAGTTGTCTTGGGCCTAATAAGCGGTCAACAAGATCACGTAACCGATCGGATTCTTCAATGATGACTTGTGTGTAATCGTTTAGTGCTTCGTCAGTAAAGGCGCGACTAATCAATTGTGCGGCACCACGAATACCACCTAATGGGTTTTTAATTTCATGGGCTAAACCGCGAACCAACTCTTTACTACTTTCATGGTTCGCTATGATTTCATCTTCTTGTGAGATGCGCTTCATTCTGTCACGTGGGTACAGCTCTATAATGAGGCTTTCAGTATCATTCGACGTGCCCATGATGGGTGTGACGGTATAGTCACAAAAAAGTTTTTTGTTATTGCTGCACTCTATTTCCGCTTCGCGTTTAGTAAACGGATGGCCAGACTCTATTGCTGCATGCAAGGCCTGAATACTTTCTTCGTCTTCACGGAATGCGGCGCCAATGTCATTGCCATAAATTCGGCGTCGGCTCACCGCCAACAACATTTCAGCAGCAGGGTTTAGATACTCGATCTCAAGGTTGTCGTTCAATTGAACAACCGCAGTGGATAAATGGTCGATTAATAAGCTATACACAGACAGTGCCTCTCTATTGACTCCTGCTTTTATGGTTTCCTTTAATAATAGTTGCAAAAAGCGAACCAACATTGGGCAGTTCGAAATGGCTTATTTATTAAGGTCTTTGTATTAACTAAAAAAGTTCAATGCACAATTATAGTGCATGTTGGTAATGGTGTTTACTTTTGTGCAATAAAAAGCCGTGCAAAAAAAAGTTGTGCAATGAAAAGCCGTGTAAATAAAGTCGTACAAAAAAGATCTATAAAAGCTGGGCAATAAAAAACTAAGAAAGCGTTAGTGAAAAAAAAGCCCCGAACTAGGTCGAGGCTTTAGTGTTTACTTAGCAGTTTAAATATTAAGCGCTGTAGTAAAGTTCGAACTCAAGTGGGTGAGTCGTCATAGATACACGACGAGCTTCAGCTGTTTTAAGTTCGATGTAAGCGTTGATCATGTCATCAGAGAAAACGCCACCTTGAGTCAAGAATGCGCGATCTTCGTCTAGGCACTTAAGCGCTTCTTCTAGGCTAGCAGCAACCTGTGGAATTGCATGAGCTTCTTCAGCTGGAAGGTCGTACAAATCTTTATCTGCTGCATCACCAGGGTGAATCTTGTTTTTGATACCGTCGATACCAGCCATCAACATAGCTGCGAATGCTAGGTATGGGTTAGCGGTTGGATCAGGGAAACGAGCTTCAATACGTTTGCCTTTAGGGCTAGCTACGTATGGGATACGAATAGAAGCAGAACGGTTGCGAGCAGAGTATGCAAGCATTACTGGAGCTTCGAAGTGAGGTACAAGACGCTTGTAAGAGTTAGTTGAAGCGTTAGTGAACGCGTTCAATGCTTTAGCGTGCTTGATGATACCACCGATGTAGTAAAGCGCCATTTCAGATAGGCCAGCGTACTGGTCGCCAGCGAATTGGTTTTCGCCGTTCTTCCAGAAAGACTGGTGAACGTGCATACCAGAACCGTTGTCACCAACGATTGGTTTAGGCATGAAAGTCGCTGTTTTACCGTAAGCGTGAGCTACGTTGTGTACGCAGTACTTAAGAATTTGAACTTCGTCTGCTTTTTTAACTAGAGTGTTGAATTTAACACCGATTTCGTTTTGTCCAGCAGTTGCCACTTCGTGGTGGTGAACTTCAATTACAAGACCCATACTTTCCATAGCGTTACACATTGCGCCACGAAGATCGTGATGAGAATCAACTGGTGGTACTGGGAAATAGCCGCCTTTTACGAAAGGACGGTGGCCCATGTTGCCGCCTTCAAACTTCTTGTTAGAAGACCAAGCTGCTTCTTCAGAGTTGATCTCTACAGAACAACCTGACATGTCAGTTTTCCATTTTACATCATCAAAGATGAAGAATTCTGGCTCTGGACCAAAGAAAGCTGTATCACCAAGACCTGTTGACTTAAGGAACTCTTCTGCGCGAAGAGCAACAGAGCGTGGGTCACGATCGTAGCCTTGCATAGTAGAAGGTTCAATAACGTTACAGCGAACAATTACAGTAGACTCTTCAGTGAAAGGATCCATAACAGCGGTATCATCTTGAGGTGACATGATCATGTCAGACTCGTTGATGCCTTTCCAGCCAGTAATGGATGAACCATCAAACATCTGACCGTTTTCAAAAAACTCTTCATCTACCGTAATAGCTGGAATAGTTACGTGTTGTTCTTTACCTTTAAAGTCGGTAAAGCGAAGGTCAACCCACTTCGCGTCATGCTCAGCAATCAAGGCAAGGGTCTTGTTTGACATAGTTGTTCTCCAGTCGTAGTTAAAGCGAAATTAATTTTCGTTTATAGGGTGCTTCAATATAAAGCGCCATTTGACGAATACAAAGCATAACTTGTGCCAGAATTTTGTGCGGTCTAATAATTCCTTATATTACAATAGGATAAGCATTATTAATTAAATGGCGCACTCAATGGTGGCTAAATCTAGCCTTTAAAAAAGTTAATATGCACCACTTTGGATCGCTTGCGCGGCATTTTGTTCCGTATTGGTGCGAATTTAGCGTTTTCGTATCTACGGGCTTTTCTTTATACTATGCGCCTTTCAAATATCCGGTATAAATCGCAACCCCTATGAAATTTATTGTTAAGTTTTTTGCAGAAATCACCATTAAAAGTCGTCCAGTTAGAAAGGCTTTTATTAAACAGCTTCGACATAATGTTAAGTTGGTTCTTAAAAAGCATGATGCCGATGTAGTTGTTTCTGGCAATTGGGATTTTATTGAAGTGTTTTCCGATAGGGATGAATTACGAGAAGATTTTATACAGTCACTTTCTAATATAGCAGGCATTGCTCATTTTCAATTCGTCCGTGAATTTCCATTAGTTGATCTTGATGACATTGTAGAACAGGCTATTGTTTCTTATGGTGATGTTATTAAAGATGCCGTGTTTGCGGTTAGGGTTAAACGTGTCGGACATCATGACTTTACTTCGGTTGATGCAGAAAGACATATTGGTGGCTGCTTAAAAGCACGTTGTGGTGCTTTGGCTGTTCGCTTAAACAATCCCGAAGTATTAGTGCCCATTGATATTCGTGATAACCGAGTATGGATGATCGAACAACGTGAAGAAGGTCTTGGTGGTTATCCGCTTGGGTCGCAAGATTCTGTGTTGTCATTAATGTCTGGTGGATACGATTCTACTGTTAGCTCTTTTTTAACGATGAGCCGAGGATTGAAAACGCACTTTTGCTTTTTTAATCTTGGCGGTGATGCGCATGAAATCGGCGTAAAACAAGTTTCCAACTTCATTTGGGAGAAATACGGTTCGGCGTTAAATGTTAAATTCATCACTGTGCCTTTCGAGGCGGTTGTTGGCGAGATCTTAACCAAAGTCGATAACGCAGAGATGGGGGTGATTCTAAAACGTATGATGTTGCGTGCTGCTTCTCAGCTAATGACAGAAGTCGGAGCGAAAGCTTTGGTGACGGGAGAAAGTGTTGCTCAGGTATCCAGCCAAACCTTGATGAATTTAAAGGTAATCGACCAGGTGACTGAAGAGCTAGTGCTTCGTCCTTTGATCACTACGAATAAGCAGGTCATCATAGACAAGGCCATAGAAATCGGTACTGCACCTTTTGCGGCCAGTATGCCTGAGTTTTGTGGTGTTATTTCTGTTAAGCCAACTACTCGCGCTAAAATGCACCGTGTAGAGAAGCAAGAGACCAATTTTGATTTTGCTGTATTAGAACAAGCGATTGGCAACGCTCAGGTTATGTCTATTCAAAATGTGATGGACGATGTGGCTAAGCAGTATCAGGGTGAAGTACCTGTTGTGCGTATGCCAGTGGGTGATGAAGTGATTATTGATATTCGTCATCCCGATGAAGCAAGCAATCGACCTTTAAAAGTAAGTGGTCGTCCTGTCAAAGTGATTCCATTTTTTGCACTGGAATCTAATTGGGCTGAATTAGAGAAAAATGTGACTCATTTGCTCTATTGTGGCAAAGGTGTCATGAGTCGTATGCATGCCTCTTACTTACTTGGTAAAGGGCATGAAAACGTAGGTATTTATTTACCTTAATTAAGTACTAATGAACCGTAGCATTTTTGTAGTATATGAATGTTATCGTTTTATATGAAAGCGCATTGTTACTTTATTGAAGTATTTTTGTGGACTTTTTTTGTCACTTTTATGGGATATTTATCAATATAAGAGTACAATTGCGCCAATTTTACCCCGCACCAAGATCCGAGACGCTTGAAGAGCATACCTGCCCGTATCAAGCGGCGGTATATCTTTTTGCTCACGCTAAATGCAGAGAACTATAAATGTCTAATGATATCAATAAGTTACGTAACGTAGCTATTATTGCCCACGTTGACCATGGTAAAACTACCTTGGTTGATCAGCTATTAAGCCAATCTGGCACACTAGATCGTAAAGATCAAGGTTCTGAACGAATCATGGACTCTAACGATCAAGAGAAAGAACGTGGCATCACCATTTTGGCGAAAAATACGTCAATTATGTGGCACGATTACCGTATTAATATCGTAGATACACCTGGACACGCTGACTTCGGTGGTGAGGTTGAGCGCGTATTATCTATGGTTGATTCTGTATTGTTGTTAGTTGACGCAGTTGATGGTCCAATGCCACAAACTCGTTTTGTAACATCAAAAGCATTTGAACGTGGCCTACGTCCTATTGTTGTTATCAACAAAATTGACCGTCCAGGCGCTCGTCCTGATTGGGTTATGGATCAGGTTTTTGATTTGTTCGACAGCCTTGGTGCAACCGAAGAGCAGCTAGATTTCCCTGTTATCTATGCTTCTGCAATCAATGGTATTTCTGGTAATGATCCAGAAAATATGGCAGAAGACATGACGCCACTTTACCAAATGATTCTTGATAGCGTTCCTGTACCAAACGTTGATCCTGAGGGGACTTTCCAAATGCAGGTTTCTGCATTGGATTACGACAGCTATGTTGGTGTTATCGGTGTAGGCCGTATCACACGTGGTAGCTTGTCTCCAAACCAGCAAGTAGTTGTAAAATCTGCAGACGGTAAAGAGCGTAAAGGCAAAGTCTTGAACGTTAAGGGTTACCACGGTCTAGCGCGTGTTGATACTGATAAAGCCTCTGCGGGTGACATCGTTTGTATTACTGGTATCGATGGCCTAAGTATCTCTGATACTTTGTGTGATCCTGCTTGTGTTGAAGCTTTGCCTGCATTGTCTGTAGATGAGCCAACAGTAAGCATGACCTTCATGGTTAACGACTCTCCGTTTGCTGGTAAAGAAGGTAAATACATTACCACTCGTAATATCTCAGATCGTCTTGATCGTGAGCTTATCCACAACGTAGCGTTGCGTGTTCGCCAAGGCGAAACACCTGATAAGTTCATCGTTTCTGGTCGTGGTGAGCTTCACCTTTCTGTATTGATCGAAACTATGCGTCGTGAAGGCTTTGAGATGGGAGTTTCTCGTCCTGAAGTAGTTAAAAAAGAAGTGGACGGCAAAATTCACGAACCATTTGAACTAGTAGTTATCGACGTTGAAGAGCAGCATCAAGGTTCTATCATGGAAGAACTTGGCTTGCGTAAAGCTGAGTTAACTAACATGGAGCCAGATGGTAAAGGTCGTGTTCGTCTTGAGTTCATGACGCCTTCTCGTGGTTTGATCGGTTTCCGTGGCTTGTTCCTAACACTAACTTCTGGCTCTGGTATTATGACCAGCGTATTTGACCATTATGGTCCAGTAAAAGAAGGTGATGTTGGTAGCCGCCAGAATGGTGTATTGATCAGTATGGTTACTGGTAAAACAGCAGCGTTCGCTTTGTTTAACCTACAAAGCCGTGGTCGTTTATTCTTGGGTCATGCGGTTGAAGTATACGAAGGTCAAGTTATCGGTCTTCACTCACGTGATAATGACTTAACTGTTAACCCAGTTAAAGGTAAGCAGTTAACTAACATGCGTGCCTCTGGTACAGATGAAGCCTTGACGTTGACTCCGCCTATTCGTCATACACTTGAGCAAGCGCTTGAGTTTATCGAAGACGATGAATTGGTAGAAGTAACACCAGAAAGCATCCGTATTCGTAAAAAATTATTGACTGAAAACGAGCGTAAACGCGCTGGTCGTAAGTAATAGCTATTCTTTAAAAAGAGCAGCAGCAAATGAATTCATGTAAATGAATTCGTGAGCGACAGAAGCGCCTTCGGGCGCTTTTGTTTTTTCTGGACTTTGTTAAAGTTATTTGTCTTATTGACCTTAGTAAGCATTGGCAAATATAGGGAGAAAGCGATGAAAGTCTTGATACAGCGAGCCTTAAGCGCATGCGTTGTTGTTGATGGTGAAACCATTGGTGCGATTGACCACGGACAGCTCGTGTTGGTTGGCATAGAAAAAGGCGATACAGAAGCAGATACACAGCGATTGGCCGATAAACTGTTGAAATACCGTATGTTTGGTGATGCAGAGGGTAAGATGAACCTGAATGTCCAGCAGGTTGGTGGTGGAGTGTTACTGGTATCGCAATTTACCTTGGCTGCTGAAACCAAGAAAGGTTTGCGTCCAGGGTTTTCCACTGCAGCCATTCCCGAAGAAGGAGAGCGTTTATTTAATGACTTTGTGAATAAAGTGCGTGCTCAATACAGTAAGGTTGAAACAGGGCGTTTTGGTGCTGATATGAAAGTCTCTTTTACCAATGATGGCCCTGTTACTTTTATGTTAGATTAGATCCTTATGCTGGATTAATCGATTGTCGAGTCTGATAGTGTCTTTAATTTTGGTGTTTGACGAATTTCTTTGGCGATTAATTTAGCAACCGCTTTCGCCCCTTTTTCTTGAAAATGGGTAATATCAGGTTTGTCTAATCGACCTGCACGGTCTTTGTAATAAGGGAATTTTATTGGATCGACAGCGAGCCAATAGTCTTTCCAGTTTTCTTCTCCTAATGTATTAGCAAGTTCTATGGAGCGTATTTCTATATCTAATAAAGCAATATTGTTGGCTTGGGCTGTGTCTTTAATTGTTTGGCTATAGTTGCCAGTAAAAGCAAATCCCTTCGTGCTGTTTTGTGTCGTAAAATGAGTAGATACGACGGTGAATTCATTTTTTCCTTTCATCGTTTTCATTCTAGTCACGGGCGTTAATAAAACCGGTGTGATTTGATGTGACTTGGCATAGTCAATAAAAAACTCCAGTGAGCGCTGGAATGAAAGGCTTTATTGCCCAGCTGGGGCTTGTATTTGACCATCCGCATTATTCGGGTAGGTACAGGTGTTAGCGACATCGTATGGACCGCGTCCGGCGCTGCTCGCGTCACATTTTTCGTCATTGTGACCAAATTGAATAAGTAAATAATCTCCAGAGTGCATCATACTACTGAGGTAGCGAAACCAACCTTGATTATAATATGAGCGAGAGCTACGACCGGATTGTGCACCATTAATAACTTGTACTTTTTGAGTGTCAAAATTCTCTTGGAAGGTTTGCCCCCAGCCCATTCGAGGTGCAACGGCTTGCGGATAGTTTGATGCTGTCGAGTCGCCAATAATAAATACTCTATGTGGAACAGTATCTACTTGTTGCTGCCTTTTCTGGATAGCACTAAGGTCAAACGCTGCTACTTTGCCTTGTAAATCAGGGACGAGTAGAGGCTGAAAAAAACGATCCATTAGAGTGCTATCAGCAACTTCACCAACCTTGGTCTGATAATTTCTATTGCTCCATAACCATTGCGTTAACTGAGCAAATGCTGGTTGCCATTGTGGCTCATATTGCACGGGATCGAAATGTTTTGGCAATCCTAAATCATGTAAGCTGTTATCAAATCCTTGGTGAAAACGTGCTACAGATGAAGCATATTCTTCTGCAGAAAAAATGAGTGGTAGTTTTGGTGAGGATATAACTTGTTGAGGGCCTAAGTAACCCGATGCCGTTGCGGTATCCGATAAAATCAGGTCACTAAACGGATTAATATTGAAATTAATGTTTTGCTCGAGTTGTGGCTTGGTCGGAGCATAAAGAGCTGCCATGCATATTCCGCGTAATGTGTTATTACTTAAACAGTCAGTGTTCTGTTCGGCCGCGGAGACGACAAATGGTGGGATGAAGTCTTTTATTTTAAGTTGATAAGCTCCATGTTTATCCGTAGTGGTTGAAGCTTTTCTACCGTATTGGTCGCTCAAGGTTATTTGGGCTGGAAAATTCATTAGATGGGCGCTTACAATGCCTTTAACAGTTGTGTTCTGGGCAGCCAAAAAAATTGGTTGCCAGCCATCAAGCATGTTCTCGATAGTAAATTTAGTCGCGTCGTTATCGCTTAATTGAGGGCGATAACCCTCTTTTGAGGCGCCAGATCCATAGCTCTTGTATTCACTAAAACGTGCACCATCTTCTGGTGTAAACCAAATAGATTCTCCATTTATATCTTTACCGTGCATTTTATCCCAGCCATAGATGTGATCATCCATCTCCGTATTGATAAAGGTGGTTGAACCCATGGCAAAGGGATCGGCATAACGACCATCTTGAAAAGTAGTAGTTGGGTGCCAAGGGCGACCAAGAGCATAACTAGCTGCTGGAACGCGGTTGTCTTCTTTTATTAAGCGGCTATTGATGAAGACTAAGCCAAAGGCCCGTTCTTCATTGGTGCTTGGGGCTGTTAAATAGCCTAAAGGGAGTTCTTGGTTTGGACGGTAACGAGCGACAATGTCGCTGTTATCAAAAATAACTAAGCCGTTTCCGAAAATAAAATCAACAGTGCCGCTGATACGGGAGTTATTGAAATAGCTTCTGCCCCCTTTGCTGTAAAAGGTATCTTGGAAGCCTTCTAGAGATACGTCATAAAATGCTGATCGGTCGCTTTTTTTACCAAGTAGTAAAGCGACGGCTTGAGTTTGCTTGATTTTACTTGGATCGTCTTTTGCTTTGCTGTCATTAGTCAGATAGTCAAAGTCGTTACGGATGGTAAGAGACTGAGCAGTGAAGTCTTTGCCGTTGATTTCAACTACTCGACTACCTGAAGTGCCAATGTTCTTGCCATTATCACCTTTCATGCCTGCAGCAATAGCTTTGGCAATGATGGTTCTATCTCGTCCTGCGCCAATAAAGTGCACATTATCGCGGTCAATAATGATTTGTTCGTTATATAGGCCTGGTTTGATATATATGCTGTAAGTGCTTTTATCTTCTGGTGCATTCTGAAGAGCATCCTTGATGCTGCCGTACTCACCAGCTTTTGGTGTGGATGATACGACAGCTTGGTACAAACTGGTCGCATGAGATTGAAATGACAGAAGCGCGCCAACAGTGGCAACTAAGCCTATTGCAACAGAGTGTTTCATTGTTTTCCCTCACATTTTTATTCTTGTCTTGATGGAGTGAAGTAGTGCTTTAATAGCTTTTTATAAAGCTCAATTTTTGTTCAAGGTAAGAATATAGCCGAGTAGATATAAATGAAACAGTGTTTTATAAAATTATTTCATTTTTATAAATATTTTCCTCATAACAACAAAAAGACGCTTAAGAGATTAATCTTAAGCGTCTTATGTGTAGTGCGTGAACAAGGGGAGGTTGTTATTGGCTTGCTTTGGACCTTTCACTCTCTTCTTTTTCTTCACTCCCATCAACCACAACTTTTACTGTGCGGCCAGCAATAAGTCCAAGTTCGAATAGCATCCACATTGGGATGGCCAGCAAGGTCTGCGAAAAAATATCGGGTGGCGTAATGAGCATGCCAACAACAAAACAACCTAGAAAAATATAAGGACGTTTTTTGGATAGCGTCGCAACTGTTGTGACACCCGCTTTAATAAGTAAGTAGGTGGCAACAGGGATTTCAAAGGTTACGCCGAAAGCAAAGAATAGTTTTAAGACAAAGTTTAGGTAGTTATTAATGTCCGTCATAACGGTCACTTCGCCAGGCCCTACTGTCGTGAAAAAGCCGAAGATAAGTGGCAAGACAACGTAGTAAGCAAACAGAACACCAGCATAAAAAAGAAAGATACTGGAAACCAATAGTGGAATCGCAATTTGTTTCTCGTTTTTATACAGAGCAGGCGCAATAAACGACCAAGCCTGAAAAAGAGTATAGGGAACCGATATTAGTACCGCGACGGCAAAGGTTAGCTTGAGTGGCGCGAGAAAGGGTGATGCTACTTCTGTTGCTATCAACGAGCTGCCAGGCGGGAGTAATAGTCGTAGTGGTTCAGAGACAATCAGATATAAATCGTTGGCAAAAGAATACAAGCCAATAAAGAGGATAAGTATTGCCAGAACACACTTTAATAAACGATTTCTTAGCTCGATAAGGTGAGCGACAAGTGGTGCTTGATTGGAAGAATCTGTACTCATAATGCGTCACATGTCCGCGCTTTGTTAAAATAATGATTAGGTTCGAGAAGCAGTTGTTTCAGTCGTTTTTCTAATATCATCCATGGCTTGAGTCTCAGTTGAGTCTGATTTTTCCATTGTTTCTGACTCGTCAGCCGTAGATAGTAGCACTTCTTTTTCCACCGCTGCGGTATCTGCTTTTTCTTCTGCTGACTGCACAGCGGTAATGGGCTCAAGCGCATCTTTTTTAGTGTCGTAACCCTCAGGGTAGGGCGTTATGGTATTTTGAATCGCCTGACCTTCTTTTAGAAGGCGCTGATTGGTCTCGTTAATTTTCTGTTGCAGCTCTTCATGATCCAGCTGTGCATTAATTTCTCTTTGCACTGAATTAATACTGCGGCGAATTTTACGAATCCATAGCCCCGCCGTTTTTGCAGCATGAGGCAAACGTTCAGGGCCAAGAATTAAAAGACCAACTACGAAAACAACAAGGAGTTCAGAAAAGCCAATGTCGAACACAGATTAGGCGCTCTTATCATCTTTTTTAACTTCAGCATCAATTACTTTATGCTGGGCGGTTTTTTCGTCTTCGGCTTCCGTGTCTTTGTCGACGGCTTCTTTAAAGCCTTTGACAGCACCACCTAGATCAGAGCCAAGGTTCTTAAGCTTTTTGGTGCCAAAAATAAGTACTAAAATGGCTAAAACAATTAATAATTGCCAAATACTGATTCCACCTAACATAAATTACTCCTACTGCTTATTTGGTACGACTGGCTTTTTCGTCTAAGCCAGACAAGTTAAATCTGCGTGCTAGTTCATCAAGTATAGCATCTGGGCCAATATCTAAATGAGATAACATGACAAGTGTGTGAAACCATAGATCTGCAGTTTCATAAATCAAATCGGATTTATCACCAGAGATCACTGCGTCTTTCGCCGCAATAATGGTTTCAATGCTTTCTTCGCCTACTTTCTCAAGGATCTTATTTAATCCCTTTGCGTGTAGACTAGCAACATAAGAAGAGTCTGCTGCTGCGGCTTTACGTTGTTCTAGTGTGGCTGCTAATTCAGCCAATACATCGGATTTCATTATAGTCTCTCAAAGGTTACGGTTTTAAGACAAGCAGGTAAATTCCTACTAAAAACAGTCCTAAACTGGTTAAATCGGCGTCTTTTATATGCGTTAAAGATGCAGGATCAGTAATAATCCAAGCCGCACCTAAGCTTAGTAGCCCAAGCAATCTGAAGGGTATATTTTGTCGGCCTTTTTTTAATTCTTTACCTAATTGATCAATAGCTTCGGTCTGCGCCTGCATGCGTTCTTCTTGGTGCGACATTTGTGATAACGCAGTAAAAATCAAATTAGGAATTTGTGGTAATTGACCTGCCCACTGCGGAGCTTGTTTGCGTACTTCTTCCATCACGCGTTTTGGCCCCATTTGTTCTCGCATCCAGCGTTCTAGGAATGGCTTAGCTGTCACCCATAGATCCAAGTCCGGATAAAGCTGGCGGCCCAAACCTTCAATATTGAGTAGAGTTTTTTCCAATAAAACTAGCTGTGGCTGCACTTCCATATTAAAGCGACGTGCGGTTTGGAATAAACCAATCAGTACTTGTCCAAAAGAAATGTCTTTCAGTGGTTTAGCAAACATAGGTTCACAAACACTGCGAATAGCAGACTCAAAGGCATGTACCGGCGTACCTTTAGGAACCCAGCCGCTTTCAACATGAAGTTCTGCAACTAAACGATAATCTCGCTGGAAAAACGCTAATAGGTTACGTGCTAAGTAACTTTTGTCTGCGTCATCTAGGCTGCCCATAATGGCGCAGTCAATAGCGATATATTTGGGTTTCTGTGGATTAGTGGCATCTACAAAGATATTGCCTGGATGCATGTCGGCATGGAAAAAACTGTGCGAGAAAACTTGGGTGAAAAAGATTTCAACACCGCGTTCTGCCAAGCACTTCATGTCGACATTAGCTTTATTAAGTGCTGCAATGTCGGCTACAGGAATGCCAGAGATACGTTCCATGACCATGACATTACGATGACTGTAATCCCAATAGACTTGTGGCACATACAGTAATTCTGAATTGGTAAAATTGCGCTGTAATAAGCCCGTATTGGCTGCTTCTTTGGCAAGATCCAGTTCATCAAGAATGGTATATTCGTAATCTGTTACTACTTCGACAGGTCTTAAGCGACGACCGTCGGCGCTCAAATTAGCAACAAGGTGCGCCAAAGTGTAGAGTAAACTAATATCTTTACTGATGGTTTTTTCAATCTTCGGACGAATGACTTTAACAACTACGTCTTCGCCAGAATGCAATTTAGCAGTATGAACTTGTGCAATAGAAGCAGAGGCCAAAGGCGTTGCCGAAAACTCAGCGAACAGTTCAGAAACCGGTGCTTTTAAATCTCTTTCGACAATGGCTTGAGCGATATGGCCGGGAAAAGCAGGCACTTTGTCTTGCAGCTTTGCTAGCTCGTCGGCGATATCATCGTCTAGTAAATCTCGGCGTGTTGATAATATTTGTCCGAACTTAACAAAGATAGGGCCAAGGCTTTCCAGAGCCAGACGAAGTCGCTCACCTTTATTTTGACTAGCGCGCTTGCGGCCAATGGAGCAAACAAGACCAAGAGTGTAACGAATATACCAAGGCAAAAGAGCGAAAGGAATAAACACATCAAGACGAAAGCGCATTACTGTATAGAGTATGCGCAGTAAACGAAAAGTACTGATCAACATGGCTAAAATTTAAATCCTTTATGAAGCGCAACAATGCCGCCCGTTAAATTTTGGTAGCTGGTACGTTCAAATCCGACTTCATCCATCATGCTTTTCAGAGTTTCTTGATCTGGATGCATACGAATTGATTCGGCAAGGTAACGGTAACTGTCTGCATCATTCGCGATCAATTTGCCCATTGCTGGAAGTAAGCGGAAAGAATATTGATCGTAGACTTGTGATAAAAGCTCAGATTCTGGTTTAGAAAACTCCAGAACTAATAAACGGCCACCTGGCTTCAGAACACGGTACATAGAAGCAAGCGCTTTGGATTTGTCAGTCACATTGCGCAAACCAAAGGCAATGGTAATGCAGTCGAAAGTATCGTCAGGAAAGGGCAGTGCTTCGGCATTGGCTTGAACAAATTTCACGTTACCAACAATGCCTTGATTGGCGAGCTTGTCACGACCAACTTTCAGCATTGAGTCATTAATATCCGCTAGAATGACTTGTCCTTCGCTACCCACAAGGCGAGAAAATTTAACCGTCAAATCACCTGTGCCGCCGGCGATATCTAGCACGCTGTTGCCAGCACGAACGCCTGATTGGCTAATAGTGTGTCGCTTCCATAGACGATGAATACCACCGGACATCAAATCATTCATAATGTCGTATTTGGCAGCTACGGAATGAAAAACTTGTGCGACGGCTTTCACTTTTTCATCTGTTGGGATTTCTTTGAAGCCAAAGTCGGTGGTTGTTTTCTGATCGTCTTGCATAAACTACTTCATCCTAGTGGCGGCATCGCTCGCCATTCTCTTTATTGAAAAGCTTTATTGGGAGCCTATTGAAAAGCCTAATTTAATCGCTTTATCGTTGTTTGACAGCGTTGCGTTCAATGTAAGTGGTTATTGTAACCGCGACAGCAAAGCTCTGGTACTGCTTTACCTAAACTATTTATTCGCCATGACTCTATTTCGTCCTGCTTCTTTAGCCATATAGAGTTGTTTGTCAGCTCTAGCGAATAAAGATTCTGGGTTTTCTTGTGTGTGAAGTTCTGCAATACCAATTGAGATGGAAATCGATACTGGCTCGCCCTGCATATTGAATGGAGTTTTGGCTACCGCAAGTCGAATAGCTTCAGCACGTTCGATGGCTTGTACCAAAGTAGTATCTGGAAAAGCGATAACAAATTCTTCGCCGCCGTAACGAAACATAAGATCTTCTTTTAATAGAGCGCTACGTATTTGTTTTGGTACGAGGCGTAATACTTTGTCGCCAGCAAGATGCCCCCAAGTATCATTCACTTTTTTAAAATGGTCGATATCGCAGACTGCTAAGCAAATGGGTTTTTGAGTTTTTTGCATGATTTTGCATAAGGGCAAAATAGCATCTTGGTAAGCGGTTCGGTTTGGTAGGTCAGTCAATGAATCTGTCATTGCTTGAGCGAGCTTTTCTTGCAGTAATGAGCGAAGTGACACCGTATCTTTTTCCATTCGCGTTACTTTATTTTTAAGTAAGGAGATGGATTGATTGGCGTGTTTTTCCTGCTCTACCATTTGCGTCTTGTATTCGGTCATGGTGCTTGAAATAGTCGACAGTCTATTGTTAATAAGTGTTTTTAGGCTTTCTAAATCGTTGGCGCTCTGAACTGCTTGTGATGTGTCTGTAACTTGTTTTTGTAGCTTGTTGTTAAAGCCTTCGCGACTCACAGATAGCGATTTCTGTGAGTGATAACTGCTGGAGATGGATTCGTTGATACTGGCAAGTTGCTTATTTAACTGATTAAGATAGTTAGTCAGACTTTCTTGTGTTTTGCCGATAGCGATCATTATTAAGTTAATAGCTTCATCAAGTAGTCCAGGAAGCTGTTGGAGGTTGTCGTTGCCTAAAAGTGCTTTTTTTAAGTCGACAATGTCTTCGTCGTAATGACTCGGTAATGATAAGTTATTCATGAGCCCAGCAAGTGTGTGGCTAATTTGAATCATGATTTCTTGATCATTTTTCTGTGATTTCGTTTCTAGATCTCGATTGAAAAACCGTCTGAAAAGTGAGCTTTTAGGTTGGCTTGACTCTGTTTGGGTCAATGTTTTCTCAGCCAACGACAAAAAGCCTTTTAAAAGATGAGGCCATTTAGATGGAGTTTGCCAGTGTAGACGTATTTGGGCTTCAAGTTCTTTTTTCTCGTTCTGAGGGACTCTTTTGCTGTCTTGTTTTTCAAGCAGATCGATAAGTTCTTGTAACGTACTTCTAACCTGTTTAGCTCGGCTGCTTTGGGCTTCATCACTTTTGATTAGCAGCGGTTCTGCATTATTAAGCACATCTTGTATTTCTTGGGCATCCGCTCCTTTGGTTATAACTTGGCGAATTTGGCGAACAACGGAATCAAGCTCTGGGTCATTCCCTTCAGCTAGCATACTGGTTCTGGAAACTGCTTTACGTAACGCTTCTATCAGTTTGTCACTCGATGATTCCGTCATATCGCCTCATTTTTATTATTTCTGACGTTCTTTTTCGATAAGAAAATCAACAACTTTGTAGATATTTTCATTGCCATTTGCAGTTTCAGCGCTTACCAAGTATTTACCGTTTACGATTATTCCTGGTACACCGCGAGCGCCGTAGGCACGTATTTTTGCATCGGCTTGGCTAAGGCGGCTATTCACAGCAAAAGAATTGAATTGCTTACGAAATTCATCTTCACTAACACCATAGTTTGAAAAGAAAGCAGCAAGTGCGTCTTCAGAGTTTAGATTACGGTGTTCAACATGGATAGCATTAAAAAGATCTGCGCGAATTTTATCTTCTATACCAAGTAGATCGGCGACATAGAAGGCTTTTGCATGTGCTAACCAACCTCGACCGAACACAGCTGGCAAGAATTTGAAATCAACATCGTTTGGTAGATTTTTTTTCCAAGCTTGAGTGATAGGTTCTAGTTTGTAGCAATGTGGGCATCCGTACCAAAAAATTTCAGTAACTTCGATCTTACTAGGGTCACTAGTGCGAACTGGCGTTTTTATAGTTGTATAACCATTACCGTCACTGTATTCAGCGGCAGCAGCAGTCAGTGGGATAAGTAGGGAAAGTATCAGCGCTGAAAACAGCTTTATCATGGATTACTCCTAGTCGTATTTATAGTCATGTTAATTTACAAAGGTATTCTTACATCATGCACAGAATTACAACAGAATACGATTCCATCAAAGACTTAAGGTTCTAATTTTCCAGTAAGTTTACATAAAACTTACATCTATGACGCTTATTGTCCGGCTGTTATTTGTCGTGTTTTGTAAATCCTTGTCTCAATTGTGTTCATTTACCCAGATTGAGGTAGCTTATCGAGTTTAACATGGCATATTTTCGCGTTTGCTGGCATTATATACAGCAATTGAAACAAACCTGAATGCAAATCCGAATCTATTGACGAATATCAACTTATGACCCCTTTTGACTCCACTTTCCAATCCGCGCACTTCATTAAGAGTGCTGAGAAACTTTCTCAATGTCCTTTAGACCAAGGTGTTGAGGTCGCATTTGCAGGTCGCTCAAATGCTGGTAAATCTACAGCGCTAAATACTCTTACGAATCAAAAGAAATTGGCGCGTACCTCAAAAACGCCAGGTCGAACTCAGTTGATTAACTGTTTTGGATTGAATGTTGATGATCGTCGTCTAATTGACCTTCCAGGTTACGGCTTCGCTAAAGTGCCAATTGCCATGAAAAAAGTCTGGCAAGCACATATGCAAGATTACTTGATGAATCGTCGTTCTTTAGCAGGTGTTGTCTTGGTAATGGACATTCGTCATCCATTAAAAGAATTTGATGAAATGATGCTGGATTGGGCAAAATCAAATCGCATGAAAGTTCATGTGCTGTTAACCAAGTCTGACAAGCTAAAACGTGGACCAGCTAAATCCACTATGTTGGCTGTGCAGAAGGTTCTTAAAACCCTAGGTGTTGATGGTTCAGTTCAGACTTTCTCCTCTTTGAATGGCGATGGTGTGGATGTTTTGCGTATCAAGCTCGCTGAATGGCTAGTGCTTGATAATCTTGAAGAGATTCCAGTTTCGCCAAACGCATAATGATATGAAGAAAGTAAAAAAAGCCTCGTATGAGGCTTTTTTTATGTCTACCAGTTCTAAAAACTTGATTTACTGCGGTGTCAAATAAGCCGCGAGGAAGGTATCAAAGTCCACTTCATCTGCCGCCTCAATCGCTTCTTGATCTCGTAACGAGCGTTCTGCTTTTTCCATAAACTCACGAGTCAGTTCATCGGATAAAGGGCGAGACATCCATTCTGTTTGCTGTTCTTTTGATAGCATTAACATGGCATTTTGATAGCCTTGTTGTGCCTTGCTGCGCTCAAGTAGCTGAGCGGAAGGCAGTAGCGTTTCATTGCTTAATTTTTCTCGTTGAACTTCTACTGCGTGTTTGTAAGCCGGATTGCCTGTTTTATTAGACAAAAATTCAGCAACTTCTGCGAGTGAGTTCAGCATGTCTTTTGCTTTCGTACGAAGCTTAGTTGGACCTTGGCCAAAATCAAAGTCCATGTCTAGGTCACGACCATGGGATGCAATTTCTTGCTGCATTTTACGAAGTTGACTGCATTCAGCACTGCCTAGTCGCTCATCGCCACGTAACATGCAGTAAAGCAGGAATACATCAATAAAATACAAGGTCGAAGATTGCATGCCGATAGAAGAGCTTGGATCTAGATCCATAATGCGAACTTCAATGTATTCAACGCCTCTGGCATGCAGGGCTGCACTTGGGTGTTCGCCAGGTTGCGTGACGCGTTTAGGGCGAATGTCGCTGTAATACTCGTTTTCGATCTGCAATAAATTGCTATTAAGTTGGCGATATTGTCCATCGACTTTCACACCTATGTCTTGGTAGTGCTGATAAGGTGTCTGTAGGGCTTTTTTTACCGTGCTGATGTAGGTTTCAACTTCGTTGTAACATACATATAAATCGGCTTGAGCCTTATTTTGATAACCAAGATCACTCATGCGAAGTGAGGTGGCTTTTGGGCCAAACCAAGTGTTCTTTTCTAATTTATCTAGGCTGTCAGGCTTTTTCGGTAAAAAGCTTTCATCAATAGCGGGTGATGCACCGAACAACAGCGATAGCATCCAAGAGCTACGACGGAAGTTACGGATCAAAGCAAAATAGCTGTCTGATTGAAACGCTTGTTTTTCAGCTTTTGAAAGATTGGATTTGCCTTTGTAGCTTTCCAAGAAAGACCAGAAGTCCTTATCAAAAGAGAAGTTGTAATGCATGCCAGCGATACATTGCATGATACGACCATAACGATTAGACAGACCTTCGCGGTAAACGCGTTTTAGCTTACCAGTGTTTGATTCGCCATAATACGCGATAGGAACATCTTCGTTACCCGCTAAATAACAAGGCATACTGGCCGGCCACAAACATTCGTCTTGCTTATATAGTTCGTGGTTAACCAAGTTATGAATGTCTTCTAGCTCTTTAATGACACCTTCAACGCTTGGGTGAACGCCAGTAATAAATTCCATCAAAGATTCGGAATAATCCGTTGTGATGGAGCTATGAGTCAGTGCCGAGCCCAATGCTTTCGGGTGAGGCTTATGCGAGATGTGGCCTTCAGTTCGGTCAACTCGTAGCGCTTCTCGTTCTACGCCACGATGAAAGGTGAGTGCAGAAGTCGTCGCGGCTTGCTGGCAATGAGTTGCCAGCGCTTGCAAAGCATCGGTTAAGGTGGTCAAGAAGTCTTCCTTCTATTGAATAAGGCAAAATTGAATTTCAGGGATTGTACTCGGCAGAGCTGATTCGCAGCAAGCAACAGATACCCCATGCACAAAAAATGCTGACTTCTAGAACATAGATATAAGAAATTTGTCGCGCAAGGGCACGACAAAAAATAT